>JBJMXF010000135.1:0-43086 GCA_045809725.1 Candidatus Udaeobacter sp. | reverse complement strand
CGTGAAAAAGGACGACCTGACTACGTTTCATCCCATCGGACGCCTCGGGCGGGTGGAGGAAGTTGCGGAAGCTGTTCTGTGGCTGTGTTCCGATAAGGCGTCGTTTGTGACCGGCCACAGTATGATGGTCGACGGCGGATTTACCGCGCGTTAAGGAGCATTCAAGAACAATCCGGCGACTGCAATAGTTTGCTGAATGAGCAGCGCGCGAACGAAAGTCACAAGAATGGAACGCGCGGGACGCCGCAATAGAAGGTAAAGTGACGAGGTAGAAGAGAGCAAGCCGAGAGGCGAGCGAGTTTCAAAGACTTAACAAGTAGAAGATGATGGGAAGGTGAGCAGGGCATTTATTAAAGAAGATGTCGATCGTCCGGAGCGTAGCGGACGAAAGCGATCGGCGTCAGGGCTGCCGCCGGGAGCGATCAATTATATCACTGGGCGTGGCGCGAAGCGTTTGCATGATGAACTGCAGAAGCTTCGCACGTCGAACGCCGACAAGGAACGCATTTTGCAGTTAGAGCACATTCTGTCGTCGGTCCATATTGTCGATCCTCCGGACCCGGAATCGAACAGCGTGGCTTTCGGCGCAACCGTAACCGTGAAAGATACGAAAGGCGTGACCGAAACGTATACGGTCGTCGGTGTTGATGAACTTGATCTCGAACCCGACGCGGTCAGTTGGATTTCTCCGACTGGCAAAGCGCTTCTCGCCGCGGACATGGGTCACTCGATCAGACTTGCGGACGGACGCACTGGAAAAATCGTGAAGATCGAGAGAAAAAATGACACCTGACGATGTGATTCCGCCTATGCACCACGCTTCGCGCGCCAACATCACAGGCGACACGTCCATTCACTTCCGCTCAGGACAGCTCTGGGGTTACAACGAATACCGCGGATCGATAAATCGCCGAGGCAGACCTCAACGCCCATCAGTCGCAAGCGGGACGCGTGCTCTACGCTCGCGGTTAGAATGGAGTATCGCCTAGTTGTGAGACGCGCTTATCACAGCTTTCGATAACAGCCCCCGAACATTCGTTGAAATGATAGGTTGTATTCCGCTCGATCACTGCGATAGTGCGCGCTTATTGGATTACTCTGTTTAACTTCACTGCACGGAAGATCGTCAGGTGAGCGTCGCTCATTGGTGGTTTGAAACTCGATTCCCGGGAACGGCTCTGTAGCTGCTTAGTTTTTCCAAATTCAAACACAAATGAAACTGTACGTAGGTAATCTCTCCTTTGAGAGCACCGAGAACGATCTTCAAGATCTGTTCGAACAACATGGCCAGGTAAACGAAGTCCGTCTTATGATGGACCGTATGACTGGCAAATCGCGCGGGTTCGCGTTCGTCACGATGAATGACAATGCGCAAGCCAGTGCCGCGATGAGCGCGCTTAATGGCCAGGAACTCAACGGCCGCGCGCTAACTGTAAATGAAGCACGCCCCCGCGAAGAACGTCCGCGTCCTTATGGCGGCGGCGGTGGTGGTGGCGGTGGTGGCGGTGGTCGACGATCATTCGCGAATAATCGCCGCTAAATTCGGTTACTCTGTAGGGGAAGCAGGCTGCTTCCTTAACAACGGGTGCTAAGAGCATCCCCTACAGTTGAGCCGCTAAGACATTGACAATGATTGACTCTGAAAAGGCGATCGAGTTGGAGGGAACGATTATGAGCGTATTGCCCGGAACAATGTTTCGGGTCGCGCTTGCGAACGATCATCTTGTCCTCGCGCATATTTCGGGCAAAATGCGCAAACGTTTCATTCGCCTGACGGTGGGTGATCGTGTGAGAATGCAGATGTCACCTTACGACACCGCCAAGGCGCGGATTGTTTACCGTCTCTGACATGGCCAGGCGATTTTATTTCGATCCGCCGCGACGGAAACCGAAACCGAAGGGTGCCGATCTGAAAAGTTTGCTCGTGCGTTGTCCTTCCACTTCGAAACTCACTGACACCGGTCGCACGATTGAGCAGAAACTCTGGGCGGAAGCAAAAATGGTGCGGCAAAAATTTACCTGCACGCACTGTGGCGCTGTCCATACCTGGACCAAGGCAGATGTTGTGCTGGGCCGACCCGTTTCTTGAATTTCCCACTGACGAGTGACCAAAGTCAGAGGTCGAACGTCGAACGTCAGAGATCGATGAGAATCTAAATAACATGACTTTCCGTATCCCCATCGATCGCATTAATTGGACAACGAGCGCGTTCTTAATGGGAACTCTTCTTTTAACGCTCACCGCGGTCCCACTTTATCTGTGGTATTTCGGGTTCGATTGGTTTTATTTCGCGATCGCTGCAGTTTTAGGAATCGCGACCGGGTTCAGTATCACGCTTGGCTATCACCGGTTGTTTACGCACGCGACTTTTCGCGCGCGATTGCCGGTGCGTTTGTTCACGCTCATCTTCGGCGCAGCGGCCTTTGAAAACTCAGTCCTTATGTGGTCGAGCGATCATCGCCGGCATCATAAACACGTCGACCATGAAGAAGACCCGTACGATATCACCAAAGGATTTTTCCATGCCCACATGGGCTGGATGCTGTTCAAGCTGTGGCCGGAACCGCCGATCGATAACGTAGCCGATCTAAAAAAAGATCCGTTGGTGATGTGGCAACACAAATATATTCATTTACTCGCTGTGCTGGTAAGTTTTGTTCTGCCGACTTTGCTCGGCGCGCTCTGGAACGGCTGGATCGGGGCGCTCGGTGGTTTTCTGATTGGGGGCGTGGCCAAGGTCGTCATGCTTCAACATACTACATTCCTGATTAACTCCGCCTGCCATTCTTTCGGGCGCCAGCCGTATTCCACGCGATGCACTGCACGCGATTCGTTTTTCATGGCGCTGTTTACCATGGGCGAAGGCTACCATAATTATCACCACGAGTTTCAGCACGATTATCGTAACGGAGTGAAGCCATGGCAGTGGGACCCGACGAAATGGTTGATTTGGACTTTCTCCAAGATCGGACTGACGAGCGGTCTGCGCCGCGTTCAGCCCGAAGTGATTTCCTCAACCGAAGCGAAAGTGCGAAAAACACTAACGAGCAAAGCAACAGAAGCACCTAACGAGTATCATCTCGCGCGCGAAATAACGCAGAAAAATCAAGTGACTGCGCGTTGACCCCGCGCGGCTGTGCTTCCAGAAGATCTTTACGCGCGTTTCTGACTGCGCTTGCAGACTGAGAAGTAAGAAGTTAGTGGAAGTAACACGGTCGAGTAACGAGTTGGCTGCACAGTCAGCTCTTCGTCTTTCCAAGCGCAGTGTTGAGGCGTTTAAAGCTCGCCTTGGGCCATACTCTGCTGGTGGTGTAGTAATCCCGGAATGACGGAGTTCGCTTCGGCAGCTTTAGCCATTTCGCTTTCGACCGAGTGTAGATGTGCACGTCCGGTTTTAGCGCGCCGGGTTTGTCGAGCGTTCCCACGCGCACGAACCGCAGATTGGGCCTGCGCCCGTAATCGCTCCAGAGCGCGGTCTGACATGTCGGGCAGCGGTAGATATCGTGCGGACCGTTCTCACGCGGAACTGGCACGGCTATCGGCTCGCCGCGGAGCAGCTTGATCGCTTCAGCCTCGATGATCGCGTTGAGTACAAATGCGCTGCCGGTCAATCGCTGACAGTCGTCGCAATGACAGCAGTGGACGAACATTGGCTCGTCGAGGAGCTGATAGCGGATAGATCCGCACGCGCAGCCGCCGGTCACCTTCGTCGCCATACTGAACGCTCCGATCGAGGCAAACGGTTCTTTAGTAGTGTGCGCCGACGTACTCCCACATCTGGTGATGCCAGTAGGGCCATTCGTGACCGCCTTCTGGGCCCCAGTCGTCCAGATGATGAGCAATGCCGCGATTCCTGAGAATCTCCGACATTCGGTAGGTGGGTCCGCTGTTCTCCCACGGACCACACCCGGTTACCAGTCGAATGTCGCAGCTCGCGTACTGATGGAGATACCATGGGTCAGTCTGGTTAGCCACATAGTCGACCGGGTTATTGAAGTAAAAATTGTCATCGTACATCCCATCCATGGAGTCTCGCATATCGTAGATGCCCGAGAGCGCGTAACAACGCTTCACGCGGTCGGGATGCTTGAAAAGGGTGTTAGCCGCATGATAAGCACCAAGGGATGCCCCTAACGTCGCGATTCCGATACCCGGTGTTTGGCATTGAGAGTCGATGAACGGGAAAACTTCGTTTGCTACATACGCGTCGTACTGCGCCTGCATCCCACTTCGATGAAACGGATGCGCTCCCTTGTTTTGAAATGAGTCGCTGTTCACGCTGTTGATGCAGAAGATTCGGATGCGCCCCTGCTCAAGGTAGGGACTAAGGGTGCGAATCATGCCCTGACCTTCCATCTCCGATTCGTCGCCGCAGCTTGTCGGGAACGCGAGAATGGGCGCGCCGTAATTGCCGTAAATGGCGACACCCATGTCCCGATTGAGACGGTGCGAGTACCAATGCTGATGGTCACGATGCATGCTGTGCGAGAATAACGGGTTGGTTGCCAAGCTCAAGCCCGGTGTTACCGCTGAGGAAACGAATCATTGATTATTTGTTGTGCAGGAATCCAAGGCGACGGCGTACCGCCACAACGCCTGGCCTTGGTCGGTTTGTAGGCGATGTCGAAACGCGTGGCAGAGCGCGGAGACGGACGTAAACGCGAAAAATGCTCATTGCGGTGCGATCGCAGGCCGTCGCGCTCTTAAAACATATTTCTGGATTTTTCCAGTCGCAGTTTTTGGTAGCTCGTTAACGAAGGTCACGCTATGTGGCGCTTTGAAGTGCGCGAGCTTCGCCCGGGCAAACTCGCATAGCTCGCGCTCATCGCAGCTCCCGCCTTCGTGGAGAACGACAAAAGCGTGCGGCGCCTCGCCCCATTTTTCATCCGGGAATCCGACGATCGCCACTTCTTGCACGGCCGGATGTCGCAAAAGCACGCCTTCGACTTCCACCGAAGAAATATTTTCGCCGCCACTGATGATGACATCTTTCAGGCGGTCACGAATTTCAACATAACCATCGGGATGCACGACCGCCGCGTCGCCGGTATGAAACCATCCGCCGCGCAACGCCTTCTCAGTCGCTTCCGGATCGTTGTAATAACCGGCCATGACGACGTTGCCGCGCGCGATGATTTCACCCTGAGTAACACCATCGTGCGGCACGTCGCTGCCATTCGTATCTACCACGCGCAACTCGCCCGACGTAATCAACTCAACACCCTGTCGCGCTTTGATTGCGGCCCGCTCGGTGATTGGCAGTGACGCATGTTCCGCGCGCGATTCGCAGACGGTGATGAACGGCGCGGTCTCGGTCAGTCCGTAAACGTGTGTGATGGTCCAACCCAAATCTTCTTCCAATCGCTGGATGGTATTCGCTGCGGGCGGAGCACCCGCGGTGACAACATGAACTCCTTTCGGCGCAAGACGACGAAGATTTGCTGGCGCGTTTGCCAACGAAATCAAAACCGTGGGCGCCGCGCACATCGTGGTGACCTGCTCGGTCGCCATCAATTTGAAGACAGCCCGCGCTTCAACCTTGCGCAGACAAATGTGAGTCGCTCCGGCGGCCGTCACCGTCCAGACGAAAGTCCACCCGTTGGCGTGAAACATCGGCAGCGTCCACAGATAACGATCGGCACATGTCATGGGTGCGTAGAGCAGCGTGCCGATAGAATTCATCCAGGCATTGCGATGTGTTATCATCACGCCTTTGGGTCGGGCAGTCGTGCCGCTGGTATAATTGATTGTGAGCAGATCGGTCTCGTGAATTTCCGGACGCGCGAATTCAGGCGGAGTCGCATCGACCATTGCTTCATAATTCAGCCAACCCTCGGCTTCTTCCATGAGAGCGACGAAGTGTTCAACCTTTGGAAGCTGTTCGCGGATACTGTCGATTGGTCCAAGGTAATCGCGGTCCGCGCAGACCATGCGCGAACCACTGTGATTGATCAGGTAAACAAAATCGTCGGCTGTGAGTCGATAATTTAATGGCACCAGCACAGCGCCCATTTGTGGGACAGCGTAGAACGATTCGAGCTGCGCGTGAGTGTTCGGTGAAAGATACGCGACGCGGTCACCCGGGCCGATTCCAAGTTTCTGTAAAGCTGCCGACCAACGATCACATCGATCAAGGAACTGCGCGTAGGTCCAACGTGACTCACCATCGACCACAGCGACGCGATCAGGATAGAGTTTGCGCGCTCGACGAGCAAATTCGAGAGGCGTCAGCGGCGTTTCCATTCGTATCGTTTGAAACGGTTGATAGCGGAAACTTGGAGACAAAGCCAGTCGGTTCGCACGTCTCGTGCGTTATCGCGACAGTGAGACAGGAATTAGATTTTTCGCGCGTCTCGAGATGACGGACAATCGCCAGTCCATTTCGTTCGCTGGCGTCGGACGCAACCGGAATTATCCCAAGCTCGAACGCCGAACGATCTTCCGACAGCTAGCGGAGAAAGACATGACGGGTCAGGAGTCCGCGCCATGCTCCTCGTTTTGCACGGGCGCTTGCCGAACATTTGGCGTGAGCAAATCTGGGTGTGCGCCTTCCGTATCTGTGGCCGCAGCCTTGATGGTCGTTCGAGTGGAGCGGACAGCCTGCTCAATTTTCTTTTCAGTAGTTGCCAACGGATCGTACGAGACGTGCAACGCGCCCTTTGCTATCTTGGTTTCGATTACACCATTCAACATTTCGACTGCATCCGTCATTTTCTTTTGATGAGCGGGATCTCCTAACCCCTCGATTTCAATTCGAGCTGCCATGGTTTCGTTCAGACCCGAATCGGCTGGATCAGTTTTGTTCTTCATGCCTTTAAGATTGTTTACGGGAGCTCTGTTGGAAGCTCACAGACTGAGCTCACGTCGGTGGCGCCTTCGCGAAGGCGAGCTGGACCACATTTTCGGTTGGCATGTCCGAAATCAGCACGCAAACCACTTTGTGGTCTTGCCAGAACACCATGGTTACGCCGCTGACTTGATACATGCGGAACTTTCTTCCCCGGTGTTCGCGTTCCACAGCACCGACGGGCAATTCTGAAACGTTTCCGACGTACATCTGACAGACTAAAGCCTGATTGTTCGTTCCACGGTAAACTACCCACTCCGTCCGTCGTGACTGAAGATATTGCACTCGTCCGCCAACCAATGCGTAGTTCTTCGCGCTGAGATCGTAGACATGCGGCGTGAATGGCAAGCCGTGCGCGACAAAAAATGCTTCCATTTTCTTCACGTCGGGCGTGTTCAGTTCGAGCGTCAGCTTCTGGTTTTGATAGCTGCGGAAATCGCGGGCGACGACTTGGGGAAGGGTGCGGTGCTTCGGAATGAGAATGAGAGCAAGGATACCCAGTGCCACGAGGGCAGCGGCCCATGCCAGAATCGGTTTCAATTTTCGGAACTGGAAACTTGGGTGAAGCGTAATCGTTCTCGCACCGCCGGAACCTGCTTCCACCGCTCGCAAAATATTCTCGCGCAGTTCCGACGGCGCAGGCTTTGCCGCGAATTGTTTCGCCGCAAATGATTTCGTCCAACGCAGAGCCTCGAATTCACGGCGGCATTCCGTGCACGCTTCCATGTGTCGCTCGACTTCGGCTCGCGTACGCGCATCGAGCCGGTTGTCCAGTAGATCCTGGATTTCGTCTTTGAAATGTTTAGGCGGCGTCGGCATGTCAGATCGGCGGCGTTCCTGTAAAACCTTTTCTTCGGGCGTAGTCTTTCAGTTCCACAAAGAGCATCCGGCGTGCGCGGAATAGCCGCGACCGCACCGTCCCGACGGGACACTCCAGCGCGGCGGCCGCTTCTTCGTATGTGAATCCTTGCACGTCCACCAGCAGCACCGCGGAGCGAAAATCCTCGGGTAGTTTCGCCAAAGCGTGATTCAGTTCCGGCTCTTGCCAGTCGGGCTCGGATCTGGTTGCTACGAAGTTTGTCTCCCACTGGCCATCTGCCAACGTGCGGTGGAACTTCTGTTCGAGTTCCTCAATCGAAACCGTATCGGCCTCGCGTTGGCGTTTCCGATATTTGTTGACGAAGATTGAGTATAGGATGGTAAACAGCCACGCTTTGCAGTTAGTTCCCTCTTTGAAGTTCGCAAAGGTGCGATAAGCGCGCAGGTAAGTTTCCTGAACGATGTCGCTGGCATCTTCCGAATTCCGGGTAAGGCGCAGAGCTTGGTTGTAAAGAGCATCCATCAATGGCAGCGCCGCTGCTTCGAACCGTGCGGCTGCTGCCTTCTTTTCGTCTGGAGATGAGGATGCCACGGATAACGACCGAAATCGTGCCCTGTGGCTTAATCTCGGCAAAAACTTCCACTTACCTTTCGCGATTGGGAACTTTTCTGCGTGGAACTTTGTTGAGTACAGAAAAGCCCGTGAAGACTCAAAAACGCAAAGTAATCAGCAAAAACAAATGTGGGCGGGCTCGGATCGGCATGTAAATACGCAGAACAAGGAGGAAACATGTACAAGCGAATACTTATGATGATATGGGCCAGCCTGTTCGTGCTGGCATCGCTCAGCAGCGTAACAGCTCAACGGGTAACACCGACGCCGCGACCGCGGCCCCAGCCGATAAATTTACACGCTGGTGCGGTGTATGTGTTGACTAACCAGCCCGAGAACGCAGTTGCCGTTTTTCGTCGCAGTACCGATGGTCATTTAACTGCGGCAGGCCAATTTTCCACAGGCGGTGCGGGAGATCCCGTGGCCATACCGCCTGACCCGCCGGTCGACCCGCTGGCTTCGCAAGGCGCATTGGTCTTTGGGCCGGGCAATCAATTTCTGTTCGCCGTCAACGCTGCAAGTAACGAGATTTCTGTTTTCAGTGTGGGTAGAAGCTCGTTGCATTTGGTTGACGTCGTTGATTCGGGAGGGGTTCGTCCGATCAGCCTGACCAGTTACGGAAATCTGTTGTATGTGCTTAATGAAGGCGGGACTCCGAATATCACCGGGTTCACTGTCGGGGCGGATGGAACACTAACACCTTTGGCCGGATCGACTCGGCCGTTGATTGGCGGTACGGGAGCTGATCCTGCGCAAGTGAGTTTCAACAGCGACGGCACGCTGCTTGTTGTGACCGAGAAACTTGGAAACCGCCTTGATAGTTATGTCGTTGACCAGAACGGATTGCCGAGCGCACCCATCGGGAATGCATCGAGTGGAATGACACCGTTTGGGTTCAGCTTTAATAACAACGATTTTCTCATTGTTTCAGAGGCTTTTGCCCTCATGCCCGGTCAATCGGCAGCATCTTCCTATAGCAGCGATCAGACTGGCGCTCTGAGCGTGGTTACTGGTTCAGTGCATAATAATCAAACCGCCTCTTGCTGGGTGGTGATCCCGAACAACGGCTTGCGAGCTATTGTATCGAACACCGCCAGCGGCACGATTTCGACTTATAATGTTGATGGTGACGGCATGCTAAGCCTTGCTAACGCTGTTGCAGCCAATTTGGGCATGAATAGTGCACCGAGAGATATGGCTCTAAGTGTTAACGGTCAGCTCCTGTTTGTGCAGACCGATGGTGGCCAATCTGTGACCGTTTTTCGTATCGAAAACAACGGCGCCCTCACACTGATTGATACCGTTGGCGGCCTGCCATTTGGTGCGCAAGGTATTGCCGCACGATAGGCCAGTGTAAGTACCGACGCGAAGTAGACTGCTAGCGCGCGTCATAAGCGACTTACGATGCATGGTCTTAACTCAGTTGGCGAAGGTTTGTACTAAGCAAGAAGTTGTAGGGGCGTTTGTGTCAACGCCGAACGTTAAAGGCGCTCGCCACGCCGAGCGCCTTACGCTATGAATGGAACGACTGGGATGAGCGACATAGAAGACAAAGCCACGAGAGTAGGAGCCAGTGAGGGCGGGAAGCAAACGAGTTGCAAACCCGTTCAGGGTTATCACGTCATTCTGGTTCCGGTGGTATTGCCGATATTACTGTGGCCGCCGCAGTGAGGATGACTTGCGGCAGATTGGGCGTTGGCGCCGTTCGCCGTCACGTCGCGCAATTGAAAAAACATTGTAAACCTCATGATCTCAATTGCCGTCGCCGGCAGCGGTGGGCGTTGCTGCATTGGGCTTACGAATCGCGAAGGACTTGATCACAGAGATCTCTCAGGAAAGCAGGAACGCAGGAAAGTAAGTTTGAGGTTTGAATCTTCAGCTGCTCATCTTTCGGTGAGTGGTTCCCGCATCGCTTTGGCTCCTCGCTTGGACAATCCCGCTCGATTCCTGCGTTCATGATTTCCTCAGATATTCCGCCAAACGCATCGTTGGATGCTGGTGCGTTATTCCATAAGATTCACGTATGCATCCAACCACTTACAAGGCGAAAGCTTATTCTGCTGCCAATGAGACAGCGCCACTGGCCTCGACAACAATTCCGCGGCGCGATCCCAAGGACCGTGACGTGCAGATCGAAATTCTTTTTTGTGGCATCTGCCACTCCGACCTTCATTCGGTCCGGAACGAGTGGAGCGAGTTCATGGCGACGAACTATCCGATCGTTCCCGGCCATGAAATCGTCGGCCGCATAACAAACGTTGGTTCGGGTGTTACCAAGTACAAGGCAGGCGATCTGGTCGCTGTCGGTTGCATGGTCGATTCCGACCGGACCTGCCCAAATTGCAAACGTGATCTTGAGCAATTCTGCCCAAATATGACGCTCACTTTCAATTCTCCGGACAAGCACCTTGGCGGCGTCACCTATGGCGGCTATTCCGATAGCATCGTCGTCGATGAACATTTTGTCCTGCGATTGCCTTCCAATCTGAACATCGCTGGAGCTGCACCACTCCTCTGCGCGGGGATCACCACATACTCTCCGATGCGTCACTGGGGCGTCGGCAAGGGCAAGAAGGTCGGCGTGGTCGGACTCGGAGGACTCGGTCACATGGCCGTGAAGTTTGGCCGCGCGTTCGGAGCTAATGTCGCTGTCTTCACCACGTCGCCTAACAAGAAAGACGACGCGCTTCGGCTCGGCGCTGATGAGGTCGTGATTTCGCGTAATGCGGACGAAATGAAAAAGCACGCCGGCAGTTTCGATTTCATCATCGATACCGTTTCCGCTAATCACGACATCAACGCCTACCTCAACTTGCTCAACGTTGACGGGAATCTTACATTGGTCGGCGCGCCTTCGGAACCTCTCGATGTCCCAGCGTTCAGCCTGATCACGGGGCGCCGAAGGCTGGCGGGATCTGCCATCGGCGGCATCGCCGAAACACAGGAGATGCTCGATTTCTGCGGCAGGCACAACATCACCGCCGACGTCGAAGTAATTCCCATTCAGAAGGTCAACGAGGCTTACGAGAGGCTGCTGAAATCCGATGTGAAATATCGGTTCTCGATCGATATGGCATCTTTGAAATCAGAGTGACAAGACTATGAAAGCAACTGTCATGTATGGCGCCGGCGACGTTCGGATCGAGAACGTACCGGATCCGCAAATCATTGAACCCACTGATGCTATCATTCGTGTTACACGAGCGTGCGTCTGCGGCAGCGATTTGTGGCCCTATCAAAAAATGGAGCGCACCGATACCGGTCGCGTGATGGGGCACGAAGCGATAGGCGTGGTTGAAGACGTGGGCAAAGATGTTCGAACCATTAAACGCGGTGATTTCGTGATCATGCCGTTCGCGTTCTCCGACGGCACATGCGCGTTTTGCCATGACGGGCTTCAAACGTCCTGTGTCCACGGCGGATTTTTCGGCACGACAGAAGTCGCCGGAGCACAGGCCCAAGCGGTGAGGATTCCTTTGGCCGATGGAACTCTCTTTCCCGTTACTGCGCAGGCAGACGATGCACTTATGGTATCGTTACTCTCGCTCTCTGACGTTATGGGCACCGGACACCACGCCGCCATCATCGCGAAGGTGGCAGCAGGAAAAAGTGTGGCCGTTGTGGGCGATGGAGCTGTGGGATTGTGCGGTGTCATTGCCGCGAAGAGACTGGGTGCTGAGCAGATTATTATTTTGGGACGCCATGCCGATCGCATTGCGCTCGCGAAGGATTTTGGCGCGACAGATGTCGTAAGTGAGCGAGGCGAAGCCGCGGTGGAGCGAGTTCGCGAATTGACGGGTGGCTACGGCGTCCACTCAGTGCTGGAATGCGTCGGCCTTGAACAAGCGGTAAACACCGCGATCAGCATCGCTCGCCCCGGTGGCGCCGTGGGACGCGTCGGCGTTCCGCAGGAGCAGACGATCCCAGGGTCTGAGCCAGCGTTTTACAATAATGTGACGGTCGGCGGTGGGCCCGCTCCGGTGCGTGCGTATATTGAGGAACTTTTGCCGGATGTTCTTGAAGGAAATATCGAACCCGGTCGAGTATTCGATCGAACGGTCGGACTCGAAGGTGTTCCCGACGGTTACCGGGCAATGAATGACCGGGAAGCCATCAAGGTGATGATTACCCTCTAACAAATCGTCAACACTTCACCAAATGAAAAAGCGCAAACTTGGCAAGAGCGGGTTGGAAGTGTCGCCGATCGGACTGGGCTGCATGGGAATGAGCTTTGGGTACGGCCCGGCCAAAGATAAAAAAGAGATGATCGCGCTTCTTCAGGCAGCGGTGGAACGCGGCGTCACATTTTTCGATACCGCCGAAGTTTATGGGCCTTTCACGAACGAAGAACTGGTAGGCGAAGGCCTCGCTCCGTTTCGAGAGCAAGTGGTAATTGCCACGAAGTTTGGATTTAAACTTGATCCGAAGAGTGGTCGGTCCATCGGTGTGGACAGCCGTCCAGAGCACATCAAGGAAGTTGCTGAAGGTTCACTGAAACGACTCAAGACGGATGTTATCGATCTGTTCTACCAACATCGTGTTGATCCCGAAGTGCCGATTGAAGATGTAGCTGATGCGGTGAAGGAATTAATTCGCGAAGGCAAGGTGAAGTACTTCGGACTCTCTGAGCCAGGAGTGCAAACGATCCGCCGCGCGCACGCAATTCAACCGGTCGCGGCAATTCAGAATGAATACTCGCTCTGGTGGCGAAAATCTGAACACGAAGTGTTACCGCTGCTAGAGGAACTTGGAATAGCATTTGTTCCATACAGTCCGTTGGGCCGCGGATTTCTCACCGGAAAAATGAACGAAGACACTACGTTCGATAACACTGATTTCCGTAACACACTTCCTCGTTTCACACCCGAGGCTCGCAAAGCTAACCGGGCCTTCGTTGATTTGTTAGGCGAAATCGCAAAACGAAAGAAGGCTACGCCTGCTCAGATCGCGTTGGCATGGTTGCTGGCGCAAAAACCATGGATTGTTCCAATTCCGGGCACAACAAAGCTGCAGCGATTGGAAGAGAATGTTGGAGCTGTCGAGATCGAATTGACCCCAGACGACCTGGGCGAGATTGAGAGCGCTGCATCGCAAATCGAAGTGCAAGGCGCTCGTTATCCCGAGCACTTGGAGAAAATGACTGGCCGGTAACAAAGCGACAACTCGTAAGCGAGCGGTGACGTGTAGCACTCCGTCGTTACTTGCTGGAGATTCCGCTTGCGCCTGATCGCCGACGCGGAAAGCACAGAGGGATCCATTGGCAGCGGTAACAGTTCCGTTACCAATAACTCAGCTGCACTAGGCCTTTGCGTAAAGCCAGAGCAACGAAGCCGCACGAATCCATGAATGCAAAGGAGGAAATATGTTCTCAACATGTGAAGTCAACCAACTGGCGATCGGATCGATTTCTAGACGGTTTTTGGTAGCCTGCCGGCCTTCGCGAGCGTTTGTTGTTTCAGTGATAATGCTGCTCGCATTGACGGGAGCTCAGCAAATCGCTTGGGGCGCGGCCGGCGATCTTGATCAAACCTTCGGTACTGGGGGTCATGTTTTCACTGATTTTTCTGGCAACAGCGACTACGGACATGCCATCGCGCTTCAGCCAGACGGGCGCATCATTGTAGCTGGTCAAAGCGGAGTCTATCCGGTGTTTCACGCTGCGCTGGCGCGGTACAACAGTAACGGACAACTCGATCCAACCTTCGGCACCGGTGGTAAGGTGATTGCCGCTCTTGATGCCGGCGGGGACGGCCTATCGGCGATCGCACTTCAGCCGGACGGTAAGGTCGTGGCAGCCGGCTCGGTTATCCATGATAACTGGGAACTAGCTTTCCTGCTGGCGCGGTTCAATCCAAACGGCACACTCGACACGACGTTCGGCAATCAGGGAGTTGTTGTAACAAACTTCGGCGACAGCACTGCGGCGGGGAACGCTCTGGTTTTTCAGCCAGACGGTAAAATCGTCGTAGCCGGTGTAAGCGGCGCCGGACCGTACAGTGAACTAAATGATTTCGCGCTCGCCCGCTATAATTCCAACGGAAGCCTTGACCAAATCTTTGGGAATGGCGGCAAAGTGAAGACTCACTTCCCTGGCGTCTACAATACCGGCTCTCGCGCTACTGCCGCCGCACTGCAAGCTGACGGCAGGCTTGTCGTGTCCGGGACGTACAAGAATGAAGCCACAGCACGCGCGTTTGCGGTGGCTCGTTACAATGCTAACGGCAGCCTCGACACAACATTCGGCAGCGGCGGAATGGTTACCACGAGCATGGGTAGCGGAGATGCCATTGCTTTTTCGGTTGCCTTACTGTCCGGCGGAAGAATCGTAGCCGCCGGCTATGTGGAGGCTGGACACAGAAATCATGATTTTGCATTGGCCTGCTACAATACCTCGGGAACGCTCGACCAGAGTTTCGGTAGCGGCGGTCGTGTCACGACCGATTTCTTCGGAGCGACTGATGATATCGCGTATGGCCTTGCCGCTCAGCCAGACGGTAAACTAGTTCTCGCCGGCCGAACCGGGGCCTATCCAGCTTTCCACTTCGCACTCGCCCGGTACCAAAACAATGGGCAGCTGGACCAAACCTTTGGCACGGGTGGCAAAGTTAGCTCGATGTTCGACAACAGCGGCCAGGCGTATGGCGTCGCTGTCCAAAGGGACGGCAAGATCGTTCTGGCCGGTATATCCGCTCCCGCTGGCAGCTTTGACTTCACAGTCGCTCGTTATATCGGCAACCTCTGGAGTTCCCACTTCCCTGGAGCGCAGGGACGCTGAACGACTCCGAGGTCCTCCCCGCGTTAATCTTCGCGCAGAATTTTCGCGATTTTATCGATAGTGTTCCAATTGCGAGTCGTCGCAGGCGTACCGAGAAGCTTCTCGATCTTGCCGAGATAACCGATCGCCTTCATCCCTCTGCGATACACACCTAAAACGAATCGATGCTTAATCGCGATGATCTTCAGCAGCCAGTCGTTGGGAGAGGGGAGATAGTGAGGGAGATTCAGAGGAAGAGGAAGAGGCAGCGATTTAGCTAAGACGCTTACGAAGCGCGTTATATTTTCGCTTCCCGGTTGACCTATGAAGGGATTTTCAGTCGCGAGCTTAATGATGTCCTGCGCGGGACAAATCATGATCTCGCATTTGAACGGCAATTTCTTTGCGATCGCGGCACGCAAAGCGGATTCGCTTACATCGTGGCGCACAACGAATGTGCCGACTGCGCCGATGTTGATTACGCCGAGTTTCGATAACTGCTTCGCGATCACAGCTGGTTGGCAGCGATTGGCTTTGCCGACGTTCACCGCGCGCAAAAACACGACCCAGTGCATTGGAACTGATCAATGAGAGGTGACGCGGCTGGGTTAGCAACTCTCTTCCCAACGATTTTTTTTCCACTAGACTGCGCTAGTGGAGCTGAATGGTCAGGCGCTCACTCTGGAACAAATCGCTGCCGTCGCAATTGGTGACGAGCATGTGGCGATTGCGCCATCAGCGCGTCCGCGGATCGCTGCTTCTCGCAAAGTCATCGAACAAATCGTTACACGCGACGAGGCGGTGTACGGCGTTAACACAGGCTTCGGTAAACTCTCCGATGTTCGAGTGCCGCAACACGAACTGCGGCAACTTCAATTGAATCTTGTTCGTAGTCACGCCTGCGGAATTGGCAATCCGCTTTCCGAACCCGAGGTGCGCGCAATGATGTTGCTTCGGGCAAACGTGCTGACGCTGGGCTTCAGCGGAATTCGTCCGGAGGTCATCGAGTTGCTTTGCGAGATGCTCAATCGCCGCGTGCACGCCGTCGTTCCAGAAAAGGGATCAGTCGGTGCGAGTGGGGATCTGGCACCGCTTGCCCACCTGGCATTGAGCGTGATCGGAGAAGGCGAAGTATTTTTTGAAGGTCAACAGATGGCGACCGCGGACGCGCTGCGGCGTGCGAAATTGAAACCTGTGGTACTGGAAGCGAAGGAAGGTCTTGCTTTGCTCAACGGCACGCAAGCGATGCACGCGATAGGCGGGCTGGCGCTTTCACGTGCGCAACGGCTAGCGCACGTGGCCGATATCTCGGGTGCGATGAGTCTTGAAGCGCTCAAAGGCACGCCGGCGGCGTTCGATTTGCGGTTGCAAGATGCCCGGCCCCATCCAGGTCAGAAAGTCGTGGCCGAACATTTTTTGTCCCTGATGGAACACAGTGAGATCCGTCAGTCGCATCTCACCGACGATCCGCGGGTGCAGGACGCATACAGCTTGCGTTGCATGCCGCAGGTGCACGGGGCGGTTCGCGGCGCACTGGCACATTGTGAAGGCGTTTTGCTGATTGAGTCCGCATCAGCGACGGATAATCCGCTTGTGTTTCCGGAGACCGGTGATGTGATTTCTGGCGGAAATTTTCACGGCGCGCCACTTGCGTTCGCATTCGATTACGCCGCGATCGCGATTACCGATTTGATAAGCATGAGCGAACGCCGCACGGATCGGCTTGTAAATCCTGATAAGAGCGAAGGGCTTCCGGCATTTCTGGCGCAGCGGCCCGGCGTGGAATCCGGCTTCATGATTGCGCATGTCGCAGCTGCCTCGCTCCTGAACGAAGCGCGGGTCCTAGCTCATCCAGCGAGCGTTGATAACATCACGACCTCCGGCGGAAAGGAAGATCACGTCTCCATGGGAATGACGAGCGCGTTGAAGCTTCGGTCGATCGTCGATCTTGCAGAAAATTTGCTCGCCATAGAGCTGCTTGCCGCCGCTCAAGGGTTGGAACATCGCCGTCCATTGAAGGCCGGTCGCGGGGTCGAGCGAGCGTTCGCTGCTGTCCGTAAAGTATCGCCGCCGCTCACGCAGGATCGAGCGCTCTCCAGCGATATTGCCCGTGTTGCTGAAGCGATTCGCCGAGGCGATTTTGATTCAGGAGCGAATGACTCATGAGTGGAAAACGAATTATTCACGCGCCACGCGGCAGTGAGCGCGTCTGCAAAGGCTGGCATCAGGAAGCGGCCATGCGGATGTTGATGAACAATCTGGATCCGGACGTCGCCGAAAATCCCGATCAACTCGTGGTCTACGGCGGAACTGGTCGCGCCGCCAGAAGCTGGGAAGCTTTCGATGCAATTGTTCGCTCGGTGCGTGAACTCGAAAACGACGAGACGCTTCTGGTGCAATCTGGAAAACCAATCGGCAAATTCCGCACGCACGATGAAGGGCCGCGCGTGCTGATCGCCAACTCCAACCTTGTCGGTCAGTGGAATAACTATGCGGAGTTTAATCGGCTCGAGCGGATGGGACTGACGATGTACGGACAAATGACGGCCGGTTCGTGGATTTACATCGGCAGCCAGGGAATCGTGCAAGGTACGTTTGAAACTTTTGCCGCTGCCGGGCGGAAACACTTCGGTGGATCGCTCGACGGTAAGTTCGTTCTGACAGGTGGCCTCGGCGGCATGGGTGGCGCGCAGCCGCTCGCCGCGACGATGAATGGCGCCGTTTTTCTCGGCGTCGACGTTGATCCGGCTCGAATCGAGAAGCGATTGAAAAGCGGTTACTGCGACAAGATCGCGTGGTCGCTCGATGAAGCGCTGAAGTTGATTGATCAGGCGCGCAACGACCGCAAATCGCTTTCGGTGGGTTTAGTCGGCAATTGCGCTGATGTGCTGCCGGAGATCGTGAAACGTGGAATCGTGCCCGACGTGCTTACGGATCAGACGAGCGCGCATGATGCGTTGAACGGCTACGTGCCGCATGCGATGTCCCTCGAAGACGCACTAATACTGCGAAGGAAAGATCCCGATCGCTACATCGAGCGCGCGATGCATTCCATGGCGGTGCACGTTGAAGCGATGCTCGCGCTGCAACAAAAGGGCGCGATCACCTTTGATTACGGCAACAATATTCGAGCTCAGGCCCAAAAGGCTGGAGTGAAAAACGCGTTCGACATTCCGGGTTTCGTTCCTGAGTACATTCGGCCGTTGTTTTGCGAAGGACGTGGGCCATTCCGCTGGGTCGCGTTGAGCGGAGATCCTGCTGACATCGCGCGCACCGACAAACTCGCGCTCGAATTATTTCCTACAAACCAAACGCTCGCGCGCTGGATGAAGCTGGCGAAAGAGCGCATTCATTTCCAAGGATTGCCTGCGCGGATTTGCTGGCTCGGTTACGGCGAACGCGCCGAATTTGGCGTCGCCATCAACGAGTTGGTGAAGGCCGGCGAAATTAAAGCGCCAATCGTAATTGGCCGCGATCATCTCGACACCGGCTCGGTGGCATCTCCTAATCGCGAGACCGAAGGCATGCTCGATGGCAGCGACGCTATCGCAGATTGGCCTTTGCTCAATGCTCTCGTCAACACCGCCGCTGGCGCGTCATGGGTGTCCATTCATAACGGCGGCGGCGTCGGCATCGGTTATTCGCAGCACGCCGGGATGGTGGTGGTCGCCGACGGCACTGACAATTCCAAGCGCCGCTTAGAGCGCGTTCTCACCAGCGATCCGGGCATGGGTATCCTCCGTCATGCCGACGCCGGTTATTCTCGCGCCATCGAATTCGCCGCCGCGAATAAGATCGACATTCCGATGAAGCCGCAGTCGCGCGATTGAGCACATAGAGTTATGGCCGCTCAATCAAGGGAGGAGATCAAAGCAGACGTTCTCGAGGTGTGTTCTGAGGACGATTATGGCTCATGGGAATTGTGGTGGCATATCTCTGCGAAAGTTTCGACAGATCAAATCTCCGGGGTCAAACACATGTTTGTGAATGTCGTAAGCAATCTGGTTTCATCTGGGAAGCTGATAGCGAAAGCCCATTCCACACGGAAACATAACGGCCACAGAATTCAGTCGCGAGAAGTTAGCGGCCGAACTCGATTCTGCCGACGACCCCGATCCAGATTCATTCTTCTGGTTCGGATCAGAATGAATAGGTCATGAAAAAATTGATCGAATGTGTGCCGAATTTTTCTGAGGGACGGGATCAGAACATTATTCGGCAGATTACTGATGCGATTGAATCGGTAGAGGGTGTTTCGTTGCTCGATGTCGATCCCGGAGCGAGCACCAACCGGACGGTGGTGACTTTTGTCGGTGATCCTAGCGCCACGGTGGAAGCGGCTTTTCGTGGGATTAGAAAAGCGGCAGAACTGATCGACATGCGCAAACAGAAAGGCGCGCATCCACGCATGGGTGCGACTGATGTTTGCCCGTTCATTCCGGTGAGCAATGTCAGTTGGGAGGAAGCGATCGAATGTGCGAATCGGCTGGGCAAGCGCGTCGGCGAAGAATTGAAAATCCCAGTGTATCTCTATGAGAGAGCCGCCAGCGATAAGTCCCGTGCAAATCTCGCCGTGATTCGAGCGGGCGAATACGAAGGATTTTTCGAGAAGATAAAACAACCGGAATGGAAACCGGATTTCGGACCAGCGGTTTTCAACGAGAAATCCGGCGCAACCGTGATCGGTGTTCGCGATTTTCTGATCGCTTACAATGTGAACTTGAACACGAAATCAGTGCGGCGAGCGAACGCGGTGGCGTTTGACGTGCGAGAGCAGGGGAGAGTGAAGACCGAAGACGGGACGCCATCGGGAAAACCAGTGCTGGATGTGAATGGCGAACCGGTTCGCATCCCGGGCATGTTGAAACACGTGAAAGGAATAGGCTGGTTCGTGAAGGAATACGGCATCGCGCAGGTGTCGATGAATCTCACAAATATTGAGGAAACGTCTCTGCACGCGGCATTCGATGCGTGCGTTGAGTCGGCTGCCAAACGTGGACTACGCGCGACCGGTTCGGAGATCGTTGGGATGGTGCCGAAGAAATCTCTCCTGGGCGCTGGCCGCTATTTTCTTCGTAAACAACAGTGGTCTGAGGGCGTTTCGGAAGAAGAACTGATCGATATCGCCGTGCGCTCGATGGGGCTGGGGGAACTGAAGCCTTTTGTCCCGAAAGAAAAGGTGATCGAATTAAAAATTGAATCAGCCGAGCCGAAGATGTCCCTGGCGAAAATGAATGTGCGCGAGTTTTGCAACGAGACCTTGAGCGATTCGCCTGCGCCTGGCGGGGGTTCCGTCGCGGCCTTGATGGGAGCGCTGGGTGCGTCGTTAGGCGGAATGGTCGCAAACCTTTCCGCGGGCAAACGTGGTTGGGACGACAAGGTCGAATACTTCAGTGGTTGGGCGGTTAAGGCGCAGCAACTCAAAGACGAAATGTTGTCGCTTGTCGATGAGGACACGACCGCATTCAACAAGGTGATGGACGCGTTTGCGCTGGCCAAGAATTCTGCAGAAGAAAAAGCAGCCCGCACGGCGGCCATTGAGGCGGCGACAAAACATGCAGCCGAGGTTCCAATGAAAGTGATGGATACAGCGGCGAAGTCTTATGAACTGCTGTCGGAGATGGCGAACAATGGAAATCCCGCTTCGGTGTCAGATGTGGGTGTTGGAGCGCTGGCCACGCGGGCGTGTATTGAAGGCGCGGCGATGAACGTTCGGATCAATCTTGGTCAGCTGAAGGACGAGAAGTTTAAGATTCAGCTCCAGGAACGAGTTCAAAAGGTAAGTGCCGATTCAGACACGCAGTTCAACAAGATCAATCAAGTTGTGGAGAGTAAACTAGGTTGAAGCGTCAAGCGGGCCTAACTTCTGGTTGAGGGAAGCGAGACATCTCTGGTACCCGACTTACGGGAGAATTAATTAGAGATTCTTCACTTCGTTCAGAATGACAATGCCTTTTGTTGGTTGCGCTTCAAGGTAACGAATAATGAGTTCACTCGTTGTGCTGCACGCTTCGCAACTCGTCACGCTGAGCGGACCCAAACGCCCACGTAACACGACAGAGTTGTCGGAGCTCGGGATCATTCGAAACGGTGGAATGTTCGTGCGCGACGGGAAAATTGAAAGCGTCGGTCCGAGCGATGAGATCGAAAAGAATGTGGGGGACGCAGAAGTTCTGGATGTCGGCGGTCGCGTTGTGATGCCGGGATTCGTCGATGCCCATACGCATCTGGTTTTCGCCGGAAATCGGCTCGACGATTTCGCACGGCGGGCACAAGGCGAAACGTATGAGCAAATTGCGAAAGCAGGCGGCGGAATTTGGTCGACAGTGGAAAAAACGCGGGCTGCGAGTGAGCTCCATCTTCTCGCGCAGGCAAAAAAAAATGCAAACTGGTTCCTGCGTTGCGGCACTACGACAGTTGAAGCGAAATCGGGTTATGGGCTCACCATTGAAGATGAACTAAAAATCCTGCGGGTTATACGCCAACTGAAGGAGGAGGTACGTTTGGAAATCGTGCCGACGTTTCTCGGCGCGCATGCGGTTCCGCGGGAACTCTCGCCGGATGAATATCTGAACATTGTGGTCACGGAAATGTTGCCGCGCGTCACTGCGGAAGAATTAGCTGAATTTTGCGACGTGTTTTGTGAGCGCGGCTATTTTGACATTGATCAGTCGCGCAAAATCTTATCCGCAGCGAAAAAGGTCGGACTAAGTTTGCGCGGGCACGTCGATCAACTGACAAATTCCGGTGGCGCGACGTTGATGGCCGAGATGGCGGCAACAACCGCGGACCATCTGGAGCAAAGTGACGAGCGAGGAATCGCGGCCTTGAAGAAGGCAAACGTGCAACCGGTGTTATTGCCGGGTTCAGTTTACGCGCTGGGATCGAGTCGCTATCCGCGCGCGCGTGAAATGATTGAGGCCGGACTTGCGGTTGTTCTCGCGACCGATTTTAATCCCGGATCTTCGCCAACACCTAGCATGCCGATGGTTCTGTCCCTCGCGTGCACGCAAATGAAAATGTCGCCTGCGGAAACGATCACCGCGTCAACCGTAAACGCAGCATACAGCCTTCAGCGCGGCGATAAGATCGGCTCCCTTGAGCCTGGCAAACTAGCCAATGTCGCGGTGTTCGATTGCGAAGATTATCGCGAGCTGGCGTACTGGTTTGGGATACCGCAGACACATTCGGTTTATGTCAAAGGCGAATGCGTGGTAGGCGCTTGACACAAACGCCGCTACAATCGTGGCTGTCACAATGAAGGTTGAAGTGGAAAAGCAGCCGGGTTCGGTCTCAAAGCTGCAGATTGAATTGCCAGCCGCCGAGGTTACGAAGGAATGGGACGCCATCGCAAATAGCTTCGCCCGGTTCGCGAAAATTCCGGGATACCGGCCTGGTAAGGCGCCTCGCGCGGTGATTGATAAAAGATTTCGCAAGGAAATCCAGGACGAACTCACGAAGAAGCTCGTCTCGAAGAGTTATCACGAAGCGGTCGAACAAGAGCAATTGCGCGTGGCTTCGCTCACGAACATTGAAGACATTCAGTTTGGCGAGGACAGGTCGATGCGTTTCCGCGCAACCGTCGTCACCGCGCCGGAATTTGAGCTTCCGGATTACAAGAAGATTCCAGTGGAATTGCCGGACAGAAAGATTACACCAGCGGAAGTCGATGAAGCGATCGAACGTTTGCGTGATCAATCCGCGGATTTTGTGGATGTGCCAGAGCGCGCATTGCAAATGGGCGATTTCGCCGTGCTTGACTTCGAGGGTTCAATTGAAAACAAAGCCATTAGCGAAATCGTGCCGCAAGCCAGTAAAAATCTGCACGGGGGCAAAAAATTCTGGCTGCACCTGGCGCCCGGAAATTTTCTGCCGAATTTTTGCGAGCAACTGGTCGGATTAAAACCCGGCGAGCCACGGCTGGTGATCGTCGATTTCCCGAATGATTTTCCCGTAAAAGAACTGGCCGGAAAAAAAGCGGATTATTCGGTTACCTTGCGCGACATCAAGGAGAAGGTGCTACCGCCCATTGACGATGCGCTCGCGGCCAAGCTCGTCCCCGGCAAAACGCTGGATGCGCTTCGCGAAATGATCGAGCACGACCTCGAACATGCTAAAGAGCATGATTCGGAACGGGCGAAGGAAGCGCAGATTCTCAAATATCTGCACGAACGAATTCAGGTAGAGCTGCCCCCAGCGCTTCTGCAAAATGAAACCCGGCGAGCGCTGACGGAATTAGTTCAACGAAATAGAGAGCGCGGTGTCACTGATGAGATGCTGAAGGAAAAAGAGAAGGAGTTGATAGATGCGGCAGCGGGAATGGCGGCGCATCGACTAAAAACAAATTTCATTCTGCATCGTATCGCCGAGCACGAAAAGACTCAGGTCACAAAGGAGGATCTCGATTCGCGCATTCGACAGGAGGCGGCGCGCTACGACATTTCGTCTGACAAAATGCGCAAGGAATTGCAGCAACGCAACGCGTTGGACGACCTCGCTGAACAGCTTCTGCTGGGCAAGACTCTTGATTTCCTGAAGGCGAATGTTAGCGTCGAATTAACCAAAGAACCCTCCGTCAAAGAACAAACTCATGACCATGTCTAATCAAAATGTCTCCCAAGTTCTGGTCCCGATGGTCGTGGAGCAGACTGGTCGGGGGGAACGTAGCTACGATATTTACTCACGCCTGCTTAAGGATCGCATCGTTTTTGTCGGGCAGATAGATGATCACATCGCGAACCTGGTAATCGCGCAATTGCTCTTTCTACAAATGGAAGATGGCAAAAAAGAAATCAACCTTTACATCAATTCACCGGGTGGCGTGGTTACGGCCGGGCTGGCAATTTACGATACGATGCAGTTTTTGACGTGCGACGTGGTCACGTATTGCATCGGCATGGCCGCCAGCATGGGGGCGGTGTTGCTCTGTGCCGGCACGAAAGGCAAACGCTTCGCCTTGCCGAATTCGGACATCATGATCCACCAGGTGCACGGCGGCGCGCAAGGTCAGGCAAGCGATGTGGAACGCCAGGTCGATTACATGTTCAAGCTCAAAAAGCGCATCATTCGGATTATCTCGCAGCACACCGGAAAATCGGAAGAGCAAGTCCGACTCGATTCGGATCGCGATTACTATATGTCTTCGGATGAAGCGAAGGCATATGGGTTGGTGGACGAAGTGATCAAGTCGCGGAAAGAAATAAAATTGTTAGATGGCAGCAAGCCTCCGGACGGTCGGCTGGTGGATATGCCCGAAACAGTATTGACGCGGAAAGGGTAACGCGGGAATCCAGAGCATATGGCGCGCGCTTCGAACCTGACCATGTGCTCTTTCTGTGGCAAAAGCCACGCTGAGGTGCGCAAGCTCATTGCAGGCCCGGGCGTTTATATTTGCGATAGCTGCATCAACGTTTGCAAAAGCATCCTCGATAAGGAGCTCAACGAAGACGCCCGACGTCAGTCTTCAAACATTCGAGTGCCGAAACCGGCACAAATTCGAGAAGCTCTCGATCAATATGTGATCGGGCAGGACGGCGCCAAGAAGACTCTTTCTGTTGCGGTGCACAACCATTACAAGCGCGTGCTGCAAACTCCGGCGCCTGCGGATACTTCAGCTGCCTTTCAGGCGGATCCGCTGGCGGACGTTGAGATCGAGAAAAGCAATATTTTGCTCATCGGTCCAACAGGTTCCGGAAAGACCTTGCTCGCGAAAACACTGGCCAGAATTCTTGACGTGCCATTTTGCATCGCCGATGCGACGACGCTGACTGAGGCCGGTTACGTCGGGGAAGACGTCGAGAACATCATTTTGCGATTGCTTCAAAATGCTGATTACGATGTGAAGCGCGCTGAGATTGGAATCGTTTACATAGACGAGATCGACAAGATCGGACGCAAGACGGATAACGTAAGCATCACACGCGATGTCTCCGGCGAAGGGGTGCAGCAGGCTTTGCTGAAAATTTTGGAAGGCAGCACGTGTAATGTTCCGCCTCAGGGCGGGCGAAAGCATCCGCACCAGGAATACATTCAGGTTAACACCGAGAAAATTCTTTTCATTTGCGGTGGCGCATTCGTCGGGCTCGACAAGATCATCCAAAAGCGGATTGGGCAGAAAGTAATGGGCTTTGGCAGCCCCACACTGGAGGTCGAGGAAGCTGTGCGTAAACAGTCGATCCGCTACGTCGAACCGGAAGATCTGCTGGCATTCGGAATGATACCTGAATTTATCGGGCGGCTGCCGGTTGTTAGTTCGCTCGACGCGCTGACCGAGGATGAAATGGTCGCAATTTTGACCGAAACCAAAAATGCGATGGTCAAGCAGTATACGAAATTGTTCTCCATGGAGGGAGTTCGTCTAACGCTGACCAAAGATGCGTTGCGCGCTCTGGCCGCGCAGGCTGTTACCAAAGGCACAGGCGCGCGGGCGCTGCGTTCACTGCTCGAACGTATTATGCTCGACATCATGTATGACGTGCCGAGCCGCGAAGATATCGCGGAGGTAACGATTAATCGCGCGGTGGTGGAAGGCAAAAAACTTCCCCTGATTCGGAAGAAGCAGGACAAGACCGCGGCTTGAGTTCGGCAGAGAACGCCGAACGCCCAACATCGAACGTCCAACCCTAAACTAGGAATGGCGTCCTTGGTGTTCCCATTGTGGCAATGACGGTCTAGTTCGACATTGGACGTTCGGCGTTCGGCGTTTGCTTCTCGATTTTCATGCGTGCGATCCTCATCAACACTGGCACCGAACTTTTGCTCGGTGACGTTCAGGACGCGCATCTCGCGTTCATAGCTCGGGAGATTCTTCGCTTGGGTTTACGTATCGACGAGCGGCGAACGGTTCCCGACAGCGATGTGATCCGCCGTACGCTCGCTGAATTATTTCCGCATTGCGAAATTCTGTTTATCACCGGCGGTCTGGGTCCAACCACGGACGACATCACCCGCGAAATGGTGGCTGTCTCGTTAGGCCTGGAGCTGTATCAGGACCCGCAACTACTGGCGTGGCTTCAACAGAGACTGCAAGTGCGCGGAATTAACGGGACTGCCGGTATCGCGCGACAGGCGGATGTCCTTCCGGGTGCGCGCATTCTCCCGAACGAAAACGGAAGCGCCTCGGGCTTCTATTTGAAAGCGAACATGAATCCGCGCATTCCGTCGCCGCACCTTTTCGTTCTTCCGGGACCGCCGCGAGAGCTTCAGCCGATGTTCACGAAATTCGCGATGCCGATTTTGAATTCAATTCTGGAGGTGCCGCTGCCAGTCGAGCGGCGATCGTACAGCATTGCCGGCGTCGGCGAATCGCTGGTTGAGAAAGCAATCGGCGAAAAAGTTTTAGCGATCCCAGGCATCGAACTGGGCTATTGCGCGCGGCCCGGTGAAGTCGAAGTGCGCATTATTGGGCAACCGGACGCGATTAGAACTGCCGACGCCATAATTCGCGCCGAATTGGGCGTCTCGATTTTCTCCGACAACAACGAAGCGCTCGAAGAAGTCGTCGTGAAGCTGCTGAAGCAACAAAATGAAACGTTGGCAACTGCCGAATCGTGCACTGGCGGTTTGATCGCAAATAAGATCACCAATGTGTCGGGTGCGTCGGAAGTCTTTGTCGCGGGATATGTCACCTACGCGAACTCAGCAAAGAGCGACGTCTTGGGTGTCGATCCGAAATTGATCGAGAAGCATGGTGCGGTGAGTGAAGCGGCCGCGCGTGCTATGGCTGAGGGCGCGCGTGCACGAGCAGCCTCTACGTACGCGCTCGCTACAACCGGGATAGCCGGGCCAACGGGCGGGTCAGCCGATAAGCCGGTGGGAACGATTTACATCGCGCTTGCCTCAGGAGATTCAGAGGCTGTCGTCAGAAAATTCGTTTTCCCGACAGATCGCGAGACGTTCAAACAATTAGCGGCCCAAACGGCACTTGATTCTTTGCGACAGAGATTACTTAAGCAGTGACGGCTTCCAGCCGTCGGATTCAAAGATACCAGCTCCTAAGTTAGTCGCCGACTTTCACCGGCGTGCCGACTCTTACAGTATCGTAGAATAACTTCGCTCCATCCGAGGACATTCGAATGCATCCATGGGATGCGGGGTATCCTGGAAGAATCCCGACGTGCATTCCGACGCCTTCGCCTGTTAACCGCATGAACCACCTCATCGACGCACCGACATAATGCGTTCCGCTCGGCGCGGAATCAATTTTGGCGCTGATGCCAGAACGAACAACCCGACCGTAGCCGTCGACGAAGTCGCCATAGATGCTGGAATGATGGTCGGGATCCTTTTCGAGAACGGAGAAATTACCGCTGGGTGTGGTGTGCCCGGACTTGCCGGAAGAGATCGGACTATCGGCCACGATTTGGTCGCCAATCATTAAATAGGCGCGCTGCTTGGGAAGGGAAACAACAACGTGGACGTTGTCGGGCGTCGCCTGTTTAAGCAAGGATTGATTTACCTTTAACGGTTCCTGGCGATTAATGTACGCGGACGCGCTGCGCATCTGGCGCGCTTGTGGCGTCGGCCTTGGTGATCTCGGTCCGAAAAGGCGGAACTGGGCGCTGATTGACGAGGCAAGAGCCGTCAACAAAAGCGCGCAAAGAAGTGTTCGAAATGTTCTCGGCATAAATTTATTAGCCGCCACTGTAGCTGTTTACGCGCCGAAGCCAACCCGTTAGCCATCGCGATTCGTGGCGGTCGGGAGGAGCATTCTGCACGCGCCGCGTCAAAACAATTTTAGCCGCGCGCGCGAATTCATCAGGTGCCCCTGAATCCGAATTCCCCTGCATCGTTTCCAGCACCTGAAGCAAACCCCAACCTTGTCCCTGGTAACGTTCCGTGTGCAAAACACCTTCTCCTTTGAAGTTGACGTAATCGATCAGGGCGTAGCATCCCTGTGGTGTTTTCGTAAGGCGTTCGAACTGTTTCTGCACGTTAGATCGATCGGCAGGCGCCGCTTCGGCCAGCATCTTAGGCAGAGAAGCATCCAATCTGGCAACAAGAAATTCTGCCTGCAGATCGATTGTGTCGACGAGAAACCGGCGCAACTGTTTCATCTCACTTGTGTTTTGCGCCTGCAGGAACTCGGCACGCGAGTTCCAGGGGCACGGCTGTAAATGGCCGACTCCCAGAAGTAACGCCGGCAGCTTCGCTCCGCGACTTGATACGAAGCTTACTAACTTGGGAAAACTCTCTTCGAAGGGGCCTCGCTGTCCCTTTGGGTACCAGATGAAATGGCCGATGCCGAGCGATGCGAAATTTTCACCCTGGTTCCATGAGGTCAGGCCGGAAATCGTTCCACCACACTCATTTTGCCAGACTCTTTTTCCAACTTTCAAAGCATCGCTGTTTGAAAGCGTGAACGCCTGTGCAATTTGTGGCCAGACTGCAACCAGTCCCGTGGCTATCACTAAAAATGGCAAGCCGCCGCGTCCAAATCGATGGCAAAGCTGTTTTCTTGACGTGCGGCATTTATCCATTAGCGTGCGACTTTCTGCGGCGACCAACCCTAAACTACAGCGACGCGGAAACACGATCCTATGAAACGTTTTATTGTTATTCTCAGCGCATCCTTACTTGCATTCCCGTTGTTCGGGCAAGAAAAATCACCGCAACTCAAAGACACAAAGGACAAGGTCAGCTACAGCATCGGCATGCAGATCGGATTCAATCTCGGCCGGCAAAAAGTTGACATTAACCCTGATATCCTGGCTGCCGGCATTAAAGACGCCATTGCCGGCAAACCGCAACTGACCACCGACCAGGTCAAGGAGATCATGGCCCAATTTGAAAAAGACATGGAAGCGAAACAGAAACAACTGGGCGAAAAAAACAAAACGGACGGCACGAAGTTTCTTGAAGACAACAAGAAGAAACCCGGAGTGAAAACAACTGCGAGCGGTTTGCAGTACAAGGTCGAGAAAGAAGGAACAGGACCGCAGCCCAAGGCCACCGACATGGTGACCGTGAATTATCGCGGGACCCTGATCGATGGCACAGAGTTTGATAGTTCGTACAAGCGCGGCCAACCGGCGACCTTCCCTGTCAATGGAGTGATTAAGGGTTGGACTGAAGCGCTTCAACTGATGAAGCAGGGAGCAAAGTATCAGTTGTTCATTCCTGCGAGCCTCGCCTATGGGGAGCGCGCAATGGGCCCGGACATCGGTCCGAATTCGACCCTGATTTTTGACGTCGAATTGCAGGACGTGAAACCGCCGCCAACACCTGCCCCGCAGGGTGCTGCGCAGGGTTCTCCCAAGGTTCCTGCTCCGCCGTCACCGGCGCCAACCAAGAAGTAGCGCTGACGCAAGGCTCGAGAACCGACGGCCTAGCCGTCGGTGAGATGTGACGACTGCGAAGCCGTCACTCCTTCAGAACTGATTCCCACGGCAGCACTGCGGCATCGCCCCACAAACCTTCCAAGCTGTAAAAGGCGCGTTTGTCGCGATGAAAAACGTGAACGACGACTTGCAGATAATCGAGCACCATCCATTGACTGGCAGGAAATCCGTCAACTGCTACCGGTCGCAGCGAATAATGCTCGCGTAAGTGGGTCTCGATTTCGTTTGCGATCGCTTTGAGTTGAGGTTCGGACGTTCCGGAGCAGATCACGAAAAAGTCCGTAAAGCTTGAAATGCCGCGCAAGTCCAAAAGCACGATGTCCTCCGCCTTTTTATTTGAAGCGAGTTCAGCGCAGGTTTTTGCTAGATTCTCCGGTGTTATTGCGATTGCTCCCGATAAAGTTTTTCGCGCTGGATAATTTCGTGCACCGCATCGGGCACGAGATAATGAATTGATTGGTTCCGCGCAACTCTCCGTCGTATCTCGGTGGCGGAAATATCTATACGACGATGGATTAGCTGATAAGGATGTGGCGGTTGCCTCCCGCTGCGGTCGAGAACCACAAATCGAACGATCTTCTCCAGTTCGGTGAAGCGATGCCATTCTGGCAGCCGCTCAACGTTGTCTTCACCGATCAGGCAATATACGGACGCGTCACACTCACGGCGGCGAATTTCCTCAACCGTGTCGATCGTGTACGAAGGTGGTGGTCGCAGCAGCTCGCATTCATTCGCTTCAAACTCCGGCTCGCCTTTGATCGCCGCTTGCAACATTTCTAATCGTACTTCGCCGCTCGCGGCCGGAGCGGACTTCTTGAGAGGGGAAATCGCCGCCGGCACCAAGATGACTTTGTCGAGCTCGAGTATTTCAATCGCTTCGCGGGCGAGAATCAGATGCGCGTGATGGATCGGGTCGAAGGTGCCGCCATAAATCGCGATCTTCTTCAATCCCCCAACGCTTAAACGCGCAACGCTCAACGTTCAACTAAAAGCGTTTATTTGACCGCGCAGGTGATGAGAAATTTGAGCGACGAGATAACATGATCGTGACGCAACAATTTTTTCAACATGGAGTTCACAAAAACAAGAAATTTCCGAACCATCTGATTACGGTTTTGCGATTTTCATATAAGGGCAGGCACCGTTGTCTACGGTCCAGCGTCTTCGAAGGGGAGAAACAATAGGAGGTATATGAAGGCATTAGTTTGGCATGGGAAAGAAGATATTCGTTGCGAAACGGTTCCGGACCCCAAGATCGAAGAGCCGCGCGATGCGATCGTAAAGGTAACAAGCTGCGCGATCTGTGGCTCAGATTTGCATCTCTACGATCATTTCATGATCGGCATGAAGAAGGGAGATGTGATGGGGCACGAGTTCATGGGCGAAGTCATCGAGGTCGGACCTGGTGTGAATGGACGACTCAAAGTCGGCGAACGTGTGGTGGTGCCATTCACAATCATTTGCGGCGAGTGCGAACAATGCCGGCGCGGTAATTTTTCCCTCTGCGAACGCACCAACCGTAACAAGGAAAAAGCCGACACGCTGTTTGGGCACACCACAGCCGGACTCTTCGGCTACACGCATCTGACCGGCGGCTATTGGGGCGGCCAGGCGGAGTATGTGCGTGTGCCGTTTGCCGATACGACCCACATCAAAGTCCCCGAAAGCCTGAGTGATGAGCAGGTACTTTTTCTAGGGGACATTTTTCCGACCGGCTGGCAAGCGGCGGCGCAAGCTGAAATCCAGCGGACCGATACGGTGGCAGTTTGGGGTTGTGGACCAGTGGGCCAGTTCACAATCCGCAGTGCAATCATGCAGGGCGCGAAGGAGGTCATCGCAATCGATCGTGTTCCCGAGCGACTCACGATGGCCGAAGCGGCAGGCGCAACCAGCATCAACTTCGACAGCGAAAGCGTAATCGAACGATTGAATGACCTAACGAACGGCAAAGGTCCGGAAAAGTGCATCGACGCAGTTGGGATGGAATCGCACGTCACCAGCACGGTCGACGGCATTTACGATCGGGTGAAACAGGCGCTGATGCTTGAAACGGATCGGCCGCACGTTCTCCGTGAGATGATCTATGTATGTCGTCCCGGCGGGACGCTCTCGATTCCGGGCGTTTACGGTGGTCTTATCGACAAAGTGCCGTTTGGCGCGGCGATGAATAAAGGTCTCACCTTTCGCATGGGCCAGACGCACGTGAATCGTTGGACCGACGACCTTACGCGGCGCATCGAGCAACGCGAAATCGATCCGTCGTTCGTGATCACTCACAACTGCGGCCTGGATGATGGCCCGGCGATGTACAAAAAATTCCGCGATAAAGAAGATGGCTGCATCAAAGTCGTGCTGCGGCCGTAAGAAATCAGGAGGGAGAAATTATGCGTTACAAAACTAATCTATCACAACGTGGTCAGGCGGATACGGCAACGTACCGCTTCGCACAAGGTCTCGGTGTTTTTAGCATCGTGCTGGGACTCATCGAATTGATTTGCGGACGTTGGCTGGGGCGCTCGTTAGGCCTCGACGGTAAGGAGCACATTGTGCGCTTCTACGGCGGCCGTGAAATCCTGACTGGAATTGCCATTCTGGCATCAAAAGATCCGACACCATGGGTGTGGGGAAGAGTTGCGGGGGACGCTCTGGACATCGGCACTCTCGCGTATGGATACAAGCGAGACCCGGATGATGTGCCGGGTATAACTACCGCTTTGATGGCCGTAGCCGGCGCGACTGCCGCCGATGTTTATTGCGCGGCAAAGCTTAGCGGCCAATCCAAAGTGCCGCTCCCACCGGTAAAAGATTATAGCCACCGCAGCGGATTCCCGAACGGCCGCCCGCAGCCGGAAACAGTGGTTGTAAGCGAGGCAATGGTTGTGAGCATATGAATTAACGGGCAACGCGCTGTTCGCAACGCTGCTTTCGTTCCCACACGCCTGCCATAGAAATCGATTCGCTTCAAGTTCGTGGGTTGCTCAGTGCGGCTGAGGCTGTTGCGTTCGTAGTGCGAAATCGATCCCGATTTTGCCGCGTACTTATTGCTCAACTGCTTCATGTGAGTAACAAGTGCAGCACATCATGCCTTCACCGTTTTACGCGGTAATCTTCGATCTCGACGGCGTGCTCGCCGACTCCGAGCCCTGGTGGAACCAGATCGATGCCAAATTACTCGCGCAATATGGAGTCAGTTATCGCGGCGAATATCATCGAAATGTCCTCGGCGTGAATTACCGGCTCGCAGTCGAGTTTTACAAGAATGCCTTTCACATTCCCGCGTCGGTAGACGAACTGATGAGGCGGCGTGGCGAGATCGCGACTGAGTTTTTCGCGAACCATGTGGTGCTGTTTGCTGCCGCAAAAGCGACGCTGGAGCAATTGCTCGGGATGAACTTGCCACTGGCCGTAGCGACGAGTTCCGTGAGTGCGTCAGCGCGTCCATTACTCGACCGTACCGGAATCAGAAGCTGTTTTAGTGTGGTGATCACTGGCGATGAAGTTGAACGAGGCAAGCCGGCTCCCGATATTTACCTGCGAGCTGCTGACGAACTCGGAATCTCCCCCGAGGCATGCCTCGTCGTCGAGGACTCACTTGCAGGCATCGCCGCGGGGAAAGCCGCGGACATGCGTGTAGCCGCTATTCCCGATAGGCGCTTTGTGGATCCCCAAGCGTACGAAAAAAAAGCGGATTATTTAATCGGCAGCCTTTCAGAAATTCCGAACCTGATCCGTCAGGTTAACGCGGTCGCCACCGAGGCGCATGCGCTGCGATAGAAAATTTCCTGCAATCATGAGTTCCTGATTACATTCTCGGTATGGCAGAACAGGAACGCTTCCGTGTTTTTGCGACGTCGCGCATCGGTGACGCGGCGGAAAAACTTTTGCGCGCGCGCGGTTATGACCTCGAGGTATTCCAGGGGCCTGAGGCGCCTCCGAAGAAATTGATCATCGAGAAAGTGAAAAGTGGGATCGACGGATTAATCACGACTTTGCGGGATCCCATCGACGCCGAAGTATTCGCGGCGGGGAAGGGGACACTGAGGGTTGTGGCGCAAATCGCTGTCGGATTCGACAACATCAGCCGCGCAGACGCTAACCAGTACAAAATCCCCTTCACGAATACGGCGGACGTGCTCACCGAAGCCACTGCCGAGTTTGCGTTCTTCATGATGGGCATGCTGGCCAGGAAAATGTGGCAGAGCGAGCAGCTGGTGCGCGAACAAACGTGGCCATCGTGGCACCCGTTCCTTCCGTTCCTCGGCGACGAAGTCACGGGAAAAACCATTGCCATCATTGGCACAGGGCGGATCGGCCTGGCGATGATCAAAAAATGTTCCGGGTTCGACATGAATATCCTTTGCTACGACCCGGCCTATCAAAATCACGAATACATCAACGCGATTCAGGATTTAATGGACCTGCGGCATGCCCGCGGCATTCAGAAAGAGAAAACGTGGATCAAGTATGTCGAGTTCGACGACGCCTTGCGTGGTGCAGATTACGTGAGTCTGCACGTGCCGCTTTTAAGAGAGGGCGAGGCGGACAAACCCACGTATCACCTCATCAATGGGAACACGTTGAAGCTGATGAAACCGACCGCGTATTTGGTGAACACCTCGCGCGGACCGGTGGTCGACGAGAAAGCCCTCGCGAAAGCGTTAAAAGAACAAGTCATCGCGGGCGCAGCGCTCGACGTATTCGAGAAAGAGCCGCTGCCGCCCGATTCGCCACTGCTTGATTCCGAAATCGCTGATCGTTGCCGCGTCTTCCATCACTTTGCCAGCGGCGCGCAAATCACGCGTCTTGATGTCGATCCAGACAAAGGTATGGCGGGACGGTGTGTGCAGGGACTCATCGACGTTCTCGACGGCAACTACAACGGCGATCCGACAAAAATGCCGTACGTGGTGAACAAAGAAGCCTTTCAACAAAGTGATAAGTGACGAGTGACAGGTGATGAGTGGACGCGTCCTCGCATGATTTACTAAACTCCCGTTGTTCCGCCGAAGCGCGAATACAGTGGTCGGCGGCTGCAAATCATAAGAAAAAATATTTGCACGTTGGAAATCGTGCTGTTACATAGTTAACCAGATGGTTAAATATCCTTCGAGAACATTGGACCGAACTTTTGCTGCGCTCGCGGATCCCACACGCCGGCAGATCCTCGCGCACCTCGCGCGCGGCGACAGGCGCGTTACCGATCTCGCGCGGCCGCACGACATGTCGCTTCCGGCGGTTTCAAAGCATTTGCGGGTTCTGGAAAAGGCCGGGTTGCTCCGTCGCAGGCGTTATGGACGCGTCCATCAAATGCAGCTAAACGCCGAGCCGTTAAAAAAAGCCGCGCGATGGGTGGAGGATTATCGAAAGTTCTGGGAAGGATCGCTCGATCGGCTGGCGGCATATTTGGAGAAAACGAACAAAGCCGCCGAAAAGAAAGGAAAGGGCTGAGTCATGTGTCCGCTATGCATTGCAAACATCGCCGTTCTGGCGACGAGCTCGGGCGGGGCAGTAGCAGCCCTCGCGTTCAAGACATTTCGCAGCAGAAGACAATCGAAACACACAAGACAAGGCAATGAAAACAACAGAACTGGAATTAAATCGAAAGGTCGTGTCAGCGACGGAGTGGGAGGTTGCGCGTCAGCAGCTTCTTAAGAAGGAAAAGGAATTCACGAAAGCTCGTGACGCGCTGGCCGCCGAGCGTCGACGGATGCCATGGATGGCGGTGGAGAAGAAGTACGAGTTCGACGGGCCAAATGCCAAGGCGAGTTTGCTCGATCTGTTCGACGGTCGCCGTCAGTTGATCGTGTATCGCGCATTCTTCGAGCCGGGTGTAGTCGGTTGGCCCGAGCACGCATGCGTCGGCTGCTCGATGGTGGCCGACCAGGTGGCTCACCCCGCTCATCTGAACGCCCGCGATACCACACTGGCGTTCGCGTCACGGGCGCCGCAAACGGATATCGAGCGCTTAAAGAAGCGAATGGGTTGGCAGTTCATACCTTGGTACACCATAACGGACGGCTTCGATAAGGACTTCGACGTGGATGAGTGGCACGGGACGAACGCGTTCATACGTGACGGCGAGCGCGTTTTCCGCACCTACTTGATCAACAGCCGCGGTGACGAGCAGATGGGAAACACTTGGAACTACCTTGATATCACTGCCCTCGGCCGTCAGGAGGAGTGGGAGGACTCGCCGGAGGGGTATCCTCAGAGCCCGCCGTACGAGTGGTGGAACTGGCACGACGAGTACGGCAACGACGAAGCCTCAGCCAAAGTCCTCGAACAAGTCCGGCGGGGCCGCGCAGCCGGGCAGGCGGACGGCGGCACCACGTGACTGCTCGCGTCACAAGCGAGATCGAGCAATTAAGTTAAACGCAAGGGCGAAAGGGACCAAACACGGGAGCCCCGATACCAAAGGAAACTAACTAAACATTATGACTAAAACAAACGAAGTAGCTGAAGCGGTCGTCATGGAGCGCACCTTTGACGCACCGGTCGCAAAAGTTTGGGAGGCATTAACCAATGTTGATCAAATGCGGCAGTGGTATTTCGACCTGAAGGAATTCAAGCCCGAGATCGGTTTTGAGTTTGAATTCGTGGTCGAGCACGAAGGCAATACTTATCATCACCTGTGCAAAGTCACGGAAGTGATTCCGCAAAAGAAAATCGCTTACACCTGGCGATACAAAGGCGAGCCGGGGAATTCTCTCGTCACGGTTGAGTTGTTCCCCGAGGGTAACAAGACGCGACTGAAGCTCACGCATACTGGAATCGAAACGTTTCCGAAAACACCCGCGTATGCGCGGAAGAATTTTGAAGCCGGCTGGACTGCGATTGTAGGCTCGGAACTGAAACAATTTCTTGAAGGCCCGAAAGCAAATCATGAATGAAAAAACCGCAGAGAAAACATCGCTCGAAACCACAAGGTTCATCAAGGCGCCGCCCGCCCGCGTTTACAATGCGTGGACCGATCCGGAGCAATTGAGACAATGGTTTGGACCAGAAAACGTGCGGACCCGGAATATCACTGCGGACGTGCGAGTCGGTGGCAAATATCGTTGGGACCTTACCACCCGCGAAGGGGAGGAAATGAGCGCGTTCGGCGAATACCGGGACCTCATTCCGGGAAGGAAGATTGTCTTCACTTGGAAATGGGATGATGATGAGAATTGGATAACGCACAATAGCATCGTCACAGTGGAGTTATTCGATAGGGGTGGTGACACCGAACTGCTCTTCAAGCACGAGCAATTGCCCAGTGAGGAATCGCGCGATCGCCACAATGAGGGTTGGAACAGCATTCTCGATCGACTAGAAGAGTTTTTACTGTAGGGCGTTTCTGTGAAACGCCTGGGCGTCTGACACAGACGCCCTACAACAATGGTTATCTAAACAAAGGAGGAAAATATGACTACCGAAGAAGTGGCAAAAAAAGTGATGGAATTGGTTCGAAAACAAGCCTGGTATGAAGCGCTCGACCTTTACGACGACGACGTTGTGAGCGTGGAAGCTTACAGTATGGGCGGCGGCTCGCCGGAAACTCACGGCAAAGAAGGCGTGCGCGGCAAAGTGGATTGGTGGGTCAATGCCATGGAAGTCCACAGCTTCGACGCCAAGGGACCCTTCGTCGGTCACGATCGATTCGTCGTGCAATACGACGCTGACGTGTCGGACAAGAAAACGAAAGAGCGCAGGAAGATGTCGGAAGTCGGCGTTTACACTGTGAAGAACGGCAAGATCGTTCGCGAAGAATTTCTTCCGAGCGCGAGCTGATTTAAAGGCGTACCGAAGATCGGATCGATTTCCATGCGATCCACGCGGTATTGAATGACACGTTACGCATTGGCTTACAGCTCACACCCAAAAACTGGCGAAGGAAATGGGGCCGCTAATCACCACATATCTCGAAATGCGGTCGCGAGATCAATTACGACCGAAGCGCGCGGATGCGCGATTTCAAGTTTGTGAAAAGGGGGATGGCGATTGGCGGTTTAATCGCGACCTCTATCTCCGGGTTGGGGAGCGGTGGGAGTGGGTCGACAAACGACCGTGGACAGATGAGCAATGGAAGGAATACGCAACGGCGCCTGAGTTGCGCACCTTCGCCGGATACTACGATGATGCGCTCGCCGGTTATTTTGAATTGCGTCGCGACACCGACGGCGGAGTTGAGATCGCCTACTTCGGTTTGTTGCCGAAATTTATCGGTCGCGGCTTAGGCGGCGCCCTGTTAACCAACGCGATCGAAGGAGCGTGGTCTGGCTGTGGCGGGGTCATACCTGCCCGTGTTTGGGTGCATACGTGCAACCGCGACCATCCCGACGCGCTCGCGAATTATCAGGCGCGGGGGATGATCGTTTACAAGGTCCAGGAAGAGGCGTAGAAGCCGGCGTTCGCGTTTCCCGGGAAGCTGTCAGCTTCCCCTACAAGCTACAGGTGCGTTCGAAGGCATCTTTCGCAATCTCGGGGCCAGGGTTCGCGTCGAAAATCAAAAGAATTTTCGATTTTTTTGAAATGTCCGGCTTCAAAATCTTTAGAAAGGAATGAACAACAATCGATATGATGAACATGGTCGTAGACAAGCGTATTACTGAAACACCTGAGCTCACTGGTCAGTTTATGGTGTTTCCAAAGAGTTTCGGGAGCGAAGACACAACCCAAAAGCCCCTGTCGCGAATGTCGCGCGAGCAGCTCGCAGCATTCTTGGATGCGGAATCAGGTAACGCTCGCAGCGCCCATTTCTCTGCTCCTCCAGTGGAATCGACACCCCCGACGGCGGAGAAAGGTCTGGCTATCGGCGTCTTGAAACAGGCAGCCTCCGACTTGCGCCGTTACCGGACAGCCACGAAAGCCGCCCACCAAGAACTATATCTCGACGCTCACAGTTGGGTGACGGCATATGATTCTTCCTGGCCGTACTCGTTCATGAATGTTTGTAAATTGCTCGACCTGTGCCCCGAAATAGTGCGCACGGATCTGTTGGCCGATGCGTCACTAGGATCCTTTCATTACTGGATTCGGCGCGCAGGGCGTCTTTCGCAAAAACTCAGCGCCTCGGTCGTCCGCGTTTTGGACAGCCGCCGAAATTCCGAAGTGGTCGAAGGTAACCAAGTTGCTGCATCTGTCTGATGAAAAACTTACTGAGTTCTTTCTGGCGGTTGCTGATTCGCGCGACCTATCGGAGACACGATCCGTTCCTGGTTTATAGCATCACCTCGTTCAACTCCGGCGGCGGATGGAACGAATTCCTGCTGAAGGCATCGCTGCAAAACACGTAATCGCAATGAAGTTGTCTACTGAAGCAATCGTGGCATTGGCCGTAGCTGTAGTATTCGTGCTGCTGAGCTTTGCTGTCATCGCACGAGAGCAGGGGCAGCAGCCTTCGGGCGCTGCGCATCACGCGTATATCGCGGCGACTAGCGCGAAGGTGAGCCAGGCCGTCGCAAGCCAGACGGACGTGCTCGGGTTCTATTAGGCGGGAGCATTTCCCAGCGGGCTGGCACCGTAGCGGCAGTGCGTGGGGCGTACATTCCTCCCGCAACAGCCAACCAGTTGGCAGTACAGAACCCCGCTGATTTTATTCTCGCAAAAACAGGTCCCGTGGGCCACGCTCTGTCCCCACGAAAGCAATTCCGGGAACTTTGCAGGAGGGCGGTGCTTCGTTTCAAACGACGCATTGGACCGTGGTGTTTCGTGCGGGGGAACCTGACTCGCAGGTCTTAGCTCAACAGGCGCTCTCTGGATTTTGCGAAGCGTATTGGCCGCCGCTGTATAGTTTTCTCCGCCATCGCGGTCATTCCTCAGCTGATGCACAGGACCTGGTGCAGGGTTTTTTTGCCCATCTGCTTGAGCAAAACACATTGAGCCGTGCGGACCGTCAGAAGGGCCGGCTTCGCACATTTCTCCTCGGATCTCTGGAGAATTTTTTATACAATGAGTATGACCGCGCGCGAGCGCTCAAGCGCGGCGGAGGTCGGCAGGTGCTATCGATCGAGGAGCATTTACCCGAAGCCGAGGCAGCAATGCTCGCGACGGTTCATCTGAGCGATGCGGCTTGCTATGATCTCGTGTGGGCGTCGAATATCGTTTCACGGGCATGGAAGAATTTGGAAAACGAATTTGAAGCCGAAGGCAAAGCCGAGTGGCTCGAGGAATTACGACCGTTTGTAGCTGGCGGCGCTGCCAAGCCGCTTAGTCAGGACGAAGCCGCAACGCGGCTCGGAGTGCCCATCGCGACACTGCGCACATGGCTTTCGCGTCTCCGCCAGCGGTTCCGTGAATCATTGAGAGCAGAAGTGGGCACTACAGTCTCGGATCCGGCAGATATAGACGGAGAACTGCGCCACCTGTACCAGATATTGATGGCCTAAGGCGGCTTTTCGATATGGACGATATCAGCGTGGGCGTTGCGAAAGCGCAGAGTGAAACTGCAGAGACCTGCGCGACCTGCGGACGACCGCTAACTCAACGTGGTCCCAATGGTGAGTGCCTGCGGTGTCTCGTTAGCCTTACATTCCTTGGAGACGGTGAACAGCCGGAAACGCCAGCGTCGCGCGGCCGGCTAACACCCGGACTACTGCGATACGCCCACTTCGAAGTGGAGACGGGAGCAGACGGTTTTCCGATGGAGCTTGGTGCTGGAGCGATGGCGATAACTTATCGCGCGCGCGATACGGTTTTGAACTCGCTTGTTGCTCTCAAGGTTATCGATCGCAAAGTCGCGCAGAATCCTGGCGCGCGAACGCGTTTTCTGCGCGAAGCGCGTGCCGCGGCAAATATTCGTCACGCAAATGTGGCGCGGGTGACATATTACGGCGAACAAGACGGCGAGTGTTTTTATGCGATGGAACTGATCGAAGGCGAAACACTCGAAGCTCGTGTGCGCCGCGACGGACCGATGCCGCTCGCCCTGGCGCTGGATGTAATCGAGCAAGCAGCACGTGCTCTTGCTGCTGCGGAAGCGTGCGGTGTTGTGCATCGCGACATCAAGCCATCGAACGTCATGTTAGAACCCGACTCAAGCGGCACACTTCGAGTTAAGCTGATTGATTATGGCGTGGCGAAAGTCATGGGTCCGCAGACTCAATCCGGCGCGGAGCAAACCCATGCAGGGTTCATCGGCACGCCGGCGTTTGCCAGTCCAGAGCAGTTCGCCGGCGCGGGTCAATTGCCTGTGGATACGCGTTCCGACATTTACTCGTTAGGTATTACGCTCTGGTATCTGCTCACTGGGCGGACGCCATTCGTCGGCCGGACGATAGAAGAAATCCGTGCGCGGCAAACAAGCGACCTGCCGCTAGAACAACTCAAGCGTCTGCACGTGCCAAGCCAGGTCAGCGCGCTGGTAAAATCGATGCTCGCGACCGATCCGAACCACAGACCGCAATCGGCGCGCGACTTACTTCTTGCGGTCCACAGTTGCTGCGACCGGTTCAATCCTCAGGCGCGCCGGCGACGCAGAAAAGCCATTTTGCTAAACGTCTCTTTAATGTTGCTCATCGTAGCCATTGCAGGCGGCATCTGGCTGTATCAACGCTTGCGGCCGTTCACCCCCGAGGAGCGATCGATCGCGGTGCTGCCCTTTGAAAATCTCAGTAGCGACAAAGAGAACGCTTATTTTGCCGAGGGAATTCAGGATGAAATCCTGACGCGTCTGGCCAAAATCGGCGATCTCAAAGTGATTTCGCGCACTTCCACACAGCATTATGAAAGCGCACCGAAAAACTTGCGGGAAATCGCAAAGCAACTTGGGGTTGCCCACATTTTGGAAGGAAGCGTGCAAAAAAGCGCGGACACCGTTCGGGTGAATGTGCAGCTGATCAAGGCGTCGAGTGATTCACACCTATGGTCGGACACGTTTGACCGTAAGCTGACAGACATTTTGTTAGTCGAAACTGAGGTAGCCAAGACCATCGCCGATCAGTTACGCGCCAAACTCACAGGCCACGAGCAACAAGTAATCGCTGCCCAGCCTACTAACAATCCTCAAGCTTATGATTACTATCTGCGGGGCCTGGCATACACGCTAAAGACTGCATTTACGCCGGAGAACTCACTCGGCGCGCAGAAATACGTCAAAGAAGCAGTGCGACTGGACCCTGACTTCGCTCTGGGGTGGGCGCTGCTCTCTTATATCGATTCGAGTGGTTATCTAACACAGAGCCTTCAACCAACGGTCGCGCTCCGCGAAGAAGCGCACCAGGCGGCAGAAACGGCTCTGAGACTACAGCCGAATCTTGGCGAGGGCCTGTTAGCCACAGGTTTCTATCACTACGCTTGTCTCAAGGACTATGACACTGCGTCGAAGTACCTTGAGCAGGCGCAACGCGTTCTGCCCCAAAGCAGTCGCGTTCTTCAAGGCCTGGCCTTTGTTGAAAGGAGGCGAGGAGACTGGGACAAGAGCGAAGCCTACTTTCAGCAAGCTGAGAAAGTGGATCCACGCAATGTTAATCTCCTGTCACAACACGCGCGTTCCTACATTTGCCTTCGTCATTTTCCGGAGGCACTTGCGAGGCTTGAGCAGATTCTCAATATCACCCCCGACGACATAGACACCATTGTGTTAAAGGCGCGAATCGCACAGGCGCAAGGCGACCTTCCGCGCGCTGCTGCTCTTCTAGCCCCTCTTCGGCCGGGGGTCGGTTACGTGAACGCGTTGGAAACACAAGTGTACCAGGCAATCCTGGAATCCCGCCCTGCGGCGGTCATCGCTCAACTGAAACAAATTTTAGCCAAACCCGATCAGACGCTGGGTTATTACAATGGCGAACTGCGGTTTTGGTTAGGCTGGGCACAGGAAGTTAGTGGCGATCGCGACGGTGCGCGCGAAAGTTGGGGCCAGGCTCGCACTGAGCTCGAATCTTTTCTAAAAGAACAACCTGAAAATGTTGTTCTGATGGGAGATCTCGCACTTACAAATATGGCTCTTGGCGATAACACCGCTGCAACGACTCTGGCCGACCGCGCAATCGCCATGATATCGATCGAAAAAGACGCGCTGACTGGTCCCAGGCCACTCGATATTCTTACGCGGATAGCAGCGCGGATGGGCGACGCCGACCGCGCTATCTCTACCTTGGAGAAGCTGCTTTCAATCCCATACGAAGCGCCTTTGGCCGCAAACCCGCCGCTCACTCCTGCGTTGCTCCGGCTGGATCCAATGTTTGAGCGATTACGCAAAGACCCGCGTTTCCAGAAACTAGCAAACCCACAGCCATGAACTTATCGAGGTTCCCTAGCCGCAAGCGGAGTTTACCCGCCGTGGCGGGCAAGGAGCCGCGGTTCCAAGACTGGTTGATTCCGGGAAATAATTCTGGGGAGCACAAGCTGCCAGTCTGTTGGTCCTCGCCGAAACGAACTTTGATTGAACTTGATCCCACGAAACACGCGAACTGACGCTAAACCGACTAGGAGGCGTTCGACTTTAACCGGTCGCAAAGGGAGTATATCGAATGCAAAACGCGATTTCATTTGCTGATAACGACGTCACTGTCACTGCGTGGAGCTATGGTAAAAAACCGGAAGGTTGCATGGGCTTCAGCATTTACCGGATTGATAACAAGGGGAAAGAAACCCCGTTGCCGAGTCACGCCGTATTTAAAGGCGACACGATAAGGCGTGGCCAAACAACCGAAGACTATCCAATCCAAAAATTTTACTGGAAAGATCCATACGCGCGCCTGATCGCGGAGAAAACCGGCAATCGCAAATTTC
>JBJMXF010000134.1:0-16882 GCA_045809725.1 Candidatus Udaeobacter sp. | reverse complement strand
GTCGTTACCGATCACTTGCGCGCACACCATCATCAGCGATTCGGCCATCACTGGGTTTACTTTTCCCGGCATGATCGAGCTGCCCGGTTGCGTGGCAGGCAGTTGAATTTCGCCGATTCCGCACCGCGGCCCGCTGCTAAGCCAGCGAATGTCGTTCGCAATTTTGAAAAGAGTTACGGCGATGGTTTTTAAATGGCCGCTCGCTTCTACAACTGCATCCTTACCGCCTTGCGCTTCGAAATGATTTTTCGCTTCGTAGAATTGTATCCCGGTGCGCTGATTGATGTGCTGCAGCGCTTTCTTAGGGAAACCGATATGGCGATTCAGACCAGTGCCGACTGCGGTGCCGCCAAGCGCAAGTTCGCGCAAAGCGTCGATCGCCTTCTCCGCCCGCACCTTCGCATACGCGGCCTGCTGCGCGTACCCGGAGAATTCCTGTCCCAGTCGCACCGGCGTCGCATCCATCAAGTGCGTGCGCCCAATCTTGATGATGTGCCAGAATTCTTTCGCTTTGCTTTCGAGCGCACCGTGCAATTTTTCCAGAGCCGGGATCAAACGATTCTTCAATTCCTCAGCGGCGCTGATGTGAATTGCCGAGGGAATTACGTCGTTGCTCGATTGTCCCATGTTAACGTGATCATTGGGATGAACAGGATCGTGCGAGCCGATTGATTTCCCCGCCAGTTGCGCCGACCGGTTCGCGATCACTTCATTCGCGTTGGTGTTAGTGCTCGTGCCCGAGCCAGTCTGGAAAACGTCGAGCGGAAAATGGTCGTCGAGTTTTCCTTCGGCGACTTCTTCGGCCGCCTGTGCGATCGCCGTTGCTCGATTCGCGTCGAGTAAACCTAACTCCTGGTTTGCCTTCGCCGCCGCCCATTTGATCAGGCCCAATGCGCGAATGAACGGCCGCGGAAATCGGTAACCGCTTACCGGAAAATTCAAAACAGCGCGATGCGTGGACGCGCCGTGGAGAGCATGCGCGGGCACAGTCATCTCGCCCATCGAATCTTTTTCGATTCGCGTCGATTTTTCCGTCATGCCGAACGCTCTGCGCCGACGCCGGCGAGGCGCGACCGGCTTTTCCTAGACGTGCGTCCAGCGCCTTGTGCGGACGGTGTTTTGTGAAACACCGTAATAAACATTGGCGGGATATTTTGCAGGAAATATTCCGATTCGTCGCGCTGGAAAACGGTAGCGTGCTGCCTCAATTCATTGGTGACCTGGTAAATGATAAACTTACCATCAGCCTTAAGCGCGTCATAAGTCTTCCGTAACAATGCGCGCTTCTTCTCGATCTTCAGAATGCTGAACGGAATGCCCGAAAGAATGTAGTCGCACGAAGCGAATCCGCGGCGTTTCAGCTCGTACGGCAACGAAGCCGCATCGCCATGAATCACGTGCACGCGCCGATCGCCTACAAATTGCCTTTCCAATGCTCTCGCCAACTGCGCGTCGAGTTCAAACAGAAGCAAATGTGAATCAGGCGTCATCCGTCGCGCGATCTCGCGCGAGTGCACGCCTTCACCAGGGCCGTACTCCGCGATCACGCGCGGCTGGCTGAAATCCATTTTACTGGCGACGCGTTCGACCATCGCCTTGGAGCTGGGTACGATCGATGCGATTTGGAACGGACGCTTCAGAAAACGCTTGAAAAAAAGTGTGCTCACGCGGAGCGAAATGTTCGTCTGAGGTATTCTGGTTGTCCAGTATCGATCTGATCTGTGACCAGTGCCCTGATTAGTGCTCCTGAGTCTTGACTGATCACTGATCACCGATCAGTTATCACTTCGATTTTCATGCGCGGTTAGCTCAGTGGTAGAGCACTACCTTGACACGGTAGGGGTCAGAGGTTCGAAACCTCTACCGCGCACCACTCTTCCAGCGGGTACCGACGCTTCAAAGTTCGACGTGATTAGCGGGTGTTAACTCGGTGAAGCAGGAGTCGCCGGTGTCGCTGGCAACGCCGGCGCGCTTGTGGGCCGTTTTTCAACAAGAGTCGCGACAGCCGGGCGAAGGTTCGTCAAGTTCTTGAGCAGGTTAAACCAAAACGGCGCGCCGAGTGTCAGCAGTCCCGCGCTCAATGCGAGTCCGAAGAGGTGATTGAACCACCACAATTTTTCGGCCGGCCAGCGAGCAAACCAGCCACGTGGCAACAGCTCAAATCCGGTGCTGTCGATCTTCTCCTTGAAATCGGCGAATGCTTTTTTGCGCGCGTCGGCATCAAGTTGGCCCTGCACAGCGGCCCCTTGCTCAAGCGTGCCGGGCGCTGCTTTCACCAGCGCTTCTACCAGCTTTGGTTCGTGGCGCAGTTTGTCATAAATCTCGACCGTATCGAGTTGGAGAAAAACGCTGACCACAACCGCCGCGACAATGGTGACCATCCGCACGTGAATTTGGAACCATTGTTCCGCCCGATCTTGTCCACTGCCGAACCAACGCTGAAATCGATCGTAAGCTTGGGTCGTCGCGCGCTCCACAGTCGCGCCGAAGCTTCCCAGCGAATCCAGAACGGCTTTCTGCTGTTCAGGCGCGAATATCTTTGCCGCCGCTGCGATGTCTTTCAGTTTTACGCGCGATTCGATCGCTGGCAGGTCCAACCGATGCAGAGCTGTGATTAATCCTCGCGCCTTTTCAGGCAACTCCTTGGGAATGTTGAGCAACTGGGCCTCTTCAGGACTCATTTCCCTCATCTCCTGAAGCACGCGATAAATTTCGCCCGGCCGGATGGCGGTCGCGAGCTGCATCACACCACTCCACGGTATTGCCCAAAATCCCCACGGTGTTTCGCGATTGGGAGTCACGTTCGGAATTGTGACTGCCGCTTTCGCGGTGTTCACTTCCGTAGTGGCCTTGCTAATTGCCTCTGCGCGGGCGGGATCATCCAGTCTGCGCAATGTGGCATCACGAAGCTTCCTCTGAGCGGCAATGAACTTCTCTGCATTCTCATCCAGATTTCGGTTTTTTTTCTGCCAAAGTGAATCGCTGAAAATCGGATCGCATAAGATTTGTGCCGCCAACGAATGCGCATATTTGCCGATAGTCGGATCGATAGTTTGAAACGTAAGCGCAAGCGCATTTGCCAGGTTCTTACCGCGCAACGAAAGCGCCGCTGAGACCATCTGCACAACAAGTGTGATAAGCAGGCTTAGAACCGTCATGATCACCGCGAAGGCAATCACGGTGTCGAGCGTGTTTAGCATAAAAGCGGTGCAGCTTTCGACGGGACGAAAGTCCAGTCACTTAGAGCGGGTTTATTCACGTGAACCGTGTTGCCGTTATCTTTATGAGTTTGGGAAATGTCAGGCAAGATAAAAGGCAGTCGGAGCGTTGCGCTGGCAAGCCGCGCATTGATTTTGCTTCGAAGATCGAAAAGCTGTATCAACAGCAATCGCTCCAAGATCAAGCCTGCAGCCAATGTCTGAACTCCCTCAATTACGCGATGCGATTGAAGCGGCAACGCAGACTCTTCGCGCACTTTCCAGCCTCGAACCACAGATGGCGGAAGCTGCCGGTGTCATCGATCATTCTTTGCGCGCAGGAAACAAGCTGCTTGTCTGCGGCAATGGCGGGAGCGCGGCTGATGCATCGCATTTTGCCACCGAACTGGTGGTGCGTTTTGCCAAAGAGCGGCGCGCGCTTCCGGCGATTTGTCTCACCAGCGATAGCGGAATTCTCACGGCCGCGGGGAACGACTACGGTTTCGATGAGATCTTTGCGCGTCAGGTGGCCGCGTTTGGTGTACCCGGCGATGTGCTCATTTGCCTTACCACTTCGGGTAAATCCAACAATTTGGCGCGGGCCTTGCAAGAAGCGAAGGCACGTCAAATGAAGACGATCGCCTTTCTCGGGCGCGACGGCGGAGCGACGGTTGGCCTCGCTGATCTAGATCTTTTGGTCAAAAGCGATTCAACGGCCCGGGTTCAGGAAGCCCACCAGCTTTTGCTTCACGTGCTATGCGAGATAATCGAATCGCGGCTGTCCAACACATAGTGCCGTCGAGAAGGCGATTACAGATTACTGCGAATTTTTCAGCAACCGTTCGCGCTCCCGATCCAACTGCCGCCGTTCACTCGCGGTGAGGCTTCCGATTCCAAATTTGGAAATCTTGTCGAGGATCGGATCGATGGATGTGTAAACGTCGTCTGGGTCCGGGCGGCTGCCGATGGAGCGCGCTCGTGGTTTCGGGAGGACATGATATTTTGGTTTGGAGGCAAAGCGCGCTTTAAAGTCATTCCACCAGGCGAGCTCCGGGCCGGCGCCATTCAGTTCCACGAAAAGGAATGCGACACCGATGCTTGTCCAGAGAACCATCAGGTCACTCCACGCGTGATAAGCCAGCAGTTGAAAGGTGTAAACGGCGGCAAGAATTAGCGCGATCCATTTCGCCATTATCCGCAGCAACATTTCAACACGCGGGTAAATCGTGGCGAACGCAATGAATATCCCGAAATGCAATTCGGGCGACCCGGCAATGGCACATCGTTCCCAAAGTCCCCAGATCGTGAGTAGCGCTGCCGGTGTGACCAGCAAAAAAGAATAGAGGGCGATGTACGCGCGCCGGCCCAGAAACCGTTCCACTTCTCGCCCGAAGACAAACAGAAGGTACATCTCCACGGCGAACCAAAGCAGTCCCGAGGGGGCATGAACGAATGCATACGTAAACAGCCGCCACACCTGGCCGGTCGACCAGATTGCTGCACTATCGAATTGCAGCCAAAGCAAAATAGATCCGGCTCCGAAGGCTACCAGGAGCGCGGCCAAAATCGCAGCCGCCACGTGTACCCCCACGAGCATCGTGGTTACATCGACAGGATACCGCCCCATCCACGCTACCGGCCGATAATCATCGGACGTGGTCACCCCGAACATGTTTTCAATTAATGCCTCGCAATGTGCTTGTGCAAGTGAAACGACAGATTCTGCGTCCTAAATTGCGCCGGTATTGTACTTCGGGATTCTCTGGAGCGTGATCGGGGTCGACTCGTCACGCCGTAGCCTCGACGGGGACAGATTCATGATTAGAGTGGGCACTTTCGTTCGATGAAGAATCTTGCCCCCGCCATATTCCCGCCGAAGGGGATCGGTGATGCAACGCCCGCCAACAAGGCTGTGCTCGATTGGGTGCACGAAATCGCAACGCTGACACAACCCGAGAACATTTTCTGGTGTGACGGATCGGAGCGCGAGAAGGATTTCCTGATCGCGGAGTCGCTTAAGCAAAACGTACTCATTGAGCTGAATGAGGAGAAAGTTCCACGCTCGTATCTGCATCGCTCTAGTGCGAATGATGTCGCCCGTGTCGAGCAGTGTACTTTTGTGTGCACGACAACAAAAGAGGAAGCCGGGCCGACAAACAATTGGTCTGAGCCGGGACAAACCTACGGGAAACTACGCGAGCTGCTCAAGGGCGCGATGCGCGGACGCACGATGTTCGTGATTCCGTACTTAATGGGCCCGGCGGATTCGCCGCTGGCCAAGATCGGTTTCGAGATCACCGATTCCAAATACGTCGTGCTCAGTTTGAGGATGATGACGCGCATGGGCGAAATTGCCCTGAAAAGACTCGGCAACGACCCGAGCGCGGAATGGAATCGCGGCGTGCACTCGTTGCTGGACGTAAATCCGGAGCGCCGCTTCATTTGTCATTTTCCGCAGGACAACACGATCATCTCGGTCGGTTCAGGTTATGGCGGCAACGTTTTGTTGAGCAAGAAGTGCCTGGCCTTACGGATCGGATCCTATCTCGCGCGCAAACAGAATTGGATGGCGGAGCACATGCTGATCCTGGGCGTCGAGTCGCCGGAAGGCCGCAAGCATTACGTGGCTGCTGCGTTTCCCAGCGCGTGCGGGAAGACGAATTTCGCGATGCTCATTCCGCCGGCACATTTCCAAGGTTGGAAGGTGACCACTGTTGGGGACGACATCGGCTGGATGCAGATCCGCCACGGTCGTTTGTACGCGGTCAATCCGGAGAACGGCTATTTCGGCGTCGTGCCCGGAACCAGTCATAAATCGAATCCGAATGCGATGGCATCGATCGCGCACGACACAATTTATACCAACGTGGCTCTTACCGACGACGGCGACGTATGGTGGGAGGGCAAAGATGGCGAACCGCCCGCACACGCGATTGACTGGCGTGGAAACGAATGGACACCGCAATCAAGCGAAAAAGCCGCGCATCCGAATAGTCGTTTCACCACGCCAATGCGCAACAACCCTGCGCTTGACCCTGATGTCGAGAAAGGTGAAGGCGTGCCAATCAGCGCGATCATTTTCGGTGGCCGTCGCAGTGATACCGTGCCGCTGGTTTATCAAGCCTTCGATTGGGACCATGGCGTATATTTAGGCTCAACGATGGCCTCGGAGACCACCGCAGCGGCCACTGGTGCCGTAGGACGAGTGCGGCGCGACCCGATGGCGATGCTGCCCTTCTGCGGATACAACATCGGCGATTATTTTCAGCACTGGCTCGATATTGGAAAGCAGCTGACGAATCCGCCGCTGATTTTCAACGTGAATTGGTTTCGCAAAGGCGCGGACGGAAAATTCCTTTGGCCCGGTTTCGGTGAAAACATGCGCGTGCTTAAATGGATCATCGATCGGTGTGAAGGAAACGGCGGTGCACTCAAGTCGCCAATCGGTTGGCTGCCGAGTCCGCACGACCTCGATCTCGCTGAGCTTAACATCGATCACAATGCCGTTGACGAACTCCTAGGGCTCGATCACGAGGAATGGCAAAAAGAGATCGCCGGTCACAAAGAATTCTTCGATTCGTTAGGCGGCGTGGTGCCAGAGGAATTGCAAAAACAGCGCGAGCAACTAGCCGCGGGCTTTGACCTTTAACGCACGTTGCAAACCTCTGGGGAGCGCACGCCTTCTGCGTGCTGGTGAAGGCATTCTGCCTTCAGGAACCTCCAATGAACCCGCCGAATGGATGTGGACTGATGCACGGCATAGTCGGCGGCGTTCAATGCAAGTTCCCCGCAAAATGCGGCGACCAGCACGGTGCCAGCGTGCGCTCCCCTGAAAATTTGCGAAGCGACCACCGATCTGGAACTGTCTACAGTGGGTTCGAAGATCGGGAACAAGCAGCGGGTTATTTCTCGGGCGCCGAATGATTGCATTGAGATTCGCGGCGCCCGCCAGAACAATCTCAAAGGCATCGACGTCGATCTTCCCCTCGGAAAATTGACGGTCGTCACTGGGCCGAGCGGCAGCGGCAAGTCGAGTCTGGCCTTCCAAACAATTTACGCTGAAGGCCAGCGACGTTACGTCGAAACATTCAGTCCGTACATGCGGCAGTTCCTCGATCGAATGGACAAGCCGCGCGTTGACGATATCCGCGGCATCCCGCCCGCGATCGCCATTGAGCAGTCCAATCCCGTCAAAACTTCCCGTTCGACCGTCGGGACAATGACGGAGATCAACGATTATTTGAAGCTTCTCTGGCCGCGCATTGCGCAGGCATTCTGCCCGAGCTGCGGCCGTGAAATTCGACCGGAAACGGCGCAATCGATTGCGGAGCAAGTCATGGCGCAATTCGCTAGTTGTCATTCCGAGCGGAGTTTCGCGGAGCGAAACGCAGTCGAGGAACCCCGTGGCAATAGGTTAAAACTGGTTCCACGGGATTCCTCCACTTCGCTTCGCTGCGGTCGCAATGACAGCATGACCGTTCTCATCACGTTCTGGGTCGCGGTCCCTTCGAAAACAGAGCCGCGAAAATTTTTCGATTTCCTCCAGCAGCAAGGATACCTGCGCCTCTGGATCGATACCGAAATCGTTCGTGTCGACGACACGAATTCAAAAATTAAACGACTCGGGGCACGTGTGCAGGTCGTTCAGGATCGCATCGCGATCAGTGATGAAAATCGCACACGATTGGTCGAAGCAATTGAAACCGCGCTGCGCTTTGGGAAAGGCAAGATCAACGTCATTCAAATTTCAGAAAAACCCCAACACCCAACGCGCAACGCCCAAGGCCGAACCGATCACCAATTCCCGTTCTCCAGTGGTTGGCACTGTGCCTGGTGCGATTTTGACATTCGCCCGCCAACAGTCGGGCTTTTCAGTTTTAACAATCCGCTCGGGGCATGTCCGGACTGCCGCGGCTTCGGGCGAACGATCGCCATTGATCTGAACAAAGCCATCCCGGACCGAAGCCTTAGCATTAAACAAGGCGTCGTGCGCGTTTTTCGCGGTGCCGAGTTCGGTGAATCACAGAAGGATTTGCTCCGCGCGTGCTCCCGCGAAGATATCGATGTCAATTTGCCGTTCGAGGAATTACCCGGAGCCGATCAAGATTTCGTCATCGAAGGCGAGAAGCGATCAGGCGAATACACCGACGAAGATTACGAGGATGATCGCTGGTATGGAGTGCGCGGGTTTTTTCGCTGGTTGGAAAGCAAGACCTACAAAATGCATGTGCGAGTGTTGCTTAGCCGCTATCGCGCGTACGTCACTTGTCCTAAATGCAACGGCGGTCGCTACCAACCCGAAGCGCGGAATTACAAAATCAGGGGAGCGCACGCGGCCTCGCTTGCTGTTTCCGGCGGCTCGCCGGAAACTCTTTTGACTCTTCCCGAGTTCCAGGCGCTCTCGATTTCCGACGCTCGTGATCTTCTGCGCACGATCGAAGTTTTGCCTGACGACAAAACAGCGCAGATGCTGCGCGATGAAATTTGCACGCGGCTTAATTATCTCTGCGAGGTGGGCGTTGGTTACCTCACGCTGGACCGATCCACCCGCACATTGAGCGGCGGTGAAGTGCAGCGTGTAAATCTCACGACGTGCCTCGGTGCTTCGCTGGCAAGCACGCTTTTTGTGATGGACGAGCCGAGCATTGGATTACACCCGCGCGATGTCGGTCAACTGGTGCGCGTGATGCACAATCTTCGCGACAAAGGGAACACCTTGCTCGTGGTCGAGCACGAGGAACAAATCATCCGTGCAGCGGACAATTTGATCGATCTGGGTCCAGGTCGCGGTGAGCACGGCGGCGAATTAGTTTGGAATGGACCGCTGGACGATTTTCTCGACCGCGATGACAGAAATCCGGGGAGCGCACGCATTCTGTGTGCTGGTGAAGGCATTCTGCCTTCACGACCTTTCAACGTCGGCTCGCGCAGTGCCGAGTTCGAAGCAAAACAGTTTCGAGCTCAAAAAAGTTCGTCGCCGCAGAATGCGGCGACCAGCACGCTACAAGCGTGCGCTCCCCAATCCTTAACTCGCGATTACCTGACGAATCGCAAGTTCATTCCGGTTCCAAAAACGCGGCGAAAATGGACTTCGTCAGTCAAGATCCTTGGCGCCCGAGAACACAATTTGAAAAATATCGACGTCGAATTGCCACTCGAAGTCTTCACGTGTGTAACTGGAGTGTCGGGCTCCGGCAAATCCACTCTGATCCACGATGTGCTTTACCGGAACTTGCTGCGTGCAAAGGGACAATCGTCAGATCAGGAATCTGGCGCCTGCAAATCCATCACCGGCACGCACCGAATTACCGATGTGGTGATGGTCAATCAGTCACTGCTTGCTCGCACCCCGCGTTCAACTCCGATTCTTTACCTCGGTCTATTTGATCAAGTCCGCGAATTGTTCGCCGCACAATCGGAGGCGATGGCGCAGGGACTTACGGCAGGCGCGTTCTCATTTAACTCTGGCAACGGGCGTTGCGAACGTTGCTGCGGCACAGGTTACGAAAAGATCGAGATGCAATTCTTAAGCGATCTTTATGTGCGCTGTGCCGAGTGCGAAGGCAAACGTTTCCAACCGCACGTGCTGAAGGTGCAACTTCATGGAAAATCGATTCACGACGTTCTCGAACTCACCATCAGCGAAGCCATCGATTTTTTTGCCCAAACCGTCGAAGACTGCGGCGCACGAATTTCCGGCGGGCTCAAAGTTCTCGGCGAAGTTGGACTTGGTTACCTGCGGCTGGGTCAGCCGTTGAACACCCTGTCCGGCGGTGAATCGCAGCGGCTGAAGCTAGTCGGACATTTATCAGACGCTTCCGACAACCGTAATTTGTTCATTTTCGACGAGCCAACCACGGGGCTCCATTTCGACGATGTGGCGATGCTGCTGCAATTATTCCAGCGGCTTGTGGACCGCGGACATTCGCTGGTGGTGATCGAGCACAATCTCGAGGTGATCAAAAGCGCCGATTGGATTATCGATCTCGGTCCGGAAGCTGGTGAAGCCGGTGGTGAAGTCGTGGCAGCCGGAACGCCCGAAGACATCGCAATCGTCGAACACTCGCACACCGGAAAGTTTCTCGCGCAGATGCTGGGGAGCGCACGCGGCTCGCGTGCTGTTTTTGGCGGCCCGCCAAAAACCACAACAAGCGTGTACACACATGAGGATAACGAGCCCGCCTTACGCGCAGCTGAAGAGCCGTTAGGCCAACGACCTAACGGTGCACGCGAGCCGCGTGCGCTCCGCAATGCGCAAAAGAATGGCGCGATCCATGTTCATGGCGCACGCGAGCACAATCTCAAGAACATCGATCTAAAAATCCCGCGGGGACAACTGGTAGTCATCACCGGCTTGAGCGGCTCAGGCAAATCGACGGTCGCGTTCGACATCCTGTTCGCCGAGGGACAACGCCGGTTTCTCGACAGCATGTCGCCGTATGCCCGGCAATTCGTGGAGCAACTCGAAAAGCCGGATGTCGATCTGGTGACCGGATTGCCTCCGACCGTCGCCATCGAGCAACGTGTGACCCGTGGCGGAGGCAAATCCACTGTCGCGACTGTTACAGAAGTTTACCATTTCCTGCGGCTCTTGTTCGCAAAAACGGGCACGCAGTTTTGTCCTGACTGTGATTTGCCAGTGGAAAAACAAAGTGCGGCATCGATTGTGAAACAGATCGAGACGGCTGCGAAACGCGGTCCACTGAAGGTGCTAGCTCCCCTGGTGAAAGCCCGCAAAGGTTTTCACACCGACGTCGCGCGTTGGGCCGAGCGTCAGCGATTCGACACGCTATACGTGGACGGAAAGCTCATCCCGCTCTCGCAGTTTCGGAAACTGGAGCGTTTTAAAGAACACACCATTGACGTGGTGGTGGGAGTGACTGATCGGCGGCGGATCGATGAGGCGCGCGAGATTACCCGACGGGCGCTTGAGATTGGCCGAGGCACGGCGCGTCTGCTCGATTCAAAAAATCGCATGACCGTCGTGAGCACCGAGATGAGTTGCCCAAACTGCGGCCGCGCATTTGAGGAACTCGATCCGCGTTTATTCTCCTTTAACTCGCCGCACGGGATGTGCGAAGAATGCGGCGGGTTCGGCGAAATTTGGGACCACGATGTGCAAACGGGAGCGAATCGCGATGGCGAATCTGTTCTGGAAAATGAGCTGGCGGCCGAACGCGAATCCGAATGGATCCACGAAGGGGAAGCGCGCGAATGTTCCAGTTGTCACGGCTCCCGTTTAAACGCGGAGGCGCGTCATGTGCGGGTGCAAGGCTATACGATCGATCAATTGACGGATCTTTCGGCCGGCGAAGCAGCGCGCGGGATCCGGAAGCTAAAATTTAAAGGACGAGATGAAATCGTAGCCGCCGGTCTGATTCCTGAGATTCAACAACGACTGCATTTTATGGAGACCGTCGGGCTCGGTTACCTCACGCTCGGGCGTTCGGCAAAAACTTTGAGTGGCGGTGAGTCACAGCGAATCCGTTTGGCTGCGCAACTCGGCTCAAATTTGCGCGGTGTGCTCTACGTACTGGACGAGCCAACGATCGGTTTGCACCCGCGCGACAATCAGCGCCTGCTCGAAACACTCCTGACGCTGCGGAACAAGGGCAATTCGTTGATCGTGGTCGAGCACGACGAAGAAACAATGCGGCGCGCCGATCATATCCTTGATCTCGGGCCGCGCGCGGGGATTCACGGAGGCGAAGTGGTGGTGAGCGGAACGCTCAGCGATGTCCAGGAAAATCCAAATTCCGAAACGGCGCGTTGCCTGAAATCGCAGCCGTGTCATCCGATCAGGGGATCACGGCGTTCGCTGCGCGATGTCGAAAACTGGATCGAGGTTCGCGGCGCGCGCGAGCACAATTTGAAAGACGTCGATGTACGTTTCCCGGTCGGCAGGCTATCGGTGATCACAGGAATTTCGGGCAGCGGTAAGTCGACCTTAATGCACGAGGTGTTACTGCCGACGGTCAAATCGAATCTGGGGAGCGTGCGCGCGTCGCGTGCTGGTGAAGGCATTCTGCTTTCACGAACTTCCCAATTATTTTTTTGGGCTGACAAGTTAAGAAAAAAGAAAAGTTCGTTGCCGCAAAATGCGGCAACCAGCACGCTACAAGCGCGCGCTCCCCGGAATGCGAACGGCATCGAGGCTGTGTACGAAGTCGATCAGTCACCGATCGGAAAAACGTCGCGCTCGACGCCGGGAACGTACGTGAAAGTTTTCGATGAGATCCGAAATCTTTACGCGCAATTGCCGGTGTCACGGATGCGCGGGTATTCAGCGAGCCGATTTTCGTTCAATGCTGAAGGCGGCCGTTGCGAGACGTGCAAGGGCCAGGGCATGATCAAGCTCGAGATGAACTTTCTGCCCAGCAGTTATGTCTCGTGTGAAGATTGCCACGGCGCGCGGTACAACGCGCAGACGCTGGAAATTCTCTACAATGAAAAATCCATCGGCGACGTGATGGAAATGACCATCGAAGAAGCTGCGCAATTCTTTTCCGCGCATCCGAAAATCGCCCGTCCCCTTTCACTCCTCGTCGATACCGGACTTGGATATCTGAAACTCGGGCAACCGAGTCCCACTCTAAGCGGCGGCGAAGCGCAGCGCCTCAAACTGGTGACGCAATTGAAACGCGGTGTCAGTCGCGCGGCCAACGAGCGGATTCGAAAAATGCGCAAACCCGCATCGACATTGTATTTACTTGAGGAACCAACGATCGGCCTGCACATGGCGGACATTGAATTGCTCCTCAACGTGCTGCACCGGCTCGTTGACGAAGGAAACACGGTGATTGTCATCGAACACAACCTCAGTGTGATCGCCGAAGCCGATTACATCGTGGATCTCGGGCCCGAAGCGGGCGCCAACGGTGGGGAAGTGGTCGCCTGCGGAACGCCGGAACAAGTGGCGAAAAATCATGTCAGCCGGACGGCGCCATTTTTGCGGAAAATTTTGAATTCGCCTCGTTCCAAAGCAGCGGTGTCATCCTGAGCGGAGCGAAGCGGATCCGAAGGATCCCGCGGAATAGCGGTACGTTTCGCAACGGGATTCCTCGACTTCGCTCGGAATGACAGCCAGAATCCCGCCCCAAATGTTCGCGTATTATCTCCACAATCTCGATCCGATCATTTTCCGGATCTACGACAATGTTGGGCCGCGCTGGTATGGGCTCGCTTATGTGGCTGCATTTGTATCGGGCTATTTTCTTTTCCTTTGGCTGTCCAAGCGCGGATATGCGGATCTGCCGCCGCAACGCGTAAGCGATTTCATCACCGGCTGCGCGCTATTCGGCGTCATCGTTGGTGGGCGTCTTGGCTACGTTTTCTTCTACAAGCCGGAAATGTTGCGCGAGCCGTTGTCGATCTTGCGCGTTTGGGAAGGGGGGATGTCGAGCCACGGCGGAATGGTCGGCCTGCTACTGTTCACGTTTTACTACGCGCATCGTCACAAAATTTCCTGGCTAAATCTCGGCGACAATCTGGTCGTAACCGCGCCGCTCGGATTGTTCTTCGGACGATGCGCGAACTTCATAAATGGCGAGTTGTACGGACGGATCGCCAACGTTCCATGGGCGATGCAATTTCCGAAGGAACTGCTCGATCATCCTCAGGAAGCGCAGCGCGCAGTCGCAGCTTGCGCGCAGATCGATCCATCATTGACCAGTCCAGAAGTAATCATTGGTGCGGTGCGCAGCCAACGGCAGGCCGCGAGCGCATTGCGTTCAATTCTGTCGCCGCGCCATCCATCGCAACTTTATGAGGCGCTCTTCGAGGGCATCGCGTTGTTTGCAATTTTGTGGTTTGTGCGAACGCGCACGCGCCAGCCGAATGGGGTTCTGACCGGACTGTTTTTCTTTTGTTACGCGATCTTTCGAATCGTGGTCGAAAATTTCCGCGAGCCCGATGCCGAACTGATCGGGCCTTTCACGCGCGGTCAATTCTTTTCATTTTTTCTGATTGTGATTGGCGCCGCATTTATTGTGGCGGCGAAGAGACACCCGACGTTCCCGAGGAAATCAAGGTAGGGACAGCGCGCCGCACTGTCCGGACGCCGCAGCGCAGCGTCCCCAGCACGAAATGACAGGTAGCGTTTCCGCAGAACCGCGTTATTACTTACTCCGGTGACGCGGGAATGCTATTTCCGGAAATCGTAGCGGCGGGCGGCGGTCTGCTGTTTGCGTTCGATCACGCGACAATCGCGGGCAAAATCGTTCTCACTCTTCTGGCTGTCGTATCCATTTTCAGTTGGTCGATCATGATCACGAAATTGCGCGTGATCCGCTTTGCACGGAAACAGAACGCTCGTTTCCTCGCTGCTTTTCACAAAGACCGACAGCCTCTTCGTCTATTTGAAAAAAACGCGCGGTTTCCAGGTGCGCCCGTTTTCAATGTGTATCGCGCAGGGTGCGAGGAAATGACGTTCCACTTGTTGGGATCATCAGAAGTGGATGAAACCTTCCGCGCTCGGCTCGAGATCGCGGAGAAAATTTCACCCGCGCAAATGGGTGCGGTCAACGCCGCGATGGAACGCGCAGTCGGCGAGACAGCCCTTTCGCTCGAATCGCAGATGATTCTGCTCGCTACCGCGGTGAGCGGTTCGCCATTTCTTGGATTGCTCGGCACGGTCTGGGGCGTGATGGACGCATTCGTTGGCGTCGCTGAAGCCGGCTCACCGAACCTCGTGGCAATGGCGCCCGGCGTTTCGGGCGCACTCATTACCACAGTTGTCGCGCTCTGCGTGGCTATCCCGGCAATGTTCGGTTACAACTTTCTCGTCACCAGCATTCGGGGGATCATCGTGGAGATGGATAACTTCGCGGCCGAACTCGCATCCGAGTTCGAGCACAAATACGTCGATCACGGGTCGCGGGAATCCGCGTTTCGCCGATGATCAGCATGCCTTCTTGGTTCGGCATTGAGCGTTCGGCGTTGGACGTTCGGCGTTTTCTGCAAATGTTTTTCAACGCGCAACGTCCAACGCCCAACCGCGAGCGTCGAAGAAGGAACAGATGAGACGCTATTCGCAACGTCAGAATCTCTCCACATTGAGCGAGATCAATATCACGCCGCTGCTCGATCTCGCTTTTGTATTGCTGATCATTTTCATGATTACCACGCCGTTGCTTGAAAGCAGCATGAACCTGGTGATCCCATCCAGCGGTACGAAGAATCCGCCCATCAACACAGCGCAGGTGCAAACCGTCTCCATCGATCGCACCGACACGATCCGGTTTAATAATCAGGTGATCGACCTGGAAACTTTGACGACCCAGTTGGTGCAGCTGAAACAGGCGAATCCGGATATCGCCATTGTGATTCGACCCGATCACGATTTGCCCGTGCAAAAATTGATCGGAGTGATGGACGCCTTGCAACGCGCGGGAATCACGAAGGTCGGCATCGCCACCAAAGCAGAACCGAAATAAATGGCGAAAGGGCCGCCTTCGCAAAAGTACGGGACGCCAGGCGGGCGTTTTTGGGGAAATGTCGTCCTGATCGCGCTGGCGCATGTTGCCCTGATCGCGGGACTGATCCGCTGGAGTGCGGCAGCGAGGGCCTCATCCAATCCGGAGAGCATCGTGTGGTTGGGTGGCCAGGCAGATCTCTCTTTACGTGCGTCTCAAACACAAGAATCGCCATCACCAAAACAGCCAGCCACGGATACCGAATCCGGCAAGCCGGAACAGGATGAAGCCCCAGATGCAAAGCCTGTCGTAACCAACGCGAAGAGCGAAATCGAATTACCAACGGCTACACCGAAACCGACGGCAACAGCAACACCGGTGCCGAAGCCGAGCGCCACTCCTGCATTAAGAGCGAAGACAACTCCAAAACCGATCCCGAAACCAACTCCTAAGAAGACTCTGGTGGCGAAGGCTTCTCCAAAGCCGGTGGCAAAACCGAAGTCGAGCCCAGCGAAAGCGAACGCCAAATCGGAGAAAAAGGACAAAATCGTGCTCGCAAAAAAGGATTCCGCGCCTCAAAGCGCAAGCGGACAAAGCGGATCAACAGGCAAGGCTGGCAGCGCGAGCGGCGGAAGCAGTACGTCGGAATTTGGCTGGTACGGCAACATGTTGCATGATCGTTTTTACAGTGCCTGGATCCAGCCCACCGCGAATGTCCCTTCGGGCGCAAAAATTTCAACACTCGTAAACGTGCGAATCGAAAAGGACGGTCGCGTTTCGAAATTCGAAATCGCCAAACCATCAGGGAACGCCACAGTGAATGAATCGGTGGCGGCGGTTGCGAAACAAATCAGCCACGTTGATTCGCCGCCAACGGGGCTAATCAAGGGCGATCATTACGACGTAAAAATCAATTTCGAACTGAATACCGAGGAGAAACACGAGAACTGATCCAAAAAATCTTCGGCGAGAATGCCGAAAGCGACACGTAAGAAGCGCGTCAGCCCAGAGCCTATGCGCCGAATTTCGCTTCGATGAGGCGATGGAGATGATCGCCGATCACTGGGTGATTGAGGCGTTGGATCACTTCGTCGAGGAATCCGGTGACGAGGAGGCGCTGAGCGACTTTCGTGGGAATCCCGCGCGTCCGCAGATAGAAAAGCTCGTCTTCGTCGATCTGGCCAGAGGTTGCGCCGTGAGTGCAACGGACATTGTCGGCGAGAATCTCCAAACCAGGCATCGAGTTCGCCTCTGCGTCGTCACTCAACAGAA
>JBJMXF010000133.1:0-54588 GCA_045809725.1 Candidatus Udaeobacter sp. | reverse complement strand
GCACCGAATGTCTTTCGCCATTGGGATACCCGAGTGTGTTTTCGCCTGTCGCACCGCCAACTGCGCGAAAAAGTATGACTTCGTGGTCGCTCACGATCTAACGAGAATTAGGTGGATAATTTTCCATCTAATCCGGGCAAGTGTGCCGCCTCCTCGCCGGCGCTTGCCAGTCCAACGGGCTGCGAACAAGTAGCCCCGGCTTATTCAACACGTGAGTGTAAATCATGGTGGTAGAAACATCCTTGTGTCCGAGCAGCTCTTGAACGGTACGAATGTCCTGTCCGCTGTCTAATAAGTGGGTCGCGAAACTGTGCCGAAACGTGTGGCAGCTACCTGTCTTGTGGATTCCGGCGCGCTGGATCGCTATCTTGACCGCCTTTTGCAGATTGTTTTCCGGAAGGTGATGGCGACGCAATTCACCCGAACGGGGATCAATCGACAGTTTTGCAGCCGGAAACGCATACTGCCAAGGCCATGAACGATTCGCGTTTTGATACTTCCGCTCCAAGGCGAAGGGCAAATAAACGCGTCCGCGTCCGCTCGCCAGATCTCGCCTGTGAATTTCGTGCACTCGCGCCAGATGCACCTGAAGCGGGGAACGCAAGCGTTCTGGCAAAACAGTGACACGATCTCGCAAGCCTTTACCATCGCGAACGGTAATGTGACCGTAGCCGAAATCGATGTCCTTAACGCGCAGCCGAACACATTCCATTAATCGAAGTCCTGCACCGTAAAGCAATTCGGCCATCAATCGATAATCGCCTCTGAGTTGCGCGATGACCGCGCATGCTTCGCCGGGCGTGAACACGATCGGCAGTTTCGCCGGGCGCGTGACTCGCTGGACGTTGTCGATGAAATCGAGTTTTCGGTCGAGTACCTGCTGGTAAAGAAACAGCAGCGCACTGAAAGCCTGATTCTGAGTCGATGCGGCGACGCTTTTTTCGACTGCAAGATGAGTGAGAAATTCGGTGATTTCTTTCTCGCTCATTTCGTTTGGGTGGCGTTTTCGATGAAAGAGAATGTAACGACGAATCCAATCGACGTACGCTTGCTCGGTTCGGATTGAATAGTGTTTCACGCGCAGATGCCAGCGGACGCGATCGAGCAGTTTTGGAGAGGAAGCGACTGCGGCTGCAGTAACTGACACGCATCAGATCGTGCCAAAAGATGTGCTCAATGGCAAGCCGCGGGCTGGTGAAAACTTTCCTGAACTTAGAAGCTTGTGATCGCAGGGCGGGATCCGCACCACGTGGCTCACACGCGATTTCAGCGATTGGCAGAATCGTCAGCGACGTTGATTGTGCGCGGCCTTGCCAGGAAACGGTCGACTTCGTCATTGTAAGTCTCAAATGGATTACCCATGACGAGAAAATCGCGGCTGTCGCAGGCGATGGAATCCCAGTTGATGACGTAGGGCAAATTGCAGTTCTGGAAAAAAGTAACGGCGCGTGCGCGGCCGGATGCGCGTGTGTTAGCCGGAGGGACGTGCATCGCGCTGGCACGGCGAACACCGTTGTTCCAATCTGAGATTCGTTTGCCGGGTGTGATATTGAAGAATAATCCGCGGCGTGGATCGATGTTGTGATATTCCAAGTCGATGCTTTGCAGCCATGGATCGTCCCAGCTCAATCCTTCGGCTTGGACAAAACTTTCCAGCAGCCATTTCTTGGTGATCCAGTCAACGCCGCCGATCAGCGCTTGCCGGTTGTGCGGAATTGCTTCGAGAACGAATCCCCAGTTTTCCAGCAACCAGTTAGTTTCCGCACTGCTGTGTCGCAGATGTTTCTGCGCGAGATGATGAAATTCCCATTGCACGTCGAGCGCGTTCATTGTTTTGCCGTTCTCGAGCCGGACGATCCATCGCTCGCTCGTATCGCGAGAGATGTCGCGCGTGCTTTGCACGGCATCAGCCAAAACAAGGTTGCGCGGCAAACGGCCTTCCTCCAGCAAGGACAAAACGCATGCGGTCGTCCCGACTTTTAGCGCCGTGGCATATGGACTCATGTTCGAGTCGCCGATGAGCAAATGCAGCCGGCGATATTTCCGGTAATCGGCCAGCGGTTCATCGCGCGCATTGATGATGGCGCGATTGAATTGCACCCATTGGTAAATGTCGTTGACGATGTGATCAGCGCGCTGGCTCAGTTGGAAATTGACCTGGCCCTCTGGCTGCGGCGGCTCGAAATCGAATGCCAATGGATTCGACTGCCCTACTCTTCCCGCGCCGGTAAAAATCTGGCGTGTCGCTAAAAAGGTCAGCAGCGTTCCGAGAATCGGCGGCGTGAACTGCGCCTCGCGCCGCATCAGATAATTCTCGTGACAGCCGAATGTCGCGCCGGTGTGGTGATCGACATTGTTTTTGATGAACGAGACGCGGTCTTCTGCGCGGAGAGCAATCAGCGCCGATTGCAACAGATCATCTCCAGCCAGCTCGTACGTGACAAGATCGTGCAGATGCAAACATTCCGGCGACGCGTACTCGATGTGTCCCATGTCGAGATAGAGCCGGCCACCGTTAAGAAGAAATCCGCCATTGCCCGGTGGTTCCTCGTAATCCCGATAATGAAGATCGATCGTGCCGGCGTCGGCTTTGCGGAATAGGTAATTTTTGACCTTCGCAGGCCAAAGCTCGGAATTCACGTGCGGCTCGTCTTCGCTGAGAAGACAACCGTACTCGGTCTCAATTCCAACGACTCGATCCATTCGAACCAGATTACCCGTCTAAACTGAATTTGGCTAAGTGAAAAAGAAACCGAACGAATCAGGAAAGCAGGAACTCAGGAGATCCTAGCCACCATGGACACGCATTTCTGTTGCGAAAAGCAGGCAATTTTCCACGTCGTCAGATTTGAAAGCGGCGCGACGAAAAGGCAAAGAGTAAAGCACACAAGCGACCCGATCTTCCTGCGCCTGGCGCTTGGCTCTCTGCCGCCTTGCGAGCGCGAGTGCGCAAGTAAAGTTAACTGCCGCTCACGGCACGCGTCTGCCTCGCCACCCGAAAATCAAAGAGATCACGAATAGCACAAGGAATATAAAGAACAGAAGTTTCGCGATGCCCGCTGATGCCGCAGCGATACCGCCAAATCCAAAGACCGCTGCCACAAGGGCGATGATTAGAAACATTACAGCCCAGCCTAACATATGTTCACCTCCTCATTGACTAGTTCGTATCTGCAGAGTAACTCGCGTGCTTCTGCACGCGTGTTCGCGCCAGACATTCGAACAGCCTAACGAGCTGCCCCCGCCGGAAACATCACCTTCTCGGGAGCAGCATTGAGCGCGACAAGAAGTTTTTTGATCAAGCGCGTTTTAACACGCCCTGCTTCACGAGGCGCGACGAGGTAGCGAACGATCGCTTCCAACCATGTATTTTCACCAACTCGAAAAATCACGCGCGGATGCTCATGCACATCTAACTCGTCCACCGGAGTCCGGGCGAGTAACTCGCGAAAAGTTTGTACACGTTCGAGCATTTCCTTTCCCAACTCTTCTTCGGTGATCTTCTGCATCGTGCTGGCGATGAATTCCAAGTCAGCATTGTAACCGATCTGGAATTTTATTTCGTTCCAGATGTATGGGAAAAGAGGCCACGAATAGTTGTAAACAAGCTCGTCGAGCACTTTCTCATTCGGGAACTTGATCAAGCGCCCGCTGGGATGATCGCTAGAGAGATATTGGCCGCCGAATTCCCATAAGGTGGTGTCGAGATAGCCGACATCGATCACGTCGCCGGTGGCGTCGGCTATTTTGATGCGGTCGCCCACGCGAAACGGCTGGCGCACCAGAATGTAAATCCAGGCGATGAAGCTTTTCATCGGAGTTTGCACGGCCAACCCGATAATGATCGACCCAACGCCAAACGCAGCGACTGCCGCGTACCAGTTCACAAAAACTATCGAGACAACAATAATCGCGATCGCCAGCGCGACAGCCAACCCCTGAATGCGTTGGAGAGTGAAACGGGTGGCAGCATCTTCGATTCGGCCAATTGCATAGAACGAAATCGCTCGCCCGACGGTCAGCACCAACGTGATCAGCGCCACTCCGCGCAGAATCCGCTGCGCAATCCCAATCGCGGCGTCCGGCAATGGAATGACTTTCGCACCGATTACAAAATAGCCAGCCGCGCAGGCGGCAAGAACAACCCCGTATATGACGAACCAGAATTTGTCGCGACCGCGAGCTTCAACCTTTTCCGGACGCGCTTCTCCCCTCGCCCGCTCCAATTCTTTACGAATTTCGGGCCGCTTACGAAGTTCCTCTGTCGTTTCGGCCATCAACATTGGATTCGAAGCGGGCGGAGGAATAGGTCGCACTGCCCGAGGCACTTCATATTGTCCAGGCCCCTGAGATTCCAGCGGGAAACGAATTCACAGTGTGCTATCGAACACGGATGTTGCGGAGTTGCTTGCTCAGCAGGCAGAAACCGACACAGGCATTCGCGTGCGCGCGTTTCGTCGAGCCGCGCGCAGCGCTTTCCTGTGGCAGGAAGAAGTATCGGATCTTATCGCGCAGAACCGGTCATTGACCGAGTTGCGCGGCATTGGCCCGTTTATCGAGAAACAAATTCGGCAGTGGATCGAGGAGCCGCGTCGCTCGATAACGGCACCAGCAATTCGCCAGGATTTTCTCTCCCTCGCCGACGCACGACGACTCCTCGCGACGCGACCCGATTGGCCCAGCAAGCTACGCGGCGATTTGCAGATGCACACCGACTGGAGCGATGGATCTGGCACGATCGCAGAAATGGCCTATGCCGCTGCAAACCGGTCCTATGAATACATCGGCATTACCGATCACTCGAAAACCTTGAAGATCGCGGGCGGAATCGACGAGGCCGAATTGAAACGTCAGGGATTGGAAATAGCAGAGGTCAACGCGGCACGGGCAAAGTCCGCCCCGCGTGTGACTGTGCTTCGCTCGACCGAAATGAATCTAAATCCGCGCGGCGAAGGCGACATGTCGCCGGACTCGCTGCAATCCCTGGACCTTGTTCTGGGCTCGTTCCATTCGGCTTTACGTACGACCGAAGATCAAACCGAGCGTTATCTCGCAGCGGTGCGCAATCCACACGTTCACATCCTCGGTCACCCGCGCGGTCGTATTTACAACTTTCGATTGGGATTGAAGGCAGATTGGCCACGCATATTTACAGAAGCCGCCCGGCTCGATAAGGCGCTGGAAATTGATTCTTATCCGGACCGGCAGGACTTGAACGTTGCGCTACTGAAAATCGCGCGGGATCACGGAACGCGTATTTCGCTCGGCACAGATGCTCATCACGGCTGGCAGCTGGAATTCATTGATCTGGGTCTGGCCGCGGCACTCCGCGCAAAAATTCCGGCCGATCGCATCGTCAACTTCATGCCCGTCCTTAAGTTAAAAGCTTGGGCGAATTCCGTACGTGATCGCACCATGTCCAAAAGATAAATTTGATCTAGCGTAACCGTCTCGGTTGCGGCCCTCGGACCCGTTCGCAAGCGGGACGCTTGCGCTACCTTGAACATCTCGACGGCATTATTCATTTCAAAGCCGTGACCTTGTGATTCTGCTGTTCAGCGACATCTCCGCAGATCACGCCATACGATTCAAAGTGAGGGAGAATGGAGGCGCACGAGAAGGAGCAGCAGAAGCCGGGCAGATTAGCGGGAATTGTGGAGCGCAATGTCCGCTCTTTGGTGGCGCGACGGCAGCAGTTGGAACAGCAGAAAGATTTCCAACAGCGCATAGCTGACGCAATTACGTGTTTTACCGGCAGCATGCGTTTTGTTTACATCCATGCGGTGATTTACGGCACATGGATCATTATCAATCTTCCAGTCACGCCAACGCCAAAATTTGATCCCAATTTCGTGATTCTGGCGATGGTAGCATCTGTAGAAGCCATATTCCTGACTACATTCGTGCTAATGACCCAGAACCGGATGGGACAGGAGGCGGAGCGACGCGCCGAGTTGGATCTGCAGATCAGCCTGCTCGCCGAACACGAAGTGACGCGCCTGATTACATTGGTCAAAGCAATTGGCGAAAAACTCGACATCGAGGCTTCAAAGGACCCTGAATTGCCTGAATTACAGCAGGACGTCGAACCGGAAAAAGTGCTGGATGTGATGGAACACACCGGAGCTACGGCCCGCCAGTCGTAATTACTGCGACGGTTACGGAAGTAATTCCGGGCCGCCAACATTGCCGTTTACGAGGCGGACTCGCACAGCTGCCTCGTGCAATTCAATCCAACTCACTGAGGCCGGATCAATTTCGATGCGCAGAAAAAGATCGAGATGCACGCCAAGAAAATGCGCCAGCACAGCGCGAATGATATCGGCGTGTGTAAAAATCGTTACGAAGCTGTGTCGGGTGCGCAGTTCGCAAACTTTGGCGACGGCGCGGGCTTGCACCGCTACCATCGATTCTCCGCTTGGTGCAGCTGAGCCGCTTCGAAAGGAATTCCATTGCTGCCACTCGGGAATATTCTCGAGCTCGGCCACTGTACGGTTTGTCCACACCCCTACGTCAATTTCGTTGAATTCCTCCGCGGTTCGCAGTTCCAAGCCGAATTTTGCCGCCAGCGGCCCCGCGGTCTCGCAGGCGCGCTCCAGAGGGCTGCAATAAATCGCGTCGATGGGGAGCATCGCCAATCGCTCGGCGATTTGTTCCGCTTGTAGATTACCCAGAGCGTTCAGATGCACGTCCGGCTGCCGTCCACAGATGACGCCGGGTGTCAGAAGGTCGTGCGCTCCGTGTCTAACGAGTAGAAGTTGGGTCATTACACCCGAGCGGCGGCTTGCCAGCTGCCAATGACTGACCGCTTGGACAAGCGTTCCTTCTTCGGCGCGTATCGATTTGTCATTCGCGCGCAAAACTCAGCAAATTCTTGCCGCACCAGGGGCGGGCTCGTGTAATGCGGCGCGATTCCGCGGTGTTCTGGAGTGAAGCAAAACGTCAGGGTAACGTCGAAATCTGTAAGCGCGTTCATCTGCCGATCGAACCATTCCTCCGCGTTGGGGCGAAAACTGTCAGCCCAACTCAGGCCTGTACGCAGGTATTTCACACCGAGTCGGCGCATCCAATGCACCGCATCATCAAGCCGATGATCTTCAAAATGAAACCACTGACAGATCCCGAGCTCAGGCGTGTATTGGGAAAAATGTCGCAACGCTAATTTAGGGTTCCCGTCTTCGCGCAGTAATCCCATGTGAAAATGCCGATAGTACGATGAGCCTTCTGCTTCGCGATGCCGAGTCGTCGCCGGCCATGCGCGTGGAAGATCGTAAAGCGAATACCAGTGGATGCGCTCTACTCGTCCGATCAACAGTTCAGCGGTTCGGCGCAACCCGAATTCCTGCACTTCTTCCGCGCCGAAACTCGACACACCGACTTCAGAGATCCACACTGGCAAATCGGTAATCTCTTCGATTTCGCGGACCCGCTGCGGCCATTCGTTTATTGACCAATGATTCCAATCCAGCGGGAATCCGTGCAATGCGACCACATCGAAATAATCGAGCACGCCAAAATCTTTCATGCGCTGAATGAAATTTGGATCGATGGGCGAAATGCCGCCCAAAACGCGACGCACATGCGGATTCACGGCCGCAACCGCTTCCGCTGCTCCGATCGCCATTTCCGAAAACATTTTCCATTCAGGATCAATTTCGAAATCCCAGTGCGACTTGTTGTTAGGCTCGTTCCAGATCATCACAGCCTCAATCATGGCTTCACCTCCGTAAATCGTTGCCGCGTTGGAATCGTTAAATCGTGAATCCGATGCAACGAATGACGTCGCTGTTGGTCATTCATAATCATCACGACGAATGGACGCGTAGATCGCGCGCGGTTCGTCCGCGAGCGGCCGGTATCGGCAAACAAATACCTCCGTCTCAGGATGCTCTAGGATTTCAAATCCGGCGCTGCGCAGCATCGCTTCAGCAGCAGCGCGATTTGGGATCCACCAATTCGTCGGATCACCGGCGTAACGCTTCTCAACGAAATACATTTTGGGGAAATCTGCGCGCTCGAACACGTCGGTTTCCCAAAATTCGTAGTCCTCTTGAACCGGCTCGGCCGCTTCGCTTCCGCGTTGCAGTGATTGAAAAACAAACAGGTCCCGAACGACATGCTGGTGAATGAGATCGAGCGCGAGCAGCGGATGGCGCAGATGATAAAAAACTCCGAGAAACAAGACGACGTCGAATCGTTCCTCGAGTTTGTGAACGTCGTATACAGAAAGTTTTCGAAACTCGATATCAAACCCAAGCGCGCCGGCAGCGAGACGCGCCTGTGAAAGGTAGCGATCATCGAAATCGATAGCGACGACGCGGTCTGCGCCACGGCGTTTCATTTCGATGCTGTAAAATCCGGCGTTGCAACCGATGTCGAGGACTGTTTTGCCACGCAAATCCGCAGGAACAGCAGATTGAAATCGTTCCCATTTTACGCGCGGGTAATCGCCTAAAAAGTGATTAGGAGCAGTTTGCACACCCCGGATGTCTATATTGTGAAACCATTGGCCCAGCGCATGGATCTGTTGTGCCAGTTGACCGCGATCGGCTTCGGGCTCGGCAATCTGTGCGCTCATGCCACTGCGTGCTGCGGTTGATTGCGCTCAGGAGTTTCGCGGCTCAACAGATTGATCGCTGCGCGATAGCCGTGAAGCGTACCAACATCGACGTACGACTCGCCGGCGCGGATACCGAGCGCATTGCCGCCGCGCGCCAACCACGCGTTCACAAGCGTGCCGATGTATTCATCCTGTCGATTTCGGTCCAGCCACAGCGCGCGCAATTCATGCAACGTTGCACCTGGCATTTTGAACGCGCCCCAAATCCAATTGGACGATGCGTCCTGCTGTTTCACCTGAATCTCCAAGACATGGCCATCGCTCGTTGTACGCACAGCATCGAAAAACTGCGGCTGCTCGACTGGGAAAAGCAGGAACGACAATCGATCGTCGGGCAACGTGCAAAGGGCATCTTCGGGAAACCAAATCGTGTCAGGCAATCCGATGCACACAGGCTCTGTTGGAGCGATGAGCGGCGCGGCTTGAAAGATTGCGTCGCATAATCCACTCGCATGCGGTTGCACCACGAAGCTGATCGTCACTGAATCGAGCTGGCCCCCGCCGTAATATTCGAGGATGTCCGATTTCCCTGGAGAGATGACGAAACATAGCTTGCTGGCGCCGGCAACTATCATTCGATCAACCAGGTACTCACTGATCGCTCGCGGTCGCTCGACCGCGCCATCGATTCGGCCGCCGACGGGAAGCAATTCCTTTGAGAAAGCAAGCGGTTGAATCCGCGTCCCCGACCCGGCTGCTGGAATGATGCCCCACATGTGATCTGCTATTTACGATTTACGCCGCGGCCATTTCGTGAGGCTGAACGCGCTCGATGATTTCCTCGAATTGAACTGCACGCTGGGCGCCGGTGTGCTCGGCCAGGACGCGCTCGCGCGCCGCGTTCGCAATTCGGCTAAGTTGCGCATCGTCGGATTGCAAGGCGGCAAGAACATCCTCGGCCCAAGTGGCGATGAAAATTTCGGACTCAGGAACAAAGAATTCCTCGAGCCCTTCCCACCAATCGCTGACAATGGGCGTGCCGCATGCCGCGGCTTCAAACAAACGGCCGGATGGACACCAGCCCATTTCCCGCATCGCGGAACGCGTAACATTCAATGTCAGCCGCGAAGAAGAAAAGAAGCTCGGATGCTCAGATGGCGGAAGATGTTGAACAAAGAAAATATTTTTCGTCCACGGGAACTCGCCCGGGTACTGCGCGCCGCCCATCACAAAACGCATATCCGGCGAGCGGCGAGCTGGCTCGATGAACAGCTCGTGCAATGCTCGTTGTCGATCTTGCGAGTACGTGCCGAGATAAGAAACGGCCGCGCGGTACATTTCGGCGGGCGCGACGCGACGATGCACGTCCGGATCGACACTGCCGTACAGCGGCGCGACTTCTTTTGCGCCCAGCTCTAGCTTCAGCGCATCCAACGCCGCTCCTCCTGTGAAACTCAGCACCAGATCAAATTCACTGAGACCCTGAGGATGAATGTACGGCACCACTTCGCCCGCGCGGAGCTGGGCGATCGTGACAGGCGCATCAAGATCGTAGAAGACGCGAATTGCCGGCGAAAGCCACACCAACTCAGAGGCATTAATGGCGTCTGGGCAATATGAGGTGACAATGCCGACGTCTGCTTCGCGCAACTCCCGCTCGGCGACATCGCGTATTTCAATCCACGATTCGTAAAGCCGCAGAGTTCCGCCATCAATAGTCAACAGATCGCGATGAGCTGCGTAATACGGCACGTCACGTTCAAAGAAAACGATGTCGTGGCCGCGTTCGATCAGTTGCCGGCACAGCGAGCGCCACACAGTTGCATGACCGTTGCCCCACGAAGAACTGATCGTTAGGCCGAAGATAACGATTTTCATGAATTCTGGTGCCCGTTTTTTCCGGGGAGCGCACGCCTTTGGCGTGCTGGTTGTGGCATTTTGCCGCAACGAACTTTTGCAACGCGCTGTTTTGATTTTGACGATCGACTTCCGTTCTGCGTTTCAAGCAAAGTTCGCGATGGCAGAATGCCATCGCCAGCACGCTGCAAGCGTGCGCTCCCGGGAATTGCGCCGTTCCCGTGAACGGCGGATGCAACGTCATCTCCGGCGATAAATGCTTCGGTCAACACGCCCGCTTTTTCGTCGGTGAACTGCTGCGGCGGCGTTTTCATGAAATAGCTGGATGGTCCCACCAGTGCGCCGCTGATTCCGCGATCGAGCGCGAGTTTGGCGCAACGAATGGCGTCAATCACCACCCCAGCCGAGTTGGGTGAATCCCAAACTTCCAGCTTCAGCTCGCAGTTAATTGGCACGTCGCCGAACGTCGTGCCTTCCATGCGGATGTAGCACCATTTACGGTCGGTCATCCACGGCACGTAATCGCTCGGTCCGATGTGCACGTTCGATGCCGGCATGGGATGCCCAAGTTGCGAAGTTACGGCCTGCGTCTTCGAGATTTTCTTAGATTCCAGCCGGTCGCGATCGAGCATGTTTAGAAAATCGGTGTTGCCGCCGAAGTTGAGTTGGTAAGTGCGATCCAATCGAACACCTCGCTCACGAAAGAGATTTGTCAGAACCCGATGCGCGATCGTTGCGCCTACTTGCGATTTGATGTCATCGCCAATGATCGGCAGTCCGCGCTCTTTGAATCGCCGGTGCCAATATTTTTGGGAAGCGATGAAAACCGGGATACAATTCACAAAACCGCAACCGGCCTCCAGAATTTGCTCGATGTACCATTTCGTCGCCATTTCGGAGCCGACGGGCAAATATGAAACCACCACGTCGGTGTGACTTCTTCTGAGTATGCCGACGATGTCGTCGGTCGGCCCCGGAGCTTTCTTAATGACTTGCTTGAGATATTTGCCCACGCCGTCATGCGTCATTCCGCGACGCACTTTAACGCCAAGCCGTGGGACGTTCGCAAAGCAGACAGTGTTGTTAGGCTCGGCGAAAACGGCTTCGCCTAAATCGCGGCCGACTTTTGTCGCATTGATGTCAAACGCAGCGGAGAACTCGATATCGCGCACGTGATAACCGCCAAGGTTTACGTGCATTAATCCTGGCACGAATTGGTCTTCAGTCGCGTCGCGATAAAATTGGACCCCCTGCACGAGCGAAGACGCACAATTCCCGACGCCAATTACGCCGACGCGAATTTTACCTGAACCATTTCTCCTCATAAAATTACCTCCTGCTTGTTACTTCGGCCGCCAAATTGGCTGACAGGCCAGCCGCATCTCTTCCCCCGGCAGTGGCGATGATCGTTTCGAGTTCTGCGGCGCGATGAGCAGATGTGTGCTCGCGCAGTACGCGCTCGCGTGCTCCTAAGCCGATGTCGCGCGCAGCCTGTTCGGGAACTTCCTGTAAAATCTCCAACACTTCGCAGGCACTTTTCGCGACGAGAATTTCCTCGCCGACCTGAAAAAGCGTGCTCAGACCAGGCCAATCATCACTGATGATCGGTGTGCCGCATGCTGCCGCTTCAAACAACCGCACACTGGGCGAAAACCCCGCCCGCACCATGGCGGCACGAGTGACGTTAAGTGTGAACCGCTGTGAATTGTAAAAGGCCCGGTGCTTTCCCGGCGAGAGATGCGTGATTCGCTCGACGTTTGCAGGCCAGCGAATTCCTTTCGGATACTGCGGACCGGCCACGACAAATCGCCCAGCCGGCCACATTGTTGCCGGAGCGAGAAGGAGCGAATTTAATTTCTGTTGGCGGTCCTCGCCAAACGTTCCGAGATAACCGAGCGCCCACTTCTTGCCGCGCCGTTCAGGAAAATATTGCTCGGAATCAACCGAACAATACAGCGCCCGTGCCATTGGCGATCCGTACTCCTCTTCGAGCAATTCCAGCGTCGGCCCGCCGGTGAACGACAGATAGATGTCGTATAGCGCGATCAAATCGGCCGAAAGGTAATCACATTCGTCGAGCGCGATTTTTTCCAGCGTAATCGGCGTGTCGATGTCATAGAACGCTGTCACGCCGGACGCGGCGGCGGTCACCCATTCGCCAATGGTTTTCCCCTCCGGAACAAACGAGCCAACAATTACGCAATCAGCTCCTTCAATTTCTTCCGGAAAGCGTCTCTTCAGCTCAGAAACACTTCGATAAATTTCCGTGCGGCCGAAAGGCGGCTTCGGCATATCGCGATTGGCCGCATACCACGGCTGGTCCCGCTCGAGAAACAGCACCTCGTGTCCGAGACGAACAAGTTCGCGCACAAGGCTGCGGTACGTCGTCGCGTGTCCATTCCCCCAAGAAGACGTGATCGACAGCCCCAGAATGACGATTTTCATACCAGCGCGCCCTCAAGAATCTCATCCAACTGCGCCGCTCGCTGCGCGTAGGTGTGCTGGGCCAGAACGCGCTGATACGCCGCCTGACCAATTTCGTGAGCGCGCTCCGGCGTAAGATCGACCAGATGCGCGGCGACTTCGTCTCCGCTGTGCGCGACCAGAATTTCTTCACCCGGCTCGAAGAATTTCTCGATGCCTTGCCAGGCGTCTGTGATCAAACACGCGGCGGCGCCTGCGGCTTCGAACACGCGGGTGGCGGGCGAAAATCCGTAGCGGGCCATGCTCCCTCGCGAAATGTTCAACACTGCGCGAGGCGTGCAGTTAAACACATTGTGATCGGACGTGTAAACGTGACCGAGATTTCTTACATTGGGCGGCAGCGGCTTTGTGTCCCAGCCGATGCCCCCCATCAGAAATTGTCGATCGGGCAGTTGCTCAGCGGCGTTCAGAAAGAATTGCTCCACTCGCGCTTCGCGATCAGGCAACCTGTGACCGAGGAAGCCGAGATCGGCTTGAAATCGTGAATCTGGCGAAACAGGATGATGCGTTTCAGGATCAAGTCCGTTGTATATCGGAACGCACAGCCGGGCGCCTAACGACTCATAACCGCGCACGACCGGCGGGCCCCCGCCATACGTGAAGATGAAGTCGTATCTCGGAATTGATTCGCGAAACGGGTCCTCCGGAGTATTTGCGACACGCTCGAGCGTGGCCGGGGCGTCGACATCGCAATACACCACGAGGTTTTCTGGCGTCTTCATCTCGGGCACGGCGGCCTCGAGCAATTCGTCAAACACGCCGATCCCGCTTGCTTTCACAACCATGTCGGCATGCCTCCGCGCAGCTTCGAGGGCATGCAGCACAGCGTCCTCATTGTTTTCATAAACAATCACTCGCGCCCAGCTTGGATGCTCGAGGTCACGATGTTCTTGTCGGTCGTACGCATCCGGTTCGTAGACGGTGATGTTGTGGCCGCGATTGTGCAGGGCTTTGATCAGCCCGCGATAGTAAGTCGCTGCGCCGTTCCAATAGGCCGAAAGGAGGCTCGAAACAAAAAATGCAATGTTCATCCCTCTGCCTCCGCAATGATAGACATCAGTTCGTCCACTCGATGGGCGCACGTGTGACGGGCGCGAATGGTTCGAAGGCCGTGCCTGGCCAGATCGCGCGCCATTTTTTTGTCGCTCAACAGCGCGCATAAGTGCCGCTTCATGTCAGAACCGTTTTTTGCCACGAGAAAATCGCGACCTGACTGGAAAAGATTTTCGGTGTCATGCCATGGCGAACAAACGAGCGGAATTCCGCAAGCGAGAGCTTCGAACGGACGAATGGTGGGAATGCCCGGGAGGAGACTTGCGTACGGGCGGCGCGGCACATGCAGCGTCACCCGGAAACGCGAGAAGATTTCAGGAACGCGGTAATTAGCGACCCAGCCGCCGTAGGAAATTCCGGCATCGCGCAGCATATCCAGCGCTACTTGCGGGTAACGCACACCAAAAACCTTCGCGCGCAGACCAAGGCTTTTAACCGGTTCAATCAGGAACTCCTGTAGTTCCTCCGTGCGCTCATCGTCTCCCCAGTTGCCGATCCAAACCAAGTCGCCGTCGAAGTGACCGTTGCGCGACATGTGAAAGGTGTTGATATCCGCCGCTTCATGCCACGTCCACGCGCGCCACGCCCACTTGCGACGGCGGTACACGTCCCGCAGTAGATCGCCGTAAGCGAGCACGCCATCATAATGCGACAGATCGAACTGCTGCATTTGTTCGGGCGCAGTGACAGCGCGGTGATGCGTGTCGTGGAAAAAGAGGCGATATTGACCGCCGGTCTGGAAACGGTGCCGACCAACGCGGCGCACCAGCGCTGGGTCATTCCATTCGTGAACGAGAACGAGATCGGCACCATCGAGCGCGCGATCGAGATCGACATTGTCGAGCGTGTAAGTTTTCGATTTCAGCAATGGAAAGCGCAGGCGAAATTCACGCAACGCTTCGCTACCATGCATGGCGATCAGGTTCGACATGCTCCACCCGTCCTGCGGTTCGTATATGTCCACGGCATGGCCACGATTAATGAGTTCGGTCGCGATGCCACGCAGGAAGTGAGCATTGCCGTGGTTCCAATCGGACACCACCGAGTGATAGAACATCACGATCTTCATGCCGCGACCTCCTCGACAAAGAGCTCCGGTTTTTCAGCGGCCGAACGCGATTTTTGCTCTGCGCATACGCGATATGCGGCGATATATTCCGTCGCCATGCGCTGAGCTGAAAATTCAAGCGCGCGCGCAAGTGCGCATTCGCCAAAATATTCGCGGCGGCGTTCGTCTTCGATCAAACCGTTAAGCGCGTTTGCGAGCGCAGTGGCATCATCAGGCGGCACGAAAATGGCCGCTCCATCCCAGGTTTCGCGCAGACTTGGGATATCGCCGAGGACCAGCGCGCAGCCGCTCAATCCAGCTTCCAGAGCGGACAAACCAAATGGTTCATAACGTGCCGGCAGAGCGAAAATCGCAGCACGCGACAACTGCCGCTCGACATCATGCGCTTCGAGTTTGCCCAGGCAACGCACATTTTCCAGCGCGACTGTAGATCCTCCGGGATGCTGGCAATCGCCCGCGACCGCAATCGGCCATGGAACGTGCGGTGCAATCTCATCGAGAAGGCGCAGATTTTTGGCCTCGTCCCAGATTCTGCCACACGAAAACACAAGCGAGGCCTTTTCGGCGCTTAAGAACGGTCGCGGATCGCGGCCATTCGGGATGACCATGCACCTGCCGTGCGCCTCGTAGTGAAGCGCCAGCGCATCTGCCATTGCAGCGCTTGGAGCGACAATCAAATCTGCAGCTGCGAGACCGGCCGCAACGCGAGCGCGATACTGATGGTAATGCGCGGGCGCTTCCTGGTTTTTTACGGCGCGCCACCAGGACAAGACACACGAGTGTGCCACGATCAGCACCGGCGCGTCCCACTCAAGGCTGGCATGGCTATAGCCGTTGAGGTGGACCAGATCAGGGCGAAAGCGCTCGGCAATTTTCAGCAGCCAATCGCCGGCACAATCGACATTCTCCCACGGATATTCCATCCATTCGAGCCGGTACGTGCTCTCAAACAACCGCACATTTTTGCGTGCGAGCACTTGCTGATATTGCCCGCGTGTGAGATGCGCGCCCATGCTAGCGAGCGCGATCTCGATCCCGTACGGCTCTACTGCGCGGGCAAGCTCGAGCGCATACGTCCATACGCCGCCGATTGGATCGACGGTCATTAAAATCCGGCGCGGTGTGGCGCTAGACGTTTGCGTTTTCATAAATCGCATCGAGCGCGGTGGCGACCTCAATCATTCTTTCGATGTCGGGATCAAACGTGCGATCGAGTGCCAGTCGGCGCGCCCATTCCACTGCGGCGCGCCCGAACCATTCGTCCGGTGGTTCGGCTAAAAGTTGTCGCGTTGTGCCGTTGAAGCATTCGGCGATAAAATCGTAAAACGAGCCGTTCACATTGCGCAGCGCAGCGCCGCCCTTGCTTCCGTAGAAAGACGCCTCGATGACGGCATCGCGTCCGGCATGCAGATGCCACGAGCAACTCAAATTGATCACGGCGCCGTTGGCGAGATCGAGTCGGGCGATCGCGTAATCTTCACAGATCGGGTCGAGCGGATCAATTCGTTCGCCTTTATGAAAAAGCCGGCTGCTTACATTAAGGATTGGCTGATCGAGAATCCACAACGCAGCATCAACGAGATGAATTCCAAGATCGACAACGCAACCGCCGCCGGATTGCTCCCGATCGTAAAACCAAGGCTTTTGCGGACCATACGCATTATGAAAAACGAGATCGACCGCGTAGATCTCACCGAGGTGATTCCCCCTAACGAGCTGCCGGATTTCCTGTAGCGCCCTCGTATAGCGGTAGGAAAGATCAACGCCGAGAAGCCGGTTCATCGAGCGCGCCGCGTCAATCACTTCGCACACTTCGGCGGCATTGCGGCCAAGTGGCTTTTGGCAAAAAACTGCGAGTCCTCGGTTCAGAGCAGCGGCACATTGTTCGGCATGTTGCGCGCTCGGCGTGGCAATGACGATTGCGTCCAAGTCGAGAGCGATATTGAAGAGTTCGTTAGGGTTGGTAAATCGACGTGCCTTAGGCGCGTGCTCGGCTGCGGCAAAAAAAGTTTCTTCCATTGGATCGGTGATTGCCACAATTTCAGCCACGTCGGCGCGTGCAATTGCTGCCAGCCGGTTCAGTCCGATCCAGCCAAGTCCAAGAAAACCGAGTCGCGGCCGTGGTGCGATCGCCGCGGCTAGTTGGGCCAATGCTGTGGCGGCGGTTTTCATGTTGTGATCAGCGCTTTGACAAAACCGTCAGGCCGTTTGGCCGCGGTGTTCAGTGCCTCCCCCAGTTGTTCGAGTGGAAAAAAATGTGTGTAGAGCGGCGCGGGATCCAGGAGACCTGCTTCCACCGCGCGGATTGCCTGCCCAATTCCGTCGATGTACATTCGCGGATCGCGCTCGTGTGCATTGATCACGTCCAACCCGCGCCAGTTCCAAAGCTGCATGTTGATTTGGCGCGGACCATCCTGGTGATAACCGGCGATCACCAGCCGGCCGCGCTCACATGTGATCTCGCCCGCAAGATCGAGTGGCCTCTGTTTGCCAGTGCACTCGATGACGACATCGCAAAATGTGCCATTCGTTAGGCTTTTTACGTTATCGATCACATGATCATTAAGCGGCACGGTCTCCGTTGCACCGAGTTGCCTTGCCACGTCCAGCGCAAATGGACGGCGACTGATGGCAATGACCTGTGCGCCCGTCGCACTCGCCAATTGCGTGAGCAAGGCGCCAAGGAAACCGATGCCGACGATCGCGACATTATCCTTTCGGTTAATCCCGCTACGATTGAAGATATTCATCGCGCAGCCAAGCGGTTCACCTGGAAATGCTGCGTCGTTAAGAGACGCGGGAAGTTTTGCTACCGAGGAAGATTCGCAGATGTCGTAATCGGCGTATGCGCAATTTGAAAGAATGGCGACGCGATCGCCTTTTTTGAAATCTGTAACATCGCTGCCAACTTCTTCTACTCGACCCCACGCTTCGTGCCCGAGCGCGCCCGGAGCCATCGGATACGTAAACCATGGTTTGCCTTCCCACGGGGGAATGTTAGATGCGCACACGCCGCAGCCTTCGATGCGCACGAGAAGCTGGCCTGCATTCGGTTTCGGGATTTGTACGTCGATAGTTTCGATTTTGCGCGGCGCGCTCACGACTGCCGCGCGCATGGTACCCGCAGTGCGTGCCGTGGGGACGGCGTCGAGATACTTCGCGCTTGCGATCATTGGGCCACAGCGATCCTTCGTCGCGGCACGCGCTCGTGACGCAGCCAATCATAAAGCCGTTGCACCCCTTCGACCTTGCCAATCCGAGGCGACCAACCCGTCGCCGTGTGGAACTTTGAGAAATTAGTGACGTAGTATCGCTGATCCCCGGGCCGCCATTGGGCGAAGTTGATGCGTGCTTTGCTCTCGTGCAGTTCGCCGATGAGCGTGAGCAGCTCTCGCAGGCTGGTCGTATTTCCCACTCCACCCCCAATGTTAAAGACCTGGCCGGAAAGCGTCCGGATATTTTTGCGAGCGAGCAACAGCGCTTCGAGCAGATCATCGATGAACAAGATGTCGCGCACCTGTTTGCCATCGCCGTAAAGTGTGATGGGATGTTTCTCGAGGGCATTGATTAGAAAATGCGCGACCCAGCCCTGGTCTTCCGTCCCGAATTGATGCAGCCCATAAATGCAACTCATCCGGAAGACCACGGCCGGCAATCCGAACGTGCGCGCGTAATCGAGAATGTACTGGTCGGCGGCACCTTTAGAGCAGCCGTATGGACTATAAAAATCCAGCCGCTGATCTTCGCCGATTCCACAGGCGCGAATCTCGTCATCGACTGGTTCGTAACGCTCGCCGCTACGACGAAGATCAACGTCTTCCAAGCTGCCGTAGACTTTGTTAGTCGACGTGAAAATCACCGGCGGCGGATTGCGCAGCTCGCGCACGGCTTCGAGTAAATTTAGCGTCCCGCGTGCGTTGACATCGAAATCGTAAACCGGCGCTTTGAGACTGCTCGTCACTGCGACTTGCGCGGCAAAATGGAAGACAGCGGCAGCTTGCTCGACACACTTTGCGAGCGTTTGCGCGTCGCGAGTATCCGCGACTTCGAGCTGCACCAGATCGCCGTGCTTTTCGCGCAGCCACTCGGCGTTTTGATCGACACCAGGACGCGAAAGATTGTCGTAGAGAATAACCGGCTGCTTTTGTGAGCAGAGCGCGTCCGCGAGATTGCATCCGATAAATCCACAACCTCCTGTGATTACGACGGGCCGTTTGCCTGTGCGCGCTGCTGAGTTGCTTCGACCCAGCCAAGCGGAATTTTCCACCGCGTCGACGCCGCCTTGCGTCAGCAAACGAAACAGCAATTTCTCGGAGCCGTCGTTGCGGCGCAGCCCAAAATGATGTTCGCGCTCGTCACTATAAAATTTGTTTTCGTCTGAGACCTGCGGAGTCTCAAGATCGTGCGCGCTGTACCAATACACGCGCTCAGCTGGTGCGCGCATGACGTCGAGGAACGCGGCGATCTGCCCACGCTCGTCGTGTCGCCACGTCGAGTAGCCTGTCTCAGTAATCCAAATCTCCGCCTTCGAGCGATGCTGCAAAAGCACCTTGCGCACCCGCGCAACCTTGGCGTTCCAACCGTCCCACCAGAATTCGAACGTCCCCGGAAAACCGTGAATGCCGACGGCGTCGATGTATTGCATCACGCCGCGTTCGCACATGAGTCCCACCCATTGCGCGTCCATCGGGCCGCTGGCTCCGAGCACGGTTTTTTTGCCGCGTTGCCGCGCCCAATGGGCCGCGCCGCCGACCATTTCGCAAAAGATCAGCCAGTGCGGGTCAAGAGTCGTATTCCATTCCAGCGGACTTCGCGGCTTGTTCCAAAGCTCAACCCATTCGAAGAACTCTCCGTACTGACTGATGAAAACGTCCAGAAAATCCGCGTACTGCTTCGGATTGCGTGGCGGAGAGCACTGACTTGGAGCGATGCCTAGGCATGGAGGCGTATAATGAAAACAGGGAAGGACGTTGAGTTCGCGCGCGAGGCGCGGGAGCAGCCAATCGTACCACTTCTCACCGCCCGGCGTGTGCCAGTCCGCCCATGAAACTCCCGTGCGCAGATCGGTGACGCCGATTGTTTTCAGATCAACAAGCAAGCGCTCTACGCGTTGTTCCTCGCCCGGACGTAGCCATTCAAGAATTCCCAGGACAGGGCGGCTTCCGTTTTTCATACCGCCAATCCTCGGAGGCTAAGTTCATGAGCCGCGTCGTCCACTCGGTCGACTGCAATTTGTCCTTGAAGCCAATCAGCCAATTCGGCCAAACCTTCTTCAAGAGTGATTCGCGGTTTGTAGCCGAGAACTTTTTGCGCATGCGAGATATCTGCGAAACAATTGCGAATATCACCAACGCGGCATTTGCCTACGATTTCGGGTTCAATTTCCTCCTTTCCAAGGACTCGCGCCATTTGCCCTGCGATATCGAGGATCGAATAATTTTGACCGCTGCCTATGTTGAATACTTCGCCGGCGGCCTCGGGAGTTTGCAGCGCGAGACGACATGCGCGCGCAATGTCGCGCACGTGAACGAAGTCGCGCCGCTGTTTGCCATCCTCATTAACAAGCGGTGGGTTGTTGTTTAGAAATCGCGAAGCAAAAATCGCAAGCACGCCTGTGTAGGGATTCGAAAGCGCCTGCCGCGTGCCGAAGATATTAAAGAAGCGCAACGCTACAGTGTCGATGCCGTAAGCGCGGCCCACCGTCATGCACAGACGTTCCTGATGAAACTTGCAAATCGCGTAAACCGAAGGGAGGGCCGGACACTTCGATTCTGGAGTGGGCACTGGAACGAGAGGTTCGCCGGTGCGGTCGCGCACCTCCCAGTCGTGCGCGTGCAGTTGCTCCAGCGTGCGTTCGCGACCTTCAACTAACGACCCGTCGCGAGTACGATAAAGTCCTTCGCCATAGATGCTCATGCTCGAAGCGACGATGAGACGTTCGACTGGTCGCTGGGCGAGCGCTTCCAGTAGAACGGCAGTGCCCTGACCGTTGCTGCTGGTGTAATGGGCGATCTCGTACATGCTTTGACCCACACCAACGACCGCAGCGAAATGAAAAACGGCGTCGATGTTCTCGAGCGCACGCGACATCGCCTCGGGATCGCGAACGTCGCCGCGGATGAATTCGACATCGCGCGAAAGATAAGTCGGACGGCGCGCGCATGTGCCATGCACCTGCGGTGCCAGGTTATCCAGCGCCCGAACCTCGTAACCAGTTTTGAGCAGGTCATCAGCCAGATGTGATCCGACAAAACCTGCCCCTCCTGTAATCAGTACCTTCTTCGCCATCGATTTGTAGAAACCTATCGCGCGAGGGGGGTTCTGAAGACTTTGAGAAAACTTCTTAAACTCCTATAGGGTTTTCGCCGATACCGCCACTCGCCAATGGTCTAGGCAAAAAAATTCGTCTGAGAGCGCCGCTTTAGTTCGAAACAACTTTATTGAAGCACAGGCTTCCAAATGTTGAGCGCAGCGGGTCTGACTGTGATTTCAATTGGACTCCGATTTTTTATTTGCTCTTTTTTCTTTGGCCATCGTTTGCCATCAAGCTGCATCGCACCGCACGCCGACGTAATTTTGAGCTCGCGAAATTTGCGGGCCGTTAGCGGAACTCGCTTCTTTCGTTCGGCCAGATGCGCATCGACATGCCTAATGAAATCCTTCCGCTCGTGCTCGCGCACCGCGACAAAGTCCAGCTGCCCATCGTCTGTTTTGGCTGTGGGAGCCAGATGCAGACCCGGTCCGGCCGAACGGATATTCATTGCTCCCCAAAGGATGTAGCGACCGGAAACATCTTTTCCATCGACGCTCATGCTCCAGTGGCGCACCTCATAGTCGAGCGACAACTGACGCAGAAGCGACAGGTGTCCGGTGAGTTCTTCCTGCGGCGAGGCATTCTTTTTTTCGTTCGCCTCGGCAGCGGGAAAGTAATCAGCGAACAGCCCGCCGCCTGCTGCTTCGAAAAACCAACCTTTCTGCGATCCGTTGCGAGCCATGCCAATGTCGAACGGCTGGCTTTTTCCGCAGTGAAGCGATTCCAGAATTTCGTTCACAGAGCGCGTAAAACCGAGGCTGCGGGCCAGATTGTTGGCCGTGCCGAGCGGCAAAATCGCCAGCGGAATCCCGCTGTCCAGGAGTTGCCACGCGGTTTTGTGCACCGTGCCGTCGCCTCCGGCTGCCACCACGAGATCGACTGGCTTTTTGAATGCCTTTTTCCAGCCAGCCACCTTTGTGGATTGATAGAATGCCTGGTGCCCGCACCTGGCGAGGCTCGCCATCAACTGTTTCTTGCTGTGTTTACCGTCTCCGGCTTTGGGGTTATGAATCAACAGGACTCGCATGATGTACTCGCTGCTTGAATCATTCTTATCACCTAATCGGCCAAAGCTACTCGCATACGCGTTTTGTTTGTGAAGATGCGAATTCTAATCTCAAACGATGATGGTGTTTACAGTCCGGGGATCCTGGCGCTGGCGAAAGCAGTAAAGCGATTCGGAGACGTACGCATTGTCGCCCCCGACGTGGAGCAATCTTCAATGGGGCATGCGATCACCGCATCGCGACCGTTGCGCCTCAAACGTGTTCACCTCGACAGCTTCGAAGCGCATCGCGTCAACGGTACGCCGGCAGATTGCGTTGCCCTCGGCATGCACCGGTGGGGCCATGTTGATGTCGTTCTTTCGGGAATCAATCTTGGTTTAAACCTCGGCAACTCGTGCTGGCATTCCGGCACGCTTGCAGCGGCGAAGCAGGCAGCATTGCTCGGTTCGCGCGGCATCGCGTTCAGCACAAACGTGAGCGACAGTCGTGAACCGAATTTCGCCATGCTCGAGCCGTACGTTGTTCGTGTGTTCGAGTTGTTATTGCCGATCAAAACGCTTTCGCTGGTGAATGTAAATCTGCCGGAGAAGCCGAAAGGCATTCGTTGGACGCGCCAGTCTGTGCGGCACTACGACGGTAAAGTTGTCCCTGACAAAGACCCTGCCGGACGGCCGATTTTTTGGTTCACAGTCACACCACTCGGAAGCGCGGCGGAAGGAACGGACCGCTGGGCAATCGAGCACGGCTCGGTATCGATTACTCCCCTGCGTCTCGATCTGACAGATGAAGCAGATCTTGCTCGCGCCTTGTCCGTTTCAGGTCCGCCAGCCGATAAGGTCTCGGGCAAACGCCGTCGACGACGCTCTTCCTCTTCCTCTACCTCTACGTCTTCTTCTAAATCTAAATAGTCTTCAGAGGATAGAACTAGAGGAAGCCGACGACGAAGACTCTCCAGCGGATAAATCACATCCTCGACATTCGGTCACAGCGGTAACACGAATATTCCGCTGCTCGAGTATCGGATTATTCGTACAAAATTTTTTTGTGCAGAGGGAACCAGATCAGAGCAAACCTTCGAATCGTATTGAGACTTGCCGTCGCAACCGATGTCTAAAAAGTTGCCCAGCAGCGCCGCACTGCACGAAACTGTAGAACAATTCCACATTCTGGTGGATAGCGTCGAAGAGTACGCCATTTACCTGTTGGATCCCAACGGCAACGTCATCAGCTGGAACACCGGCGCGGAGAAAATCAAAGGTTACCTCCCGGACGAGATCATCGGGAAAAACTTCGCCTCGTTCTACACAGCGGACGATGTTGCTGCCGGCAAACCGCAACGCAATCTGCGCGAAGCGAGCCGTCGCGGATCCATCCGTGATCAGGGTCTACGAGTTCGAAAAGACGGATCAACTTTTGAAGCAGAGGTCGTCATTACCGCCCTCCGTGATGCTGCCGGCGAAATTCGTGGTTTCTCCAAAGTCACGCGCGACATCACCGACCAAGTACGGAGCCGGGAGTTTGAAGCGGAAAAAATTGCAGCGCAAAAAGCAAACAAGGCGAAAGACGATTTTCTGGCAGCGCTCAGTCATGAACTGCGCACGCCGCTGACCCCGGCGTTGGCAGCAGCGACATACCTTCAAGATAATAGGGATAAACTTCCGCAAGAGTTCGCGGAGGATATTGAGATTATAAAACGCAACGTTCAACTGCAGGCGCGATTGATTGACGATCTGCTCGATCTCACCCGGATTGCCAGCGGGAAGCTTCATCTCGAGCTGGAGGATTGCGACGCGCACAAAATCATTGAAAACGCAATCGACATGGCCGAATCAGCGATTGAAGCGAAGCAGTTGAAAATCTCAACTGGGCTTGAGGCGGAACGGTATCATATCCTTGCCGACTGCATCCGCCTTCAGCAGGTGTTCTGGAACTTGATCAACAACGCAGTGAAATTCACCCCGCAAAACGGACAGATCACGCTCCGCACGTTTAACGACAAAGATGGACGCTTTCATTTCGAAATTGAAGACACAGGCATTGGAATTGAGCCACAGCGGTTGGCTTCGTTGTTTCAGCCATTTGAGCAGGCTGATGCTTCCGTAACCCGGCAGTTCGGCGGGCTTGGTCTCGGACTCGCGATTTCCAAACGTCTCATCGATCTTCATCACGGGAGAATTGAAGCGGAGAGCCGCGGCCGAAGTTTCGGCGCGACGTTTAAGATTACTTTGGACGCTGTGCCGGAGGGAGCCGAAGCGAACGGCTCGAACTATCGCGTCGGTGGCAAGGCATCCAAACCGCTGCGGATACTGCTCGTGGAGGATCATAAGGATACCCGCCGCACAATGTCGCGCCTGCTTACCCATTTCGGTCACAACGTTGTAACCGCGGGTAATGTGGAAGGCGCGATGGCTATCATGGCCTCGAACAACGTCGATGCGGTGTTGTGCGACATCGGCTTGCCTGATGGAAGTGGTTATGAAGTGGCCGCACAAGCGCGGGCAAACGGGGGAATCAAGACAATCGCGCTCACTGGCTTCGGCACGGAGCAGGATGTGCAACGCTCTAAGGAAGCGGGATTCGATTTCCACCTGGTCAAGCCCATCAATTTTCAAGAGCTGCAAACGGTTCTCGATCAGTCAGTCGCCTAGCTTATCTCGCGGCTATTTCGCGGGCGACCAGAGCTCGTGTGCCGTTTGCTGAATCATCTGCCAACCCTTACGCAGATGTTGTTCTGTCGTGAGCACGTTCCCAAGGCCGATCCTCATTACTGTTCGGCCCCGCAATTTTGTTTGAGTGAGGTATGCGCGCCCGGACGCATTGATTCGCTCTACGATATCGCTGTTCATTTGATCGAAATCATTTTCATTGGTAGGGACATCGCGCTGCGATGTCCGGTCGGCGCGGCAGGCGGACCCTACCCAACGAAAACAGACCACGCCCATACTGGGCTGCGCTGATAACTCAAAGCGATTGTCCTTTTTGATCCAATCGGCGAGCAGGTTTGCCAGACGCATTTGTTCGCGCAGCCGGGCCACGACTCCCGCTCGGCCTAACGAGCGCCAGATTACCCATGCTTTGAGCGCGCGGAATCTTCGACCGAGCTGGATCCCGTAGTCCATGTAATTTTTCTCCGCCTCGACCGTGTCACCGCGCAAATATTCTGGCACAAGGCTGAACACGCGCCGCAATCGCTCCGCGTCGCGCACGTACAGCACGCTGAAATCGAGAGGCACAAAAACTGTTTTGTGCGGATTGATCACGATCGAATCCGCCAGCTCCCAACCTTTCCTGATCCATTCGTACTCCGGCACCATTGCGAACCCGCCGCCGTAAGCAGCGTCAATGTGCAGCCAGATCTGTTGTTCGCGGCAAAGATTGCCGATATCGCGAACGGGATCGACGCTTGCAGTTGATGTCGTTCCCACGGTGGCGACGACCGCCATTGGCTGAAGATCGTGGTTCCGGTCTTCTGAGATTTTTTGGCCTAACAAGTTTACGTCCATTCGAAATTGGTCGTCACTCGGAATGCGGATCACGTTTTCCTCACCTACGCCAAGAGCAATAGCCGCTTTGTCAGCCGAGCTATGGGCCTGATCGGACGTGTAAATACGAAGCCTTGGCAGATTGCGATGGGTGAGGCCAAGTTTTCGCGTTCCTGGCGCGACTTCTTCGCGCGCCAGCGCGAGCGCATGCATGATCCCAACCGAGGCTGTGTCGTAAATCACGCCACCGAATTGCTCGGAAAGACCGACCCATTGCCGCAGCCAGTCGATCATGACTGTTTCGAGTTCGGTGGCAGCGGGAGACGTTCGCCACGTCATCGCGTTCACATTTAACGGCGCCGTTAGAATTTCGCCCAGAATTCCAGGCGCGGTGCTCGTCCAGCCAAAGTAACCAAGAAACATTGGGTGACTCCAGTGCACCATGCCCGGGACAATGATGTTATCGACGTCGCCGAGAATTCTCTCGAAGGGCTCGGCTTCCTCTGGTGCGCGCCTGGGGAGCTGATCGCGAATCGCGCCGGGCTTGTCGTTAGGCGCAACGCGGAGGCTTCCGATGTGCTCGCGAAAATCCGCAATCCAGTCCGCGAGTTCGTGCAGCTGTTTCCGGAATTCCTCCGGCGAGGGGTCACCGCATTTGATCGGTCTGCTTCGCAATTGTTCGTGCCGCTCCTGCATGACGTTTGCTTTCATTAACACCCCGCTTCAGCGGGGTGGCAAGCACCCAGCGACGTCTTCTAACCGCTTCAGCGGTTTCCCTCCTCGGCATAAAAACCGCTGAAGCGGTTCGAGAGTGTTGCAGCAGTACACCCGGCTCAAGCCGCGTGTTAATGAGAGGACAGCGACGATAACGCAGAAACGATTGTCTGCGTCACACCGCTTCAAAACGCAAAACCGAAACTGAAGTGGAACGCGCCGAAGTCTTCGAACTCGTGCGGGTCAGGATTTACACCGTAGTCGAGACGAATCGGGCCGACCGGCAGTTTGTAACGGAGACCCGCACCAATGGCGTAGCGCATGTCCCCTAGGCCAATGTCCTCGGAAGTGGGCAACAGATTGCCCGCGTCAGTAAACACGGCCCCCTGCAGTTCGCCGTAAATCGGGAATGTGTATTCAGCATTGAATACGGTGAAGAATTCTCCCCCGACTGGATGCCCATGATTATCGTGCGGGCCGAGATCGCGCTCACCGAAACTGCGCACCGTTGTGGCTCCGCCATTAAAGAAACGTTCATCAATCGGAATCTCGGTCGCTTCGCTGGAGCCACTGGTTGTCAGCGAATGGATAATGCCGGCACGCGCACCAAATGCGATCGAAGACTGACGAACCCACTTCTGAAAACCACTGTAGATTGGCTGATCGTCGACCACGCCCGGCGTGAGTGGCTTTGGACCGAACGGATAATAGTAACCGACGCGCATCGTGCTTCGTACAAATTCGATGTCGCTACCAATGCCGCCTGGCGCCACGTCGATGGTGTTGCCGATGAGAAAGCCACGTGGATTAACGTACGGATTTTCACGGAAATCGAGCGTGTTCGTAAATCCAATAGTGTTCACCTGATAGTTGCTCTCTCCCAGGAGGAAGCCCGGCCTGATTTGCGAATCAGTGATCTTCACGTGACGAATCGCGAGGACCAGGGCCGCCTGGTCATATTTTGTAATTTTGCGGCTCAACTCCAGTCGCCCTCCCAACTCAAACTTCGTGTAGCCATCGTAATCAAAAGTGAGGGCGTACACTTTCGCACTGAAAACAAAGTCTGTGTCAAAGAAGAACGGATCTTCATATAGAATTTCACCTCGATAACTGCGTTGCGAGACCTCGATGGTTGCGGTGAGCGGGCGGCCGTAGCCGAACAGATCTCGATCGCCGACTTGCACGCCAGCGAGCGCTCCTTCGTACGTGTCGAATCCCACCCAAAAACCGAATTCCTTGCTTTTGGCCTCCTCTGCCGAGATGTCGAGCCGCAACAAATGTCCATCGACTGGGACGGGCTTAATCTGAAGCAAATTGAACTGGCCAGTCTGCATGAGGGTCCGAAATCGCTCGTCTAGAACATCGGGGCTGTACGTTTTCCCAGTCAATCTCGTGAAACGTTTCGTCACGAAACCGGGATGCAGCCGACGCAGCCCGCTAACAGTCACACCATCGAAGTGATAAACAGCCCCCGGTGAAACAACAATGTGCACCGGAACGCGACCATTCCCCGCGACGTCGGGTGTGCCGTCGGCTACTACTTTGATATCGTAGTAACCGCGCGCCTTGAAATACGCCTCTAGACGACGGGGAATGTCCTCGACCCGCCGCTCAGTGTAAGGGCGCTGCAGGAGATCGGATATCTGGCCGCGAAGCGCCTCCGAACCGTAAACTGTCTGACCGCTAAACGTAACGTTTCCAAAAAAATACTGTTGGCCTTCATGAATCGGCACGACAACAACGACCTCGCTGCTTCCGGCCTGAAATTTGTCAGCTGGGGGATCGACAACGGCGTTCAGAAAGCCTTCGGCAACATAGAACCGCTCCACCAAATGGGTGCCCTCCTCCAAATCTGCAGCCACAAAGGGCAATCTTTTTTCGAGGCGTGAATATCGCTCACGTGTCGGGCCCACCAGGTAATCGAACAATTTGTCGGCGGGCTCATGCGCATTTCCATCGAAGATCACCTGGCTGAGCATGAAACGCGGACCTTCGTTGATGTCGAGGCGCAAGCGGTCCCCGGATTCAATCACGTAGTGCACGTTTACTTTGGCGTAGCCATGCTTTCGATAAAAAACTTCCAGGAAGAACGCGAGATCGTCGGCGCGTGCTGGACTCAGACCAAAATCTTCGATCGTAGTGATCTCCTCTTTGAGGCCGAGGCGCAGCTCCTTGTCCGTGAAAGCCTGCTCACCGCGAAATTCGATGATGCTGGCCCGCTTGGCGCGTTTTTCCTGCTGTTTGACGACCGCGCGCCGCGCCTTTTGTTGCTCTTCGGGTCGCACAACATCGACAGCGCTCTGCCCTGCGACTCCGGCCGCAAAAATGATTGCGCTGAGACCTGAAATAAATCGCGCGGTCATTCTGAGCGAAGCGCAGCGAAGTCGAAGAATCCGGTCGAAATACCATTCGCTCTAGCTACGGGGTCTCTCGACTGCGGTCGGCGTGACATTGATGGGGGCATTTCAGCGAAAACGAATCAGATATTTCAGTTTCCCTCGAAAATCCCCGTGAACTCCGACGTCGCCCGTGAGCACAAGTTGATCGGTAAGCTTGAACCGTACGGTTGCTTGCTGTTGACCAGTACGCGGATCGACCGTCCCCAAATCCAAGTCCAGCCGATTGAAAACCGTGTTGCTATCCGTTGGCTCGCCTTTCTTGACGATTTTGCGGTAGAGCTGTTGCACTAACAACATGGCTGCTCGTCCGGCGAGAACGTTTCCAGTCGAGAGTTCGCGCCGCGTCGTGCCGGTAGCTATCAAAGAAATTATGTCTTCCTGCGGCAGAGGCGGTTCGCTGGTAAAGATCGCCTGCGGCGAAAGCAGAGTTCCGTAAACGTAAACGCGAACTGTGTAATCACGGATCACCGATGTGCCTTGCAGATCGACCGTCGGATTCGTGGAATCGGTTGGATTAAACGTAAGCGACCCGCGCGAAACATCGAGGCGGCTGAAAGGCAACGTCGCTTCGACACCTTCCATGTGCACCATGCCTTGGAGACCGGGATGAAGTCCCGTGCCGATCAATTTCAGATCTGTCGTCGCTTCGCCAGTAGCAAGGTTCCCACGAATCAGCACCGGATCTTTGGTTTTGATCGCAACATCAAATTTCCAGTCGCGGAACGGAGGGCCAGGTAACGAAAAAAACTCAGGACGTTCCGCAGGCGGCTGCGGCGCCGGTCTGCCCGGCAGGCCAATGGGGATAAGATCAATATTCTTTAGAAAACGGCTGTTTGTCAGTGCGACCGTGCCGCTAATTGTCGCAGCGGTAAATGGGCCCGTTACGTTGACATTGCCATCGGCGCGCGCGGTGAGCGTATCATTTCGCGCAACCAGCACGCTTTGAGCTCTCATTTGCAAATCGAGAATCGGTTCGGTCAATTTAACGAACGTAACGCGGCCGCTCATGCTAAACGGCCCGCCAGCCAAATCGCCTCCAAAGCGATCGAGAGTGAGCACATTGTCTGTGAAAGTGAACCTCACATTAAAACCTCTCAGCGTCGGTAGAGTTGCGTTCGTGAAGCGAGCGACGTTCACCGTCATGTCCCCTGCTCCGCTCAATACCGGATGACCGAACGTTCCGTTCACATCAACGTCGAGTCCGAGGTCGCCGTCCAGCTGCGCGAGGTCCGGAACGAATTGACGAACAAAGTTCACCGAGCTGCGCGGCAGCCGAGCCTTGGCTGTGATCGGCGTGTCGTCGGGAAATCCTCGAGCCTGGACAATTCTCCGGACGTCGAACGGCATGGTGGCGGTTAGTTCCAACGGCTGAATCCGCGGCTGTTGCAGCTTGCCTGAAGCGGTTAGGCGGTTCTGCGCGGTCTGCGCCGTCAGCTCGAATGTTGCCGGTTCCATTTTCGGCCACAGTTCGTTTCGCAAATCCCGCACCTGCACGTCGAGCCGCGTTTTCAGATCTTCGATTGTGCCGTCGCCGTCGAGCTTCGCATTGACGATGCCCGAAATTCCCGGAGGCATTCCCAAGTCGTGCGCCAGCCTCTTTAGATCAAGATTTTCGGACTGCATGATCACTGACACTTTGCCCGAAGCCGGAATCAGTGCGGAATTGCTCCCGAGATTTCGCCACACAAAGGGTATTGAGACATAACCGTAGGCATAATTCGTGCGTTGTTGCGATGCGGCGGCTTCGGAAGCTGCACGAGCTCGGCTGGGCCGCTGCGGTTGCGGTGCGACAGCTTGGTTCAGTTGAATCTTATCTATCTCCAGCGTGTCACCCTTGGTCCGAGCGATCGCATTGAAATCCATGTTGCTCGTCGCGAAAAAAATGGTCGGCACATCAAGGCCCTCTGGTGAATATGACGCGTCAATGTTTGCCTGGAGGCCTTGCAAACTTCCGTAGCGCGCTTTTTCCAGAACGAGCTTGAGGTTGCCGGTGTTTGTCCACGGAACGAGAGGCGGCCTGCCCGCCGTAGCCTTGGCGGAGGCGGCGGACGCCGTCATTCCCTGACCGCTGCCATTCCAATCGAATTTGAACGAACCGGCCAGTTGGCTGGGATTCCCGAACGCGCGCAAAAGCGGCTCGAACACCACCAAGTTCGATACACTCGCCGACGCCTTGCCGCTGTACTGGTGAGGCGGTCGTAAGTTGAGTGTTCCGGTTGCGTTAACGTAATCGGTGTTGTTCAGATTTGCGCTGAAGTCGTTTACATACACATCGCTATTCGAGATCGAACACTGAGCGCTCACTTGCCGCAGAATCAAATCGCGCAGCCGGAGATTGGATCCAGCGAGCCATAGTTGTCCGTTCGCGACTTCTTGTTTCCATTCAATCTGTGCCTGCGATTGCAACAGCCCGGTGACTCTGTTTGGAGAATCGGCAACCCAGAAGTCGCCGGCGTCAAGTGCATCTAAAGTAACTTCCGCGTTCAAGGGCTGCGAAGAAAATTTGCTGACTTCAGCCGGGAGCAAATAACGTCCCCGAAGCGTTAGCTCGTTTTGCTTTCGCCGCAGATCGAATTTGTCGACGCCGAGAACGTCATCGCTGCTGTTGAGTAAGCCTTCCACTGAATCAACGAGGTAATCGCGATAACGTACGCCAGTTAAATCGAAATTGTTCGCCGTGCGGAGGTCCGCGAACCACGGCCTCTTACTATCGCCACGCACCACGCGCTTCGACGCGCGCAACCTGGAATGCAGCTTGTCAATTGTTCCGTCCTGAAATCCAACTGCTTCTGCGCTCACGATGAGGTCTGCCTCTACCGTTGCATTGACAACCTCAATCGTGCCGTTGAACTGGGCCGAGCCGGTTAGGCCAAAGGGCGCGCCAGCTGTTAAACGCGCGAGATCAGGTGCGGTACCGGAGATTTTCAGGTTCGTTGGCGTGCGGCCGAAGTCGTTGAATGTCGACGGCAATTCCATTGCTCCCTGAAAATGAAAGTTGTTCACGTCTTGGACAATGTCGGCTGATTGCAACACCGCCTTGCCTTGTTCTGCCGAAATTTCTGAGACGCCGCGATCGAAATTGATTTCGCTTCGATGCACATCATTCATCTGGAGCGAGAGCGTGCCGTTCCAAGTGCGCGGCGCATCAATCGTTCCTGTGGCGTCAAGAACAAGTCGCTTAATTTCACCGGAAAGGTAATTCTCCGGAATAATCAGAAATTTGTTCAGGGCTTCCGACGCAACTTTCTCGGCAGTTAGATGTAGTTTCGTGTCGAGCGACGACTTTGTTTCAGTTATCGGAGCAGAGGCCGAGATCTGGCCGCCGCCAACGGTGCAGTTGAGACTGACCGCAAGATAATTCGCGTCGATTTGCGATGCATCAATCTGCAGAAAATGAAGCTGCTCCTGTTCGCTTAGAAAGAAGTCGCGCAGAATCAGATTTTTGTTGGTGTAAGAAGTCTGACCGGAAACTCTCGACCAGCTATCGCCAGACGGAAGTTGGAATGTCTCGATCCGAAGCTCTCCAGGACTGCGCGGGTTTAATTCCAAGTCAGCGTGTCCGACGACGAAGTCGTACGGCTGATTTCTAACGATTAATGTAAGGTCGGTAGCACGCAGCCGTTCCGGGAAGAACCGTGGCAACTTCAATTGCGGATGCGGCGGCCGCGGCCTCAACGGCGCCTTTGAAGGATTTAAAACAATGCTGGCCGAACGCGCTTCAACGTCGTTGAACAACCGGGGCAGACCGTGCCGCGCAAATCCGAATAAACTATAATCGAGATACACGTAATCGGCGTCGATCGATTCATATTCCGATGGACCAACCGCAAACGCATGAAGATTCCGGATCGTAACGCTGCCGAATGGATTTCCTTGAACCCGGAAATCAGCCTTCAAATTGTGTTTGGCCGCGTAATTCAGCACGATCTTCCGGCCGATCGCCAGGAAGATTGGCCGGTGAAGGAGGAGTAACAGTACGACGCAAACAACAAACGCGGCGATCACGCGACGTCGAAACCGCCCGTGACGCCGCGGCTGTGCGTGATCGTCCTCGGCCACGGAGCGACTCTATTGCCGCTCCGCCCCAGAGCAAAGCGCAAACGCTAGTCGGGTGTTTGCCTTACTGGGGCGCTATACGCAAGGGGAGCCGGTTCAGTGCGGCCTCGTCTTCAGCTTGATGACGTTGGAGTTGGCGCTGGTGCCGTTAGCGTTGTATGCGCGTAAACGGTAGTAATAATACGTGCTCCTGGTCAGCCCGGTAACATTTCGACTCGTCGTGTTGTTGACGTCCAAATTCGCGTACCCGGGCACAAAAGTGACAAAAGTAGAACTCGTGGAGACATCCAACCGGTAACCAGTCGCGCCGTTTACGGTACTCCAGTTTGCAGTAAAACTGTTGGCAGTCACGTTGGTTGCCTTTAGCGCCTGTGGAGCAGCGGGCGTCGGCACTGGTGTGGAGGTTGCCGTAGGCGTTGGACTAGGTGGTACCGTCGCAGAAGGCGTTGACGTAGCTGTCGGAGTTGACGTCGCGGTCGCTGTAGCAGTTGAACTTGGAGTTGCAGTAGGCGTTGGCGTGGGTGTCCCTGCGGGCAGCGCAAAAGCATAGACTTTGTTATCGGCGCCGAAGTAGCTCCGGCCGCGAGCGACGACACCGGTATTCCACTGACGAGTACTGCTCATCAGTTCATTAGAGCCGCCACCGGAGTACACCACGGCGCCGGTATCTCCGTTGTACCCGTGCAGGCGTTGGTCCCCTGCAACACCGGCGACCCACACAATGACGTTGTTTGTTCCGTCTGTGCTCGTCACCCACGGCGAGCCGCGGCCGCTCTGACCTACACTCCAGGCGAACACGATTGTAGGCGGATTTGCTGCGGTGATTTTGTAAGCCGAAATTGCGTTGCCATCATCGTGAAACGCAAAATAGGTTCCCTGGTTGGTATGATAGATGACAGCCGACGTTCCTCTGTTCGTCGCGCCTGAAACCATATTCGCCTGAGCAACCGGAGCAGTAATACCACCGAGGTTGTTACGATTAACCAAGTAGGCATTGCGATCCTTGCCGAGGGAAAGCACCAACTGCGAAGGCATCGCTCCAGGAACATCAACCAACGTGGCGCTGACGCCGCCAACGTCGGTATCGGTGTTATCGAGCGAGAGCCAATTGGTAGGCGCCCAGTAGTCAGTAGCCTGGCCGGTAAAGAGCGGCCCTGCTTGCAAGCGAACAATCGCTTCGCCGCCCATCCAATTGCCGCCCGTGTTAAACGTGTTTCCCGTGACCACGAACATGTTAGTCCCGTCACTGGCCACACCGCCGTGCCCCCAAATTCCGCCGCCGATCGCAGTCGTCGCCCAAGCCATAACATTGAGAGGATTATTTATGTCAACGCCCACAACCCAGCCGCGATAAGTGCCGCAGTCGCCGGCGTGGCCGGAGTATGCCACATACACTCGGCCGTTAACCAGTGCGAGCGCGCCGCGTTCGTTTTGCACCAATGACGTAAAAGAAATGCCGTTATACGTTGCGGTGGCGTTTACATCTACCGGCCAGCCAGGCTTAGTCGCGCCAGTGTCGACATTGAGCGAATAAATAAAATGCTTTTTGGTCGCACCATCAATCATCGCATCGAAGAAAAGGGATCGTGAGGCGAGATCGACAACAGGCGTGCCTGTAATGCCAAGTGGATTGATGTTTCCACAGGGAAGACCTGAACTAACAGCTGGGCCGAGATTGCGCTGCCAAATCACCGTGCCTGTCGTGGAGTTGAGCGCGTAAACGTTATTGGATTCAGTGACGGCAATAATCATCGGCCCACTCGGACCGCCCTCGATGTAAAGCGGTTGCGCGTAAACATTGCCGGAAATCGTGCCATCAAAGTTGAGGTCACGTATCAGGCCAGCAGCAGCAGCAGGCGTAAACGCCGCGTCGATGTAAACGCCGTCCCGCGACAGATTGTTGTGTTCCTGGATCACGTTAACCTGGGCGTCGATTCCCGGAACCACGCCGCACAGAATGCCGGCGACCAGTGAGAAACTGCGAATCAATGATTTCATATTACATGCAATCGATCCATCTGCCCTTCTACCACAACGCGGCGCCAATATGTCAAGGATTGCCGCACCCCCTTTTGTGCAGCAAACGGTTAAAGGAATTGTAATTATGCGCGACGTTGTCTTTAACTTCGCACGGAACGCAGAGTCCAAAGAACACGCAACCACTTTCGATCATAGACTCGCGCACTCGCTACTTCGTAATTGCACCCAAAGAACTCTGGCGTGACCCTTCCGGCCATATTTGTAGCACAGGCGGCGTTTCACAGAAACGCCCTACAGTTGTGAAGCAATGAATCCTGACAAGCTTTTTGATTACCTCGACGGCACATTAGCTCCGTCGGACCGCGTTGCTTTGGAGGAGCGATTGATGTCGGACAAGCAACTGCAACGCGAACTCGCTGTGGCGCGACAGATTCATGCCGGAATGCGCGGCGATTCTCAGGACGTTGTATTGCCAGCGGCACCAGACGTTTCAGAGCAGGGCCACAAAATGGCGATTCGAGTAGGCGTTGCATTCATGATTCTCATGCTCGTAAACGTCGGCATCGGTCTGTGGTTCATCTTCAAACACGAAAGCAAAAATCCGAATCGCCCGCTGCTTGAGGCTCAGATGCGGGAGCAGATCGCAAAATCAATCGAGCGCGCAGCAGCGCTCACGCCCTCGCCAAATGCGTTGGGCGTAAGTGAAATCACAATCCCCGTTGCCGTCGGCAAATTGGATAACGTCGCAAATGAACTAGTCACGATTGCCGCTCGTCTTGCCGGCTCCGCGACAAAGGGCCTTCAGGATAACAATCGACTCACTGTGCTTGTTGACCTTCCATCGAATCGCGAACAGGAATTTCACGCTCAGATCGCGTCCATTACCGAGGAAAAGCCGGCGGCATCCACCTTGGCCAAGACTACGGCGGACAAAGCCACTCCGGCCACTGAAGCCACGCCCGCTACAGGCGAGAAGAAGAGCTTCGTTGTGCAGATCGTGGAGAAGCAGTGAAATCAGATTGACGGTGTCACCAGCCACTCTGTCATTCTGAGCGAGGCGAAGAACCTCAGATATGTGAACTTGCGAACTGAAGTAATCAGAGATGTTTCGCTTTGCTCAACATGACAAGCATTGCGGTTACATTTGCGTTGCCGGCCGAGAGCTCGGAATTCTTGCGGCGGCTCGGAAATAAATTTCGCGCTAATAGGAACGGCATAAACATCGTTCGCGGCACGATCGGCCATCGTTCCATCGAAGTCATTCACACCGGGGTCGGTGAAAAAATTTGCACGGAACGGATTGCAAAGTTTCTCGAAAACCAGCAATTCGATCTTTTGATCAGCGCTGGATTTGCAGGGTCGCTCAATCATGAACTGCAGGTGAACGATCTTTTGGTCGCGAAGAATTTTTCGACAGTGGACCTAAAACACGCGTCGCTTTCAAACGTATCGATTTATGCGGCCAACATGTTGACGGTGCCTGCGTTGATCGATTCCAGCGAGGAGCGAGAAAGAATAGCAGGCGAATCGCGAGCCTCTGCCGTCGACATGGAAACAGAGTTCATTGCGCGCGCGTGCGCGGTGCACGGAATCGCGTTGCTGGCGCTGCGTGTCATTACAGACACGCCAACCGAACCATTCCCTGCTCCACCGGGCGTGTTGTTTGATATCCAACAGCAGCGAACCCACTTCGGTAGATTCGCCAGGTTTTTCCTCACCCATCCAACACGCATGCCGGGCCTGATTCAGTTCGTAAGGAGAGTTGCGCGTGCACGAAAAACACTCGCGAGCGCACTCAATGCAGTCGTGCAAGCAATCGAGGCAGGTAGCGGCCATTGACTCAGGCGGTTCGGGTGGACCGCCTAACAAGACGTCGCCCCTCGCGGCTGCAGTTTAGCCGGTCCACTAACAAATCTCATTAACACCGGGCTTTAGCCCGGTGGGTCCGCAGGTCTACCGTAGCAGCCGGTTCAACGGCTTTTTTCGCGATGTCTCAATACGGCAGCACAGATTCCGATCGTAGGCGGTCAAAACGGCTGGCGTCTTGATTAGCGGGATCACCGGCCTGAAGGGCCGGTGTTAATAAAAACACGAATGAGTCGAATAGCGCGATGGGCTTATCCTGCAGGCTCGATGTGCACGAGAACGTCGGCGATGCGCGAGTCACTTTGCTGAATCGCGCTCTTAACTCGATGTGCAATCTCGTGGCCCTCATGGACAGAAATGTTGCCGTCTACGCCGACGTGTAGATCGACGTAATATTCCAAACCCATCTTACGGGCATGGCATTTCTCCACCTCGACAACGCCAGAGATCGAACTGGCGACCGCCCGAATGGACCTCACAATTTTTCCACCAGGCGCGGTGTCCATGATCTCATGAAGTGCCGGCAGTAAAAGTCTGACCCCGTTTGCGGCGATTACCGCGCAGGCGAACAATGCTGCCCAGTCATCTGCGCTATACCAGGCTTCCCCGCCGAGAAGCGCAGCCGAGATTCCGAGAAACGCGGCGGTAGAAGTCAGCGCATCACTGCGGTGATGCCACGCATCGGTCTTGACCGCAGTGCTCTCGGTCTGTCGTCCGAGGCGATTTACGTACCGAAACAGGATTTCTTTGATGACGATAACCACAATGAGAACGATGAGCGTGAATGGTGCAGGTCCGTGATGGGGCGTCAGAATTTCCCGAACACTTTCTACGGCGAGACCAGTCGCGGCTCCGAGCACGCCTAGTCCGACGGCGATCGCGGCGATCGGTTCAGCTTTGCCGTGACCGTAGGGATGGGTTTCATCCGGTGGTCGCGCCGCCACGGTTAATCCGCCCCAAATCACGATCGAGCCGCCGATGTCCAGTGCAGACTCAATTCCATCGGCGATGAGCACGTAAGCGTGCCCGAGAATGCCGGCCACAATTTTAACCGAGGCAAGCACGACGTTGATGACCAAGCCCAGCAGAGCAACACGCGCGGCGGTTTGCAGAATCTTCTTAGAGGCATGAGCTTCCGCTGGCATTGATGAACAAAACTATAAACGCTGCGGTGTACGAAACGCACGGAAATCCGGTCGACGTATTACGAGTTGAAACGCGTTCGCGGCCGAGGCCAGCTGCAGACGAAGCGGTGGTTAAAATGTCCGCCGCGCCGATCAATCCGGCAGATTTAAATCAGATAGAAGGAAAGTACCCGGTGCGACCGGAGCTCCCTGCAACGCCGGGATTCGAAGGCGCGGGTATCGTCGTGGAGCCAGGCGCGGACGTGAAAGGCCTAACGAGTGGCGCCGTTGTAATCCTGCCACATAACGTCGGCACATGGCGGGATGCGGTCGCGGTGAAAGCCGAAGAGCTGGTCGTTGTGCCTGAGGGAATCGCGCCTGTTCAGGCATCAATGCTAAAAATTAATCCGCTGACCGCATGGCGATTGCTGCATGATTATCTCGAATTACAAAAAGGCGATTGGCTGATTCAAAACGCAGCGAATTCCGCAGCTGGTCGCCACGTGATTCAAATCGCGCATGAGCTCGGTTACAGAACAGTGAACGTTGTTCGACGCGCAGAGGTAGTTGATGAATTGCGCGCAGAAGGAGGTGATGTCGTGCTGATCGATGGCGACAATCTTCGCGAAGAAGTGAAAAGCGCGACTGACGGCGCGTCCATTCGGCTCGGTCTAAATTCCGTCGGCGGCGACAGCGCGCTGCGCCTGGCTAATTGTCTCGCGCCTGGCGGCACGCTGGTGAGCTTTGGCGCGATGAGCTTGCAGCCGCTGAAGATTCCGACCGGTCTTCTGATTTTCAAAGATCTGCGGTTTCGCGGCATCTGGATTAACAAATGGTACGACAACGCCACTCCGTCTGAGCGCATGGAGACGTTTGGACCGCTTTTCCAAATGGCCAGGCGCGGTCTGCTTAAAACGAAGGTCGAAAAGAGTTATCCGCTAAGCGAAGTCAAAGCCGCAGTCACTCATGCCGCGCAAGGCGAACGCAACGGCAAAATCGTTTTTGAATTTGACTGAGCGAATTGTGGACCACACTCGTTTGTCATCTTGAGCGGAGCGAAACATCTCTGACGGTTCTGGTAGTTTGGTTTCCAAGGACGAACCGAGATTCTTCGCTTCGCTCAGAATGACGTAATCTGGATTTCGACGGCCCCGAGAGCTGCGCTTCGGGTTTGCAGCGATAGCCACAGTTACGTAGCATCAGAAATGTCCCGCTCCGTTCGCGTCGTTTTTCTCCTCGGGCTGGCCAGTAGCTTTCTCGCCTCAAGGCACGCCGAATGCGCGACCGCTCCCGAACCGGGCGATTTGCGCGGCGCCGGGAAAGTCACATTCCCGATAACGTGCACGCCCACGACCAGTAACCCTGGCAGCGATGCCACCATTGAGGGTCCGGCCGCACCCAGCTTCACCGCGCCGACTGACGTCCAATCTGATTTCGGTCGAGGCGTGGCGTTGCTTCACTCGTTTTTCTACGAAGAGGCGCGACGCGTTTTTAGTTCTATGGCCGAACGCGACCCGAAATGCGCGATGGCGCAATGGGGAATCGCGATGAGCTGGTGGCATCCGATCTGGACTCCACCTAATCCCGACGAAATGCGCGCGGGCAAAGCTGCCATCGAAAAAGCGATGTCGTTGAAGGCCGGCACGGACCGTGAGCGGGGTTTCATCACCGCACTGAACGCTTATTACAATACGGCGGAAAGTTCGAGCGCAGCTCCGGTTGGACAATCGTGTCACGGTCCCGTCGGACCGCGCGATCGGGTGATTGCGTATGAAACCGCAATGCGCCAGCTCCGGGACAAGTATCCCGACGATTTCGAGGTGCAAACCTTCTATGCGTTCGCGGTGTTGGCTACTGGTTACGCCACGCCTAACGACACAAGCTTGTCGAAACAGCTTGAGGCTGCAGACATCCTGGAAAAGCTCTGGAAACAAAACCCGAACCATCCCGGGGTCGTTCATTACCTGATTCATTCCTACGACTATCCTCAGCTCGCTCAACGCGGCCTGACCGCAGCCCAGACATATAATTCCATCGCGCCATGGGTGCCGCACGCGCTGCATATGCCGTCGCATATCTTTACGCGACTCGGCATGTGGGATGAATCGATCGCGGCGAATCGCGCTTCGGCAGAAGCTTCGCGCGCTTACGCAGCCATGCGCCACCGCGATGCCGCCGAAGCCGAAGAATTACACGCGCTAGATTACATGGCCTACTCATATTTGCAGGAAGCTCAGGACGCGGAGGCGGAGAAGATTGTCGACATTGCCGCGAAAGTGAAGAAGACAAATCCGGAGTTGGAATTCAGTGCGGCCTATGCGTTGGCTGCAATTCCAACTCGTTATGCATTTGAGCGAAACGATTGGGCGGCGGCAGCAAACCTGTCCATTCCGAACGTGCCACACTGGTCTTCGTTCCCGTTCATGGAAGCTCTCATCGAGTATGGTCACGCGCTGGGGCGCGCGCACACTGGCGACCTCGCCGGTGCGCGAAAGGCGATCGCACGAATGCAGCAATTACGCGACGCCACGAAAGAGCCCAAATTCGATTATTTCAAAAGCCATCTCGACCTGCAGATGCAAGCAGCTTCGGCATGGGTGGCTGCAGCTGAAGGCAAAAAGAAGGAAGCAATCGATATGCTCCGACGCGCCGCAGATTCCGAAGACATACTCGGGAAGCATCCCGTTTCGCCCGGAGCATTCGTTCCGATTCGCGAACAACTCGGCGCTCTTCTTCTGGAAATAGCGCAGCCAACGGACGCACAGCGAGAATTTGAGGCCGCGCTCAAAATCTATCCCGGACGATTCAGAGGTTTGTATGGAGCGGCGCAAGCCGCCGAGCTGGCTGGCGACAATCAGGGTGCAAGTCGCTATTACACGAAATTGGCCGCACAAACGTCAAAAGCTGGCGCTTCGCGAGACGAACTGAATCGCGTTCGTGAATTCCTTTCCGCTCAAGCTAAAGCAGCGGACGCGAAAGGCGTGGCCAGCGCTCGGGAGTAGAACCTGCCGGCATAGTAGGTGCAACACGAACAGGCTAGTCGCACAGCACTGCTCATAGCTGCGAGCCTGGTTCTTTTGCATCACGACGCTAAATACTCGCGTCTCGTTTCCAAGAGCTCGGCAGATTTGTGCGGCTTTGTCTTGGAGAAGCATTCATCGCGAACCCGTCTATTCTCGAAAATTGTTCGGCAGCGGTGGTTTCGGCCGATCGCAAAGTTGATCGAGCGCATCACGATCCCCGGAATTTTGCTGCACTACGTCTTACGAAAGAAATGCATCAGCGAGCTTGCACGCTCGGCACTTGCTAACGGGTTTGCGCAAGTCGTCATACTCGGTGCAGGCTTCGATCCGCTGAGTTCCCAATTGCAGCGGGAGTTTCCAACTGCGCGCTTTTGGGAGATCGACCATCCGGCGACACAGCGTCACAAAATTCCTGCCTGTTCCGAAATTGGAATCGAACGCGTCCATTTCCTCTCAGTTGATTTGAGTGCCGCCGGTCTCGACAAAGACGCTTTAATCCGCGATGGGTTCGATTCGGCAAAGCCAACATTCTGGATCGCCGAAGGTTTGCTGATGTATTTCCCAGCCGACATCGTGTCCTGTTTGCTAACATTGTTGAGCGGCTTGAGCGCTCCGGGAAGCCAACTTGCATTTACGTTCATGGAAAAACAGCGGGACGGTCACATTCGATTCGATTCGCAAACCAAGCTTGTGACCTGGTGGTTGCGCACTCGCGGCGAGCCGTTCCTCTGGGGAACTACGCGAACTGAACTTCCTGCGTTTGTGCGACCGTGGCGTGTGATTCGATTTTTCGATCAAACTGATCTGCGCGAATTGGGTTCGGAACTCGCCGATGAAGCGATCGCAAAAGGCGAGGTAATTTGTCTGGCTGAAATCTAATTGAGTTCGCTAAGCTCCCCCGATGGTAACGCGCCGTGATTTCATACGCACGGCGGCGCTTTTTGCGCTTGCGCCGCGCGTATTCGCGGAACGCGAGAAAGAGATTTGGGTTAACGACGTTCATTCGCAATTCAATCGCACTCGGGTTCGCGAACTTCTAAGACCGCGCACCAGAGATGAACTGGCTGAAATTGTGCGTTCCGCGTCGCAAAAGGGCTTGCCGATTTCCGTCTCGGGATGCCGTCACTCCATGGGTGGCCAGCAATTCGCCACGGACAGCATTTGTATCGATACACGTGAGTTGGATCGCGTGATTTCATTCGATCGTGAACGCGGCTTGCTCCAAGCAGAAGCAGGGATCCAATGGCCGAAGTTGATTCGCGCGTATCTAGATGCTCAAGCAGACGAGACAAAGCAATGGGGTATCGCACAGAAACAAACGGGCGCCGACACATTCACACTCGGTGGAAGTCTGTCCTCCAACGTGCACGGTCGCGGATTGCGGATGAAGCCGCTCATCTCAAACATCGAATCATTCACCCTCATCAATGCACATGGGAAATCGATTCGCTGCTCGCGAGAAGAGAATAGCGAATTGTTCCGACTGGCGATCGGCGGCTACGGCCTTTTTGGATTAATCGAAAGCGTAACGCTTCGGCTCGTGCGGCGGCAAAAATTAAGACGCGTGGTCGAAATAATTCGTGCAGAGGATCTGCCAGAGCGCTTTGAAAAACGCATCGCGCAAAAATTTCTTTACGGTGATTTTCAATTTTCAGTCGATGAGAAATCACCCGACTTCCTTCAGCGCGGAGTGTTTTCCTGCTATGAACCGCTCAGCGAAGACGAACCCATTACGGCGAAAAAAGAATTACGCGATGACGACTGGCTGGACCTCCTGCGCCTCGCGTACACCGATCGCGAAAAGGCGTTCAAGCGCTACAGCGATTACTATTTGTCCACAAACGGTCAGACCTACTGGTCCGACACGAACCAGCTGAGCGCATATCTCCCGAACTATGCGCAGAAAATCCGAGCCGAAATCGGTGGTGATGAGTCGAGCCTTATCATTACCGAAATCTATGTTCCACGTCCGGACCTTCCCGATTTTCTAGCGCAGGCAGCAGATTTGTTGCGGTCGAATCGCACAACCGTGATCTACGGCACCGTTCGATTGATTGAAAAAGATGATGAGAGCTTTCTCGCGTGGGCGAAGGAATCCTACGCCTGTGTCATTTTCAATTTGCTCACGCTGCACACACCGGGCGGCATCGAAGCGTCAGCGCGTTCGTTCCGCGGATTAATCGATTTGGCGATAGCTCGCGGCGGGAGTTATTACCTGACATATCACAAATTCGCGAAACCCGAGCAAGTCACCGCGTGCTATCCACAGTTCAAAGAATTTCTGAACCTGAAACGAAAGTACGACCCAGCCGAACGATTTCAGAGTGATTGGTATCGCTACTATTGGAAGCTTTTTCCAAGCTGACCAATTTCTGTCATGTTGAGCGAAGCGAAACATCTCTGATTTCGGTTAGTCGCTCCTTACCGAAGTGAGATGGGAAGCCTGGCCTCGCGGACGTCGTCCGCTGCGTTACAGCTTCGCTGCACTAAGAATGACAGACTATGATGGAAAATATGTCGCTGTTCGCCGTCGTTGCGTTGGTTCTGATTCTCGCACGCGCCATCACAGAACTGTGGCTTAGCCGGCTCAACGAACGTCATGTGCGTGCGCACGCGCATGAAGTGCCCCCTGCATTTCGCAAGATGGTTGATGAACCGGCGTACCTGCGCTCAGTCGAGTATACCCTTGCCAAGAGCCGGTTCGGACAGGTCGTCACGGTGTTTGATGCCGCATTCCTCATCGGCTTGTTATTCAGCGGTGTATTGCCATGGGCGCTTGGAAGCTTCACGGCCTCTTTCGGCACGTCCGTTTTGGCAATGGCCGGTTTTTTTTTCGCAACAGGCGTTGCATTAAGCGTCGTCAGTTTGCCATTCGCGTGGTACGCGCAGTTCAAACTCGAAGACCGATTCGGTTTCAATTCGACCACCCTGAACACGTGGGGGTTCGATCGTGTAAAAGGACTTTTGCTCGCGGTGCTACTCGGCTTTCCCTTGCTTCTGCTGGTATTGAAGTTGGTCGAGTGGATTGGCCCGAACTGGTGGATTTGGTCAGCGGTGCTAGTTATCGCGTTTCAGTTATTCTTAATGCTGATTGCGCCTGTAGTGATCATGCCGTTGTTCAACAAATTCACCCCGCTACCGAAGGGCTCCACCTTGCGCGAACGCCTCTTCTCACTGGCGCGACGCACCAACTTCCCAACTCGCAGCATCGAGGTGATGGACGGCAGCAAACGGTCGCGTCATTCCAACGCCTTCTTCACCGGGTTCGGCCGTTTTCGCAAAATTGTCCTGTTCGATACACTTATAGCCCAGCTTGCCGAGCCGGAACTGGAATCCGTACTTGCGCATGAAATCGGACACTACAAAAAGCGTCACGTCCTAAAGTTGCTCGGCGTTTCGATTATCGGCGTGTTCGTTGGCTCCGCAGTCGTCGGCTGGTTGGCGCGTCAGGAATGGTTTTATCGCGCATTCGGTTTCGAGTATCATGCTGGTTTTACCGCAGCGAACATTGTGCCTGCGATGCTGCTGTTTGCGTTGTTAGCGGGGACGATCAGTTTTTGGTTTTCGCCGCTGGTCCACATGTGGTCGCGTCGTTTCGAGTACGAGGCAGATGCGTTCGCGAGCGCGATTATGGGAGAGCCGCAACCGCTTGTTGAAGCATTGCGCAAACTCACCGAGAAAAACCTGAGCAACCTGACGCCACACCCGCTCTACAGCGGTTTTTATTACTCACACCCGACCCTGCTTGAACGAGAACGTGCGCTGCGAGGAGCGACTTAGGAACAATGAAATTAGCCGCCGTGAAACCCGACGCTGCTTTTTTCCCTGTCATGTTGAGTAGAGCGAAACATCTCTGATTATTTCCCCTCCGTAATACGGATCGTATGATCAGAGATTCTTCGCGTTGCTCAGAATGACAGGTCTCACGATATGGCGAAAGTGATCGTCGTTGGCGCAGGCATTAACGGCGTTACAGCCGCGATTGAACTGAGGAAGCGCGGTCATGAAGTCGTGCTGGTCGATCCTGGGCCGCTGCCGCACCCGTTAGCGGCGTCTACCGATATCAGTAAGGCCGTGCGCGCGGCATACGGCGCTGACGAAGATTACACCGCGCTTGCCGAACGTTCGATCAAACTCTGGCGCGGCTGGAATGAAGAATTCGGCACCAAGTTGTACCACGAAGTCGGTGTCATGTTCGTTAGGCAGCGAACTATGGAGCCAGGTGATTTTGAATACGAAAGTTTGAAACTCCTCGAAAAGCGCGGCCTTAAAGTGGCGCGAATGGACTCGCCGGAGTTGTGGAAACGTTTTCCGGCATGGAATCCGCAACTTTATCGCGACGGCGTTCTTGAGATCGAGGCGGGTTATGCCGAGAGCGGTCGCGCTGTAGCAATGTTAACTGAGCGCGCGAAATCTGCCGGTGTGACATTGCACGAAGGCAAGTTCGCTGCGTTGGATCAGGCCGGTCAGCGCGTCAACGGAGTCATTCTCCAACATTCGCAGTTCAAAGCTGTCATTCCGAGCGAAGTCGAGGAACCCCGTGGCGAAACCGTTCAGGTAGTTTCGCGGGGTCCCTCGCCTTCGCTCGGGATGACGAGGCTGCCGGGCGATTTAGTTTTGATGGCAGTTGGTGCGTGGACGCCGTACCTGCTGCCGTCTACGAAAAGGTTTTTCCGCGCGACCGGCCAGCCAGTATTTCACCTCAAGCCTTCAGACCCTCTGTTGTTTGCGCCGGAGCGTTTTCCGGTTTTCGGCGCAGACATTACAACAACGGGCTACTACGGATTCCCGATCAATCGCGACGGCGTAGTGAAGATCGCTAATCACGGTGCCGGACGCGAGATGTCGCCCGACTCCCCAGAGCGCGTTGTGACCGCGGACGACGAAAAGAACCTGCGCGAATTCCTAGCGTTGACCTTCCCCTCGCTTACCAACGCCCCGATTGTCTACACACGCATCTGCATGTACTGCGACACGCACGATGGACATTTCTGGATCGCACGCGATCCAGAGCGGGAAGGACTAGTCGTCGCTGCGGGTGACAGCGGACACGGATTCAAATTTGCACCAGTACTCGGCGAGATCATCGCCGATGCAGTGGAAGGAAAAGATAACCCGCTACTAGAGAAATTCCGATGGCGACCGGAACTGCAACCGGGAACCGCCACCGATGCGGCACGCTCGAAATGAACCTGTAATAGCCGTGGGTAACGCTCGTTGGCTTCGTCGATTGGTTACGTGCTTCGCGGTCCAGACCAAACATACTTCTTGCGTGCAAGACTCAACAAAGACGGTGAGTCTATCGAGTGCGATCCACCCATGCCGCGATGTGAGCCCCACATTACGATTCGATCTGTGAACAGGTCGTCGAGAAACCTGACGACATCTTTAGCGATAACCTTTTCCTTCTCAGAGGTCGGAACGTCATCGTAGTTCGAGAAGTGCCTATGCGTGAAGTGACCGAGGTAAGCTGTGATCTCCTCCTCGTCGTCCTGAAGCACGACATCGCCCACGTCGGGATGTGAAGCCGGGATCGTGATCTGTGGCGGCTGACTCGACGGCCCTGTGAAGTGAAGATCTGGATAGTGACTTCGTAGCATCGGCACCAAAGTGTCGAACAGGGCCATAGGTTCGAACGAGAATTAGACGAATAGGCGTGCAATTGCACGTGCATTTCAAGAGTATGGGCGGCCTCAATTCGTGCCGCGCTTCGCACAGCGAAGCGGCTACAAAAACTCGACGGCTACGAAGCCGTTGTTCCTTGCGGGGCTGATCTTTTGGGGCGCTTCAACAGAGTGATTTGCTTAATGCGGGCAGAATCGGACGGGCTCCACGTGGCAACTTCCGGATCGTCCTTGAACGCGTTGTGAACGAGACGCCGCTCGTAGGAATTCATCGGCTCGAGTTGCAGGGAACGGCCGGTGATGCGCACCCGCTCGGCCAGCTCGCGCACGCGATGCACGATCTTGTCTTCGCGCATCGACCGGTAATGTTCGCAATCGACGATAACTTTTTCGGCGTTCTTGTCTCTGGCTTGCAGCACACGATTGAGCAAAAACTGAATGGCCTCGAGCGTCTCGCCGTCGCGCCCGATGATCCGACGGCTTTCCTCAGTGTAAATCTGCAGCGTCGCGTTGCCACCTTCGTTGGTGGTCTCCTCGATTTGCACCACGAAACCGAGGTACCCGAGCATCGTGTCCAGCAGATCTTTCGGCGTCATCATCGTTTTCGCTTTCCAGCAGGCGCAACTTTTTCCAGCGTCGGCATCGGTTGCCGTTTGTTCTGCCAAAATTGCAGGATGCTGAAAAGATTTTGCGCGGTGTAATACAATGCCAGAGCCGCCGCAAAATTGTAGCAGAAAAATAGGAAGATCAGCGGCGTAAACATCATTATGCGGCGCTGGGTGGGATCGCCGGTCTTCGGTGTCATGGTCATTAGCCAGACCTGTGTAGCGCCCATAAGCAGAGGAATGATGTTGATCGGAAAGCCGAGCACCGGCAGATGTGCAACGGTATCGGGCTGAGACAGATCTTGTACCCAGAGAAACCTCGCGTTTCGCAATTCCACGGCCTGCGCGAGCATCTGGTAAAGCCCGAAGAAAATGGGGATCTGAATGGCCATCGGCAAACAACCGCCTACGGGATTAATGCCGTATTGCTTGTACATTTTCATTACCTCCTGATTCATGCGTGTCGGGTCGTCTTTGTATTTTTCGCGCAGCTCCTGCATCTTCGGCCCAAGCAACGCTGTCTTACGCATCGTTTGATTCGCTTTACTCTGGAGAGGCCAGAGCACCAAGCGCACGACGAGCGTCAATACGAGAATCGCGACGCCGTAATCTTTTACGAAGCCGTGAATCGTGTTGAGGAAATTGAGAAGAAATTGGCTGACGATTTTGAATACGCCGAAGTTCATGATCTCGGCTTGGTTGTGCTCGAGTTGAGCCAGCCGATGATAGATTTTCGGTCCGGTCCAGATCTGGAAGCGCGCAGTGTAAGTTTGTCCTGGCTGTACCTGAAATCCGGGCATGCGCATTGCACCTTCAACGCCGGCCATGTTTTGCGCGGTTGAGACTTCAAACGAACGGCCCCAGATACCGGTAGCTTTCGCCGTTAGCGGCGCGATGATCGTCGCGAAAAACTGGTCGGTTACGGCTGTCCATTCTGCCCCAGCAACATTCTCCTGAAAAACCGCCTGCGCCGGATGCGCACCAATACCGAGAAAGCCGCCGCTACCTTGAAATGAACTTACGTTGCGGTCTCTCGCCTTACCATTGATGCACCAAACCAATCGCGTGTAGTACGGATAATCCTTCGGATGAATCGGTGCCGCCGAACCCAACGCGACGAAGTAGTCACCGGTTGCGTGCGGCTCCGTGCCTGTGTTCTGAACATCGAGAGTGAGTTCCAGAAGAAAATTGTCTTTCTTCTGGTTCGACTGCAGCAACGAAAATTTCTTTCGGATTGTGATCCCGTCAGGCGTGGTGCGCTCGCACCGAACACTGCTGTCGGAGTCACGCGCCAACGTAAATTCCGGAAGCACAGGCATTGTGGGGTCATCAACCATCGCGCCGATAGGCATGTGCTTGGGAGAATTCAAGATCACCCGCTTAGCGTCTTCGGCGATGTGGTTGAACATAATCGCCTCCGAAATGCCGCCGCCGCGGTTAGTGAAGCGCAATTCGAAATCCGAATTACGCAGCGTCTCGAACTTTTCCGAAAAGGTTGGAACTGATTCAGCGGCCTGCGCCGGCGCAGCTTCAGGGGTGGCAAGTGGAGAAGGCGAAGGACCAAGGGGGGCCGGCGTCGGCGTTGCCGAAGTTTGGCCGGGCGTCGCAGTCACGAGAGCGCGTCTGGGCGCCATCTGTTTTGCCAAATAGACTTCCCATACGACGAGCCCGACTACGCAAAGAGCGACTACAATCCACGCTGTTCGATCCATAAATTCGGTTTTGCACGATCAGACGCAGCGACGGATCTCAGTCTGAGATCCGCCAGCCAAACGCGGCGGCACCGGGTCGTACCCGCATCCACCCCATGGTTGGCAGCGAGCGAGGCGCTTCAAACCCAGCCAGCTTCCGTGCCGAACGCCATGGGTCTCCACCGCTTCCAGAAAATATCTCGAACAGCTCGGGGTAAACCGGCAGCCGCAGTCAGGACCGCACAGCAGACGAAGCAGCGGCGAAAGAGTGCATTGATAAAGGCGAATGAGGAAACGAACCAGTCCGAGCATCAGAGCAGAATAGAAGCGCGTCTAGCGAGGCGCAACCATTCATCTTTCAACGCACCATAACTCGCGGTCGCGGCTTGCTGTCTGGCAATAATTACGAACCAAATGCCTTGTCGTAGTTCATGCTGGTGGTGGCGGACAATTTCCCGCAAACGACGTCGAACACGATTGCGAATAACCGCGCCGCCCACGCGGCCCGAAGTAACAAATCCCGCACGCCACAGACTAGAATCCTCCAGCGTCATCGCATTTAACATCAGAAGCTTGCCGCGATGCGTGTTCCCGTTCCGTTTCACATGCTCGTATTCTGAGCGACGCGTCAAACGGCGCGCTTTCGGGAATGAGAATGAACTCACCTTCGTCGCCTGCGTCGCCAAGAATTTATCCGAGAACGAGCGGCCTCAACACGCAGTAAATTCCGTCATCCACCACGGCGTACAAAAGAAATCTTCCACCGAATTATCCGGGGGAAGACTTCTCAAAAAACTTTTCAGCTTTACTGCGCGGGTGGCGATTCCGCAGGTGTTTCCTCCGTGCCAGCCGGCGATTCCGTGACGGCATCTGAAGCAGCGGGACTTGTCATTTGAGTCGCCGCAGGCGGCGGGGTCGTGGGAGTTGGACTCGTTTCAGGAGTCACAGTTTCAGTTTTTTGCTCGCACGCCGCGAGAAGCGCGGCTCCGGCCAGAATGCAGATATATTTCTTCATAGTTAGAAACGCACATTGCTTTAGTTGATCAACGTCAGCAAGCGCAGTTTTGTGACCGCGGAATCCTGCTTTAAATACAAACGTCTCGCCACGAACGCTAAAACGGTGCCTCCCATTTCAAGCCATGGGCCTCGGCTACCGCATCGCAAGTGAGCCGGCCATCGCGAGTGTTGATCCCACCGATTAGCGTCGGCTGCTTTCTGCACGCGCCCTCAAGACCGATGTTGGCCAGCAGCTCCACGTAACGATAGGTAACGTTCGTCAGCGCTTGCGTCGCGGTGCGCGCGTACGCAGCGGGCATGTTTGCAACACAATAATGCGTCACGCCTTCTTCAACATAAACGGGATCGAGGTGCGTGGTTGGCCTCGAGGTTTCAGCGCAACCGCCCTGGTCGATCGAAATATCTACGAACACGCTGCCGCGCTTCATCTTTCGCAACATTGCACGCGTGATTAGCTTCGGCGCTTTAGCCCCGGGCAAAAGCACGGCCCCAATGAGCAAATCGCAACCCGGCATTAAGTCGTCCAAATTTGCTTCGTTCGAATACAGTGTGTGCAGGTTTTCTATTGCGATATCGAGAAATCGCATCCGCTCGACGTCAATGTCGAGAATTGTGACATCGGCACCGAGACCTCTGGCCATCCGCAAGGCGTTCACGCCGGAAGTTCCTCCACCGACGATGACTACGCGGCCTGGCAACACGCCCGGAACGCCGCCCAGCAAAACTCCGCTGCCACCGTTGTACTTGGCGAGAAAATTCGCGCCCATCACCACCGACATGCGCCCGGCAATTTCGCTCATCGGCTCCAGCAGCGGCAAACGATTGTCCACCTGAATCGTCTCGTAGGCGACGCCGGTCACACCTGATTGGAGCAAGGCCTCAGTGAGAGATTTACTCGCAGCAAGGTGCAGATACGTGAAAAGAATTTGGCCCTTGCGCAATAAGGGGAACTCGGCTTTCAAAGGTTCTTTGACTTTCACAATCATGTCAGCACGCGCGAAAACTTGTTTTGCCTCCTCCACAATTTCCGCGCCCCCTTTCACGTAGTCCTCGTCGGGGTAGCCGGAACCGAGCCCGGCATTCGTTTCCACCAAAACAGTGTGACCATGCTTGGTCAGTTGAAGCGTGCCGGAGGGGAGCAAGGCAACGCGCTGCTCTTGTTCCTTAATTTCCTTTGGTACACCGATGATCATGGCGCGAAGTGAGAGTGATTAGTGAGAAATAGGAATCAAGCTAAATCACTTTTGAGGGCTCACTTCTTGATCAGTTCAGGGAGGGGTCATCCGGAGCAGCGGCGAGCATTTTATACCACGGCCCCAGCTTTCGCATAATGTCGAACCACAGATTTGGCAGGCGATCAAGTTTTAGCAGCGATGGATTGGCGTTCTGCACAACCCACGCTTTCTGTTTCACCTCGCTTTCGAGCTGGCCAGCGCCCCAGCCTGCGTAGCCAACAAAAGCACAAACTGTAACCAGGTTTTTATTGCTCTGTGCATCGTGTCCTTCGTCAAATGCGATGTTGTGATTGAGTTTCAGACCTGCGCCCTTCTTCCATTCAAACGCGGCAAACATCAGTTGGTTTTTGCCCACCGGACCGCCCAAAAACACCGGCACATCAGCGAGCCCGGTCGGCGGCGAACCGGAGACGAGTTCAGCCACTGGGCGGTCAAGCGGACGATTGATTATCACGCCCAACGCGCCCTCAGCAGGCTCATGCTCGGAAACAAAAAGCACCGTGCGCCGAAAATTAGGGTCGAGCATATTCGGATGAGCGACCAGCAATGAACCAGCAAAATTGCGCGACGTCCCTTCATCGCCCATATCACGCATTCCGAATTAGAGACCGCTACGCGCGCTTGTGCAACCCCTTGGTCACCGTCGTGTTCTCGACATTCTGTTCAGTCTATCGTGACCTGATTTACTGGGGAAATCGCAACGGCAGAAGTCCGCGAAAATTTTTCGAAAATTTTGTGTAGAATTTTGTTGCCAGCGGACGCAACCTCGCTTACAGCCTTGAAAGTTTTCTACGATTGTTCTGGGGGGAACAGCCGCCCTTCACGCCTATCGGGTGTGGGGGGCGGTAATTTTTTGGGGTAGAAACGTTCGCCGCTTTCTTCTTGCTCGTGATCTGCTCTTGCTCGATTGCGTGTGAATACAAAGGCTTAACGCCGAACGTCCAATGTCCAAATCCGGAACCTCATATCGCATTACATGGCCAATCGCGTTGGCGCTTGTGGCCTTGATCATTGCCACGACGATTATCATCATCTTCTTGCGCGTCGAAAGCTGGCCGGCTCGCACTGCCCGGCAAAGCACGGCTGAGCTGGAGCGGCTGGGCAAAAATCTGCGCTCTGCGTTCGTCGACATCGCGCATTTGCAGCCACGGATCACGATCAATGATCGCGTTTACATGGAACAGACGACGCCGGTGAGCGAGCTGGTCGTCCTGTCCCGCCGCATCGAAGTCGAGCACGAATTGCTGCATACGTGGGTGGGCAGCTCCAAACGCGTGAAGCTGCATGGCACGTTCATTGCCAAAGCCGGCTTCGATCTGAGAAAAGGCCTCTCGATCGATATCCGCCCGGGCGAAATCGTAGTGCAGCTGCCGCACGCGCAAATCTTGGGCGTTGAACAGCAACAAGTCGATGTACTCGCATTTGAAAACGGGTTGTGGAACCGCATTTCGGGGCAGGATGTTCAAAGCGAATTATCAGTGCTACCTGACCTGGCGTGGAAGAAGGCAGCAGGTAGCGAGCTGTCCGCAGAAGCCGAGAAGAATCTGAGGGAGCAACTCGAACAACGGATTCAAACGGAGCAGCCGCTGCGTTTGATCTTCAAAGACGAGAAGAAGAGTGGATAGCGGCGAGTCAACCACGATCAGAATCCGAGTGACACACACACGTGTAATCACCAATTATCGCTGCCTTTCGCTCATCACCTCTTTGCCTAACAGCGATGCGGTTTAAGAATCGAATTTTCCTCATTGTTCTGGTGATCGTCATCGTAGCGATCGCCGCTGTCCTGCTTGCGCCGATTGCGGTCTCCAACGGGATTCGCCTGTGGGTCTGGTGGTTCGCTCGCCAGGAGGGCTTCGTCGCCACTATCGAGGGGGTCGACGCGCCATTTCTGCGTCCCATTCTCATTCGTCAGCTCCACCTGAAAAGCGTTCGTGCCGATGCAGCCCGGATTGACGTTACTCTGCTGGATGTGCGAGTTCTTTTGAATCTAAAGCACGTCTTTCTGCACCTGAGCGGCCGCGACATCCGCAATATCTCCGTGCGAGAACTGCACGCGGAGCTGCACCGCACGAATCCAAATGTGCAAGCATTGAGTGAACGCGGGTGGGCGACACTTCATCGGTTGCTCCCCGGAAACTTAAATATCGCCAAGCTCGAAACGCGAGTCGAGACCGGGCCGAGTTTGGTCCTGCTGCGGAACGGTTCCTTATCGTTGAGCGAGACGGAACCCGGCCGGTTCACCGCTGCCGAGCTCATGATTACCTCACCATGGGTGCGCCAAACTTTTTCGCAGTTACGCGGCGCAACTCATTGGGAAAGCAATCGCTTGACGCTCGCCGGACTGACTTTGACTCATGGACTCGATTTACAGGCTGCGACGGTAGATTTCGCGCGGTTGGGGAATCGGCGAATGGGATTGCAGTTCGACGTCGATGCGTTCGGCGGCAAACTTCGGGCGAATATTTCGCATGAATGGCACTCGTCACATTCTAACTGGAAGATTGCAGGCGGCGCTGCCGACCTTTCGTTGGCGCAGATTTCGGATGCGCTTGGTTTCGCCGATCGTGTCGATGGCTTGCTCCATGCCAGCAACTTCACATTTCGCGGCAACCTGGCCGAGCCCGACCGCGCAACTGCGTCGCTCTGGGGTGAACTAACCGGTCTGACCTGGCGCGATCGCACAGCGGAAGCGCTCATGCTGGGCGCCGCGCTTTACAACCGGAAGATTGAGCTGCAGCAACTTTACATCAGACAGAAAAGCAATGAATTCACCTTACACGGTGAAGCCGCATTCCCCGCGACTTCGGCCGAGTGGCTCGGGCCGGATTTTCGCGGAAACATTTCAGCCTCGATTAACCAACTCGGTGAATTTCTTGCTCTTTTTGGTGCAAACCCAGGTGATTTCGCAGGCAAAGTCAGCATTCAAGGCTCAATGGATACCCACGCTCGCAACTTCGGCGGCAGCCTTACGATCGAGGGCGCCTCGCTGACATTTTTCAAATACGACATCGACAGCTTCAGAGCAGACGTCACTTTGAAACCGAGCGAGCTGGAAATCCAACGCTTCGATTTAACCCGGAAAAAGGATTCTCTCTCAGGTGAAGGCAAAATCGATCTTTCACCGGAGCACAAGTATTCAGGAACAGTGGACGCCTGGACGAATGATCTGCGGGATTACGTTTCTACAATGCGCGTCCCAACACGACAAAAAGCAGCCGCGATTCCGGTCGAATTTCAAGCAACCATCGATTCCAGTCAGTGGGACACGCGCGGCGTGATTCACTTGCCCAAATCGAGTCCACTCAGTTTCACCGCGAGTTTTCCGTTGCCCATCGGCACCACCTGGAGCGCTCTTCAGACGTCGCCTGTTAATATTTCGCTGGATTTCCCGGCAATGTTTCTGGCGGCCGCACCTCAATTTTTCCA
>JBJMXF010000132.1:0-6589 GCA_045809725.1 Candidatus Udaeobacter sp. | reverse complement strand
AGAATCCGATTGCCATCGAAAGAATAGCCGAAGCGATCAGCACGCTGTATTCGGGACGACCGCTTGGGATCAGCCGGCGCTGGATGTCGCGCTCGATCACGAACGTGATGCCCATTGCGGTCAAAGCCAGGAGGATCATGTTGGCTCCATAGACCCATATCGCCGGCGCGAGGTTGTAGCGGCCAGCAACAACCATCGAGAACGGCAGAAGGGTGACGAAGAACAGGTGGAAGAGCAATGACCACGCGTAAGCGCCGCTCGCCGATTCCGGCTCCTCCCTGGTGCGCGCGCGGCCGAGCCAAAAACTTGCGAGCACCAGGAAGGTGATGATGTAGGCGATCAATGTGCCGCCGAGATCGAGGAGAGCGGAAATCAGCTCGGCAGCCGATGAGGGATGAAAATCTTCGGGCAAATCGAGGTTCACGACGAGCAGCGTCATCGCGAAGGCGAAAACGCCGTCGGTCAGAGCATCGAGACGGCCCTTCGAAATGAATTCCTGGGTTTCAGCCATCATCGTTCTGCGTTGTTCCAGATTTCCAACATTCAAAGCAATCCGACAAATTGTTCTTTTGTTAGACCAGCTTCGCGGATTAACGCGCGCAGCGTTCCTTTAGCCAGTTCGCGATGATTTGGAACTGTTAGTCGGCGCCCGGACGGATGCCGCAGAATGATGTGGCTTCCAGTTTGATGATCTACAGTGTAGCCAATTTTAACGAATGCTTTGACCGCAGCCGGGCCCGAACAAACAGGCAAACGGCTCACACGCTAACTTCGACGACGGCTTCGGTGATTGGAGCCGGAATAGGTTCGCCGTGTTTTTTCAAACTGTCGATATAGCCCTGAATGGCGTCACGAATGTTCGCCATTGCTTCGTCACGCGTTTTCCCTTGGGAAATACAGCCAGGCAAAGCCGGGCACTCGGCAACAAAAACGCCGTCTTCATCAGATTCAATCGTGATGCGAAATTTCACGCTGCAAGTGTAGCAATTGCCGGAGCGACTGGCAATACGATCGCTAACCCGGCTCTTCGGTTTTCGCGATCTAGATCAGATAAGCTTGTTTCGGCGAGCCGCCGAACGCGACACGCGAGCCGCGTGTGCTCCCAGACGTCTATGCCGATTGAAAACTCGCTCGCTGCGCACGATGCGAGAAAAAAAGTGCAGATGACAGTCGTTAAGGGAACAAAGTCCGTTTCGGCGAGCCGCCGACACCAACACGCGAGCCGCGTGTGCTCCCCAGAACCGACGTGCGCGAGATCCTTTCCTCGATTGCAGGGGGACGACGTTCAAACATGTTTGACGGGTGATTCAGGGATTGTCGGTTGGGTTGGTTATTGAAACTCGCTCGCTGCCCACGCTCACTCGCTCCTACCCTCGTCGCTTCACCTTCTATGTCGCTGATCCCTCAGCTCCATTCCCGATCTGTGGCAGGACCGCTGCGCGTCACCATTGATCACTGACGACCGACATCTGACGGCAGTACGTCAATGCCACAGCGATGCGGTGTCGAAGCCAAAAATTGCATCTGCACTTGGTGCCCGGATGTTTGCTCAATGAAGGCAGGACTGGCCGTCGGGCTCATTATTCCTGATCTATGGCAACAGGAGGCGGTGCGCGCGTTGCAACAGGGAAAAGATGTGGTGGTGCAGGCGCCGACAGGATCGGGCAAGACTTATATTTTCGAGCTGCTTTATCCGAACCTGAAAACTCAGGCGGTGTTCACCGTTCCGACCCGCGCACTCGCTAACGATAAATTATCGGAATGGCGCGTGCGCGGCTGGGATGTCGGCATATCCACGGGTGACGTCGCGCTAAATCTCGACGCGAAGGTTGTGGTCGCGACGCTCGAGACACAGCGGGGGCGATTCCTCCGCGGCGAAGGGCCGGGTCTCCTGGTCATGGATGAATTTCAAATGCTGGGTGATCCAATGCGGGGCGTGCATTACGAGCTGGCCGTCGCGCTCGCACCGAAAACAACACAGTTGCTCTTTTTGAGCGGGAGCGTGGCCAACCCGCGCGACGTGGTCGACTGGCTGCAACGCATCGGACGTGACGCTGTCCTCGTCGAGCATACGACGCGACCGGTGCCGCTGGAGGAAACTGATCTCGGGAATTTGCCTGATTCCCAATTTGTTCAGTCGCGTAATTTCTGGCCGCGCATGATTGGCCGCGCGATGCGCGCGGACCTCGCTCCGGTGTTGGTGTTCGCGCCGCGTCGCGCCGCGGCCGAACAGATCGCGCAAACCATCGCGTCGGCTATACCTGTGCGCGATCCTCTGCGATTAACTGCGGCGCAGGAACAAACCGCGGGGAAGAGCCCGACAAAACTGTTGCGAAATCGTGTGGCGTATCATCACAGCGGACTCAGTTACGCCGCGCGCGCCGGCGTGGTGGAATCGCTGGCCAAAGCGGGACAACTCAACGTCGTCGTCGCGACGATGGGACTTGCCGCCGGGATCAATTTTTCGATGCGCTCGGTGATCGTGACCGATCGACGTTATTTCGCCGGCAATTTCGAGCGCCAGGTCGAAGCGGACGAGCTTCTCCAGATGTTTGGTCGCGCCGGCCGCCGCGGTCTCGATGAAGTGGGTCACGCGCTTTACACGAACGATCTGCCGCGGTTGAGCGACACAAAAGCGCGCCAACTGAAACGCGCAGCCCAGGTTGATTGGCCCAGTCTGATAAGCGTGATGCATGCGGCCAAACAGCGGGGCGAACAACCGTTCGCGGCGGCGGTGCAACTGACCCAGTCACTGTTCAGCGTGCAACGCGTGCCGCTCGGCTTGGAGCACTCACTCGAAACCGGGCCGCGGCCGTGTGGACTTTGGGTGACCGATGAACGCGCGCGGTTCGTCCGGCGCGGAATGATCGAGATGCTGAATTCTCGGGAAGAGTGGGAAGCGAAATCGGCGGCGGAAAGTGCGACGCTCGGTCGCGCTTTTGTGCGCGAAAACGATGGGTGGCAACGGGCGCTCACGGTGCCGCGTATGCTCGATGGACTCGGCACCGGAAATCTCTGCAGGCTGCGCGAGCAAAATCATTATGGGCGCGAGTTGCCGGTCGCGACGGTGCTCGCTTCGGGAGAGGTGGCGTTGGTGAAATGGCTGAAGAAAGAAATAACCAACAAGCTCGCACAAAACGCCGAACGCCCTGCCCGCAATGCTTCGCATAGCGATGCAGGCGGGCCAACGCCGAACGCCCAACGTCCAAATAAAGATTTGGCTGCGCGGCGCGGAATTTTTACCCATGAACAATTTGAAACTGAGATCCGGCCGCAGCTCGTTGTACTGGTTAGGCCGGGCACGATCGTCGATTGGACGATGCGCGGAAATTTGCTTTCGGTCCGGCTCGATTACGCCAATGTGCCGGCCAACGCGCACATCGATTCGTTAGGCAACGCATTGATCGATCCGCCGGAGCGCGAGAACCTGCCGGACGTTTGTCGAACGTGCGATCAGTTGGAGCACGATAAAACGGTTGCGATCGTGAACTCGCCTACCTACGCGTGGCGACATCTTGGATTGGTTGAACCCGACGGCACACCCACCGCGCGGGGAATGATCTTCTCATTTTTTCACGGCGGCGAAGGTCTGGCGGTGGCGGTCGCGCTCGAAGACGAAACCTATCCGATCGACGAATTAGTTTTCGATCTCGCCAATATTCGCGCCGGTCCGCGCTTCGCCGGCGAGGACGCGCCGATGGGCGGGCGGCTCGGCATTTTGTGTCAGCGAGTGTACCGCCGGGCCGATTATCCGGGTTACCTCACCATAGGCGTGCCGGTGCAATACGGCGCCGGCGCATCGGAAGTGGTGCGCGCGCTGGTGGCTGATCCGCGCTCCAAGCACAAGCTGACTAACGAATTGTTGCGTCACGGCGATATTGAACGCGCGCTGGTGGAGTGGCGCAGCATACTTCGTCATATCGTGCTTGCGCCCGCCTATCCGTTGTCGCGATGGACGGAACTGAAAGCGGCGGCCGAAGAACTGCTGGATCAAACGGCTTCGCCCACATCTGCTGTTGATCTTGCGGCATTGGCTCCGTTGCAACAGCGGGTTGGAGGCAAGTAATCGCCAACCGAATGTTCATGCAGCATCTGCGGCGCCGGGATTTCACAATTCTGTAGCCACCGGCCTGTGGCCGGTTCAGCTCGGCGCTGCGTTTCGCACTTCGGAGACGGCCCACAGGGCCGTGGCTACATCCATTGAGCTCATCCAACCTTCTTTGCTGAAAGCTGCGACATGCCGAGAGCGGCTTATGATAAGAGAAGCGAAGTGGTTTCTTGGAAAGCTCACCAGCGATTGGAGCACAGGCAGTAGCTCTCACAGAGCAAGCGAAATCTAAGAAGACGGGACGCTCTGCAGCAGCTCGAGTTCCTGCCACCGCGCATAGAGGTGCGCGACTTTGTCGCGTGCGGTTTTTAATTGTGTTTCCAACTCGAAAATTTCCGCGCGCGGTTTCGCATAAAAATCCGGCGCGGCAAACGTGGCCTCCAACTTCGACACCTCGTTTTCTGCAGAGAGAATATTCGCCTCCATCGACGCCCATTCACGCTCTTCTTTCCATTTAAGCTTCCGCGGTTTGTCTTTGCCTTTCCCTTGCTCGGCGGCGGTTTCCGCCGTCGCGGCGATTGAATCGCGAACTGGGCCGGGTGCGCCTCGTTTTTCCAGGTAGTAATCGTAGTTCCCAATGTGATAGACCACGCGGCCGTCGCCTTCGAAAGCCAGAATCGAGGTACAAACGCGATTCAAAAAATAGCGGTCATGACTCACCACGATGACGCAGCCGCCGAAGGCGACGAGCGCTTCCTCGAGCAAGCGTAGCGTTCCGAGATCGAGATCGTTCGTCGGTTCGTCTAGCATCAGAACGTTGCCGCCGCGCTTCAGGATTTTAGCGAGCAGCACCCGGCTGCGTTCGCCGCCGCTGAGCTGCGAAATTTTCGTGTTGATGCGATCCTCGCTGAAAAGAAATCGCCGCAGATAAGCGCGCAACGTGATGCTTTGCTCGCCGAGCGTCACGTGTTCTCCGCCAGTCCCGACTTCTTGCCAAACCGTTTTCTCATCGTCGAGGAGGAGCCGATTTTGATCGACGTAATTGATCTGAGTCCGCGCGCCGATCTCAACTGCACCGCTTGCGGCGGGTAGTTCCTGCAGAATGACTTTGAGAAGTGAAGATTTGCCGAGCCCGTTGCGACCGACAATGCCGAGGCGTTCTCCGGCTGCGAGATTGAGATTCACGTGCTGAAACAGTGTGCGACCGCCCAACTCCACACTCACGTCCCGCAATTCAATGATGCGATTCGCGAGCTTCGGCGGCGTGGGGATAATCAACTCGACGTCGAGCTCAGCCTCCGGTGCTTCCTGCGCGGCCATCTCGAAATAGCGTTCTACGCGGTCGACCGATTTCGTCCGGCGCGCGCGCGGCGCTTTTCTCACCCATTGCAGTTCCCGCTTTAAGAACTTCTGCCGTTGATGTTCCTGTGCCTCCTCGACCGCTTGTCGCTGCGCGCGCGCGAGCAGGTAATCGGTGTAGTTGCCGTCGTAACTGATGAACTGGCCGCGCGACAGCTCGACGACCCGCATCGCTACCCGATCGAGAAAATAGCGATCGTGTGTGACGAACAGACACGTGCCGGCATAACGCGCGAGAAAGTCTTCCAGCCATTCGATCGAGCCGGTATCGAGATGGTTGGTCGGTTCGTCGAGAATCAGAAAATCAGGACGCGCGAGAAGCGCCCGGCAAAGCGCGACGCGGCGTTTTTCCCCGCCGGAGAGCGTGCCCACGACGCGATCGGATTCCGGCGCGTGCAGATTCGTGATCAGCGACTTGATTCGATGTTCCAAGTTCCAACCGTCAGCCTGAATAATCTGCTCCAGGAGCGAAGCGCTGAGCGAGCTGTCGGCCGGCACGTGTTCGTATTCGGCGATGAGGTCGAGAATCCGCTGCGCGCCGCTAAGAATGTTCGCATGGACCGTGGCCGCATCGTTCAAGCCGGAAACTTGTGGCATATAGCCGGTGACGAGATCACGCCGGCGAGTGAATTCGCCTGAATCGGGTTGGGCCACACCCGCTGCGATCTGGAGAAAGGTCGATTTGCCCGACCCGTTGCGGCCAACGAGCCCAACGTGTTCGCCCTCCGTAAAGGCAATGGTCGCGCCGTCGAGGACGACCTGAGTGCCGTACTTGACGGAAAGATTGTTCGCGCTCGCGATGACGGGGGTTGACGTCTCTGGCATGGAAAGGTCGAACGTCGAATTCGGAACGCAAAACGTCCAATCAAACGGGTACCGATGTCGCTAATCCCATCAGCGCTGTGTCAATACGCGAGCGGCGTGCGCTGCCCAAACGTATCCAAAGACTCCGATGTCAGAGGTCAGCGATCAGTCACGCGCAGCAGCCTTGGCGAGAGCGCGCTCGTCGCAGGCGGCACGTAAAGCTTTCATCTCATCGCGCAGCATAACCATTCGTTTGGCAACGCCTTTGTATTTCTTCGTGGTGCCTGTGACTGTGCGATTGACAGCGCCCTGGTGCACAAGGCCTTGAAGCTTTTCGTACGCACGCAAGCGCAGCAGCTCTTCGCCGCCATTGGCAGC
>JBJMXF010000131.1:0-6839 GCA_045809725.1 Candidatus Udaeobacter sp. | reverse complement strand
TCCGCTCCATGGAATTCCTGTTTTGCTAAAGGATAACATCGCGACGGAAGCTGAAGTGTGTAACGGGATTGAAAAAATCATGCAAACGACTGCCGGGTCACTGGCATTGATTGGAAGCGTCGTGCCGGACGACGCGTTCATCGTTCGCCGGCTGCGCTGTGCTGGCGCGGTGATTCTTGGCAAAGCGAATCTGGGCGAATGGGCAAACTTCCGCGGGTTCGACAACGCCTATCCACTCGCAGTGGGCTGGAGCGCGCGTGGCGGCAACACAATCAATGCATACAACTTGAGTTACACGTCATGGGGTTCCAGTTCCGGTTCCGCAAATGCCGTCGCCGCGAATCTGTGCTCGGTCGCAGTGGGCACTGAGACAGACGGATCGATCACTGGACCATCAGCGGTCGAGTGTATCGTTGGTTTGAAACCGACTCTTGGTCTTGTTTCGCAAAACGGGATCATTCCAATCTCTCATCAACAGGATACAGCCGGGCCAATGGGCCGCACCGTCACCGATGTTGCCATTCTTCTCAATGCATTAAAGTCGCCGTTTGGTCGCGTAGTTGGTCAGCCGTTACCTGATGACTACACGCGGTTTCTGCGACGCGGCGCACTGCAAGGCGCCCGGATCGGACGCGACGTCCGCTATTTTGATTACAGTTATTATGGGAGCGGCATTCCAGGCGATGCCTCGACGGTGGGGTTTGCAGAGCACGCCTTGAACGTGATGGAGGAGCTGGGTGCAACCGTCGTCAACTGTGATACGGGTGACGTATTTGAATACACAGACGAGGAGTTCACCGCGCTGCTGTATGAATTTAAAGTGCAAATCGCGCAGTACCTGGCAACGCTCAGCAACACAAACATGCGAACGTTGGCGGACCTCATTAGGTTCAACCAGATACATTGCAGGCGAGAACTGGTTTACTACGGTCAGGAGATCTTTGAGCTCGCAGAACAGACGATGGGTTATCCCACCAATTCGATGTATGTTCACGCGCGAAACCGCGCCACGTTCTTAGCCCGCCGCGGCATCGACAATGCACTCGCCACCCACAACCTCGATGCAATCGTCGCACCGCATCTGACGAATTCGACCGGTCCCGCCGTGGCGGGGTATCCGAATCTTTCGCTTCCCGTGGGGATCCGGCCTCCGAGCGGCAGGCCCGCCGGAATGCTGATGTACAGCACCTTCCTGCGTGAACCCAAACTGATTGGTTTCGCTTACGATCTCGAGCAGCGCATGCAAGTACGCAGACCGCCGCAGTTCCTCGGTTCAGTGACGCCGGTGCCGAATGCGCATCTGTGCGATCAACGCGCGGAGCCGGATCATGTGTTCCCTGGAGCAGCGAAGATGCCTGCGCACAATCGCATCTTCTAAGGCAGAACAAACCTTTGGGGCTTGAGCACGCGGGCAGAAAGACCATTCTGCTCGCGTGACGATCTTTTTGGGCTGCGGCTTTGCCGCGAAGTACCGCGAAGGCGGCGGCAATTTTTCTGTGCCGTTGCAGTGGATGCTCGGACTACAGCGACTCAAGCACGACGCGATTTGGCTGGAGCTCTTGCCCGGCACGGATAATGCCGTGGCGGATGCGTCCAAGATCAGGAATTTTCAAAGACAATTGCGCGCGCATGGATTGGCGGGGCGGTATTCTTTGCTTTACCAGAAGCCCACGGCGGATACACACGACCTGAACTCCGTGCAGTGCATCGGAATCTCTAAACGCGAGCTGCTCGAGCGCCTCAGCGGACCGAATGTTCTACTTAATCTTGCGTACTCAATTCATCCGCCGCTGCTTCTGGAATTTGAGCGACGCATTTTCTGCGATCTCGACCCGAGCGAAATTTTTTATTGGATGACGAAAATGGAAGTGGGGCAGTCGTATCATCACGAATTTTGGACCATCGGGCTCAACGTTCATGGACGAGATTGCCGGCTTCCGAAATCCGCGCTCGCTTGGAAAACATATTATCCACTCGTGGACACGAAACTGTTCCGGCCACAATCGCGTCCGCGATCACCAAAATTTACAACCGTAGGGCAATGGTATTGGGGTGGGGCAGTGGAGGTCGCTGGCGAATTTCCGGATCTCTCCAAAAGATTTGCCTTCGAGCCTTATCTACGCCTTCCGGCGCGCGTGCCCGAGGCGCGGTTTGAGCTTGCGATGAACATCGCTGCGGATGACCCCGAAAGGAAACGACTGCGCCGGCTCGGCTGGCAAATCGCCGATCCGCACCGGGTGGCCAGCACTCCTGGCAGGTACCGCCGCTATCTCGCCACCGCGCTCGCCGAGTTCACGGCAATTAAGGGTGTTGACGTGGCGTGGCGCACGGGGTGGGTAAGCGACCGCGCTGCGGCGTTTTTGGCGTCGGGTCGGCCCGTAGTGACAGAAGACAGCGGTGCACAAGGGTACCTTCCCGCTGAAAATGGATTCTATTTTGTCCGGTCCGCTTCAGAGGCGGAATCCGCTGTTCGCGAGGTGCTGAAAGATTGGTCGCGACTCTCGAAGCAAGCGCGCCAGTGCGCAGTAGAGGTCTTCGATTCGGCCCGAAATCTTCGCCGAATACTCGCTTTTTAGGCGGTCGATTTGCCATTGCAAAACGATTTTCGGGTGATACTCGTTCTCCGGTTATGGCTGACTTGATCAAACAAAGCGAGCTCAAGGATCGCATGAAAAAGATTCCCGAATGGGAATTAGAGAAAAATCAAATCGAGCGCACTTTCGAATTCGATGATTTTGTCGATGCGATCGATTTTGTCGACAGGGTCGCTGAGGTGGCTGAGGAAGAAGAACATCACCCCGACATAGATATCCGCTACAACAAGGTATGTCTGATGCTTTCAACGCACAGCAAAGGTGGTTTGACGGAGCTTGATTTTAATTTGGCTGAACGAATCGATACGTTGGAGGAATAACAGGCGGCGACGGCACGCTGCGTCGCCTAACTGCGCGGCGTGCCGACGCTACCCGCATTCGGCAGGCGCCCTTCATCGGCGTCGATGAATTCGAACGAGGTCTGAATGTCGGAACGGTCGGTCATTCCTGCTTCGACTTTCCGTCGCACCACCATTTCCGAAACTTCATCGTTCCAGCCGCGCTTCCGCATGAATTCGTTCCAAACGTAAATGTCGTCCGCAGTTGGTTTGCGGCCTACTGTGAAGCACCAATCCAAAATTTCCTCATCGCTCCCGCCCTGATTGACTCGCTGGACCAGTTCCTCACAATCGACGTGGAGAAACTTCACACATTTTTCATCAAAACCCTTTCCCAGATTCTCGTGATAATCTGACGGCAATTCGCCTCTGGCGTGCAACCGGATCTTGTCGAGCATTCGACCGAAATAAAAAAGACCGCCTGTTTTTTCTGACGGACTGCGCAGAGGAAACCGAGCCATGAATTGAGTTTGAGCCTTGTCCTGAAGGGTTCAAGTGCAGGAATCAAAACTCATTTCGCACGTCGCCAACGGTGAGCAGGTGCGCCGCAGGCGTTCACTTATGTGTTGCTCGACTGTGACCGATCACGCAACAATGCGCTTCGGCCATTCTCATCATGAAGGAGCATTATTTCGACGATCTGAAACCGGGTGATCGATTCAAATCTGAGCCGTTGCACGTGACGGTAAAGGAGGTCGTCGAGTTCGCGCACAAGTTTGACCCGCAGATGTTTCATCTTAGCCGGAGGCGCGCCGAGAGAAGCATTTTCAAAGGGCTGATTGCCAGTGGCTGGCATACTGCCGCGATGAGTATGCGCCTGTTCGTGAAAACGTTGAACTTCGCCGAGGGCGCAATCGGTCTCGGCGTCGACGAACTGCGCTGGCCGAATGCGGTGCGGCCCGGCGACGTGCTCACGGTAGACACCGAGATCATTGAATTGCGTTCCTCACGATCCCGACCTGGCCATGGGATTATCCGCTTGCGCAATGTAACGACCAATCAGCGCGACGAAGTGGTGCAAACGATGTTGGCGAGCGCGATGGTGCCGAAGCGCGTTAAACACCAGAAGGCCGGCTAACAAAGAGCGGCGCAAAGACGCCTCCGCAGTCTCAACGCTTGCGCGAAAGAGACTTGAAGATCGCTACGAAGCCGTACGCAGTGCTTTTGAAGCGCGATGCGTCCTCGCATGGTTTTGCGGAATTGATTCTCTAGTGACGATCCGTTTCGGTGACACTTTACAGCCCGCTTTTTGCAATCGCCCAATTAAAATCATCAGGTAACGGAGCTTCGAAGTGCTTGCATTCGCCACTGCGCGGGTGACGAAAACCGAGCTTCCATGCGTGCAGCATCTGGCGCGGAAAATTTTTGGCGAATCCGGGCGCGTAGATTTTGTCACCCAACACAGGATTACCGAGATGATGCAGATGCACGCGAATTTGATGTGTGCGGCCACTGTGCAGTTTGCATTCAACCAGACTCGCCTGTTCGCTGGAACGAAGAACGCGATATTCAGTTTTCGCCGTGCGACCGCGTGGTGAACTCACGCTCATTCTTTGTCGATGCACCGGGTGTCGTCCGATTTTATTCTCGATTACGCCCGTGTCTTTCCGCAGTTTTCCGGCGACGAGGGCGAGATAAATCTTTTCCACCGTGCGTGCGGCGAACTGTTTCGATAATTCTCGATGGGCGATGTCGTTTTTTGCTGTTACGAGGCAGCCGCTTGTGTCTTTGTCCAGACGGTGAACGATGCCAGGCCGTTCCTTTCCGCCGATGCCCGACAACGTGGAGCAGTGATGCAGCAGCGCGTTGACTAAAGTGTGTTCACGATGTCCGGCTCCCGGATGCACAGTCATCCCGCTTGCTTTGTTGATGACGAGCAGATCGTCGTCTTCATACAAAATCGCCAACGCAATTGCTTCCGGCTCGGTTTGGATTTTTTCGGGTGGCGGTTCTGTGACTTCGATTTCGTCTCCAGATCGCAGAGACTGGCGCGGTCGCGTGGTTGCGCCACCGACACGAATAAAGCCTGAGCGGATCAGTTGCTGAATGCGAGAGCGCGAGAATTCCGGAAGGGACCTGGCGAGAAAAAGATCCAACCGCATTCGTGCATGCTCCTTTGGCACGATCAGTTTGAACGTTGTCAGTGCCTCGCTTGTCGCTTTCAACTCCGCCACGTCCATCCTTTTGCCCCCAAACCCGTCAATGTTACAGTCGATTTCCATGTCGATTGAAGGAAGCTGCTAATGACGCCCGCGTGTTGGATATGCGGTGCCGCACTCGATCCCGGTTACGAACCTCTGGTGCGCGTGGTCTGCCAGAACTGCGGTCAAAAAAATCTGCTGCAACGAACCTTCGATCATTTTGTGCCGGTGGAAACGCTTGGCGCCGGTGGAATGGGCACAGTGTACAAGGCGCGCGACACCCAACTGGAGCGGTTCGTTGCGCTCAAATTGTTGCACAAGGATCTTAGTGGCGAAGCAGATCATGATGCTCAATTGCAACAGGAGGCGCGCATCGCTGCCTGTGTAAATCATCCTAATGTCGTGCAGATATTCTCGTTGGGAACGGACCACGGCCAGTTCTATGTAGTAATGGAGCTGCTCGATCACGGAAGTCTCGACGATCTTATGGAATCGCAGTCCCGGCTGCCCGAACACCATGTCCTCGATATTGGCGTGCAGATCGCGAGAGGACTACGCGCAGCGCACCGAAAGGGCTTGATCCATCGTGACGTGAAGCCGGCCAATATATTGTTTGTCGATGAACAGGCAGCGAAGATTGGGGACTTCGGCCTCGCCGCCTTCGCAACGCAACAGTCGCAGAATAGTGGTAGCGATGGTGTGCTCTGGGGAACCCCGCCCTATGTCGCTCCGGAGAGGCTCTGCAACCAGCCGGAGGACGTTCGCAGCGACATTTACAGCCTTGGCGCAACGCTGTTTCATGCCGTCGCAGGTCGAGCGCCAATCGAAAGCAGCAGCAATTCCGCTACAGAGTTGTACGCGTTGAAGCAGCATCCGGCAAAGTTGCGCACCATCGCGCCGAACGTATCTGGACCGACGGCGCGGCTTTTGCAGCGAATGGTCGCACCCGATCCGAAGGAGCGCTTTTGTTCATACGACGATCTCCTGCCGGAACTTGATGCAGCGCAACGAGCGGTCGAAATCCGTGACGCTCGCCAACACTCATCGCGCTGGTCTTTTTCTGGATTTTTCCGGCGCGACTGAAAGCTCTGAACAAACGTCGCACCTGAGGGTCAGACTCTAGAATCGTTGCCACAAAGCCTCTTTGACTCGATGTTTGTCTGCACATGGCACAAAACCCACCACCGCCAACACCACCACCATTTCCTTCGCCCGAAGAGCTGAAATCCAAAATCACGGACTTCATGAAACAGAACTTCGGCGATCACGTCTCAGTCGCGACAATTACTGAGCCGGAGCAAGCGGTCGCAGAAGAGGATGAAAAGCCGGAGAAAACCGAACACAGGGAATTCGAGTTCAATTTGCTGCCGCGCGATATCAAGGCGCATCTGGACCGGTTCGTCATCAAACAGGAGGAAGCGAAGAAAGTCCTCGCGATTGCGGTCTGCGATCACTACAACCACGCCAATTACCTCCGGCGGCTCGAGAAAGAGGATCCGAACCGCGCCCAGGAAATTGAATACATCAAGCAAAACGTGATCCTGGTTGGACCGACGGGCGTCGGCAAAACGTATCTGATCAAACATATCGCCGATCTGATCAAGGTGCCGTTTGTAAAAGCAGACGCGACGAAATTCAGCGAGACCGGTTACGTCGGTGGCGACGTGGAGGATCTGGTGCGCGAGCTGGTGCACAAGGCCGACGGCGACCTGAACCTGGCGCAGTTCGGCATCATTTACATCGATGAGATCGACAAGATCGCTTCG
>JBJMXF010000130.1:0-8805 GCA_045809725.1 Candidatus Udaeobacter sp. | reverse complement strand
TAATCCTAACCAGTGACGGGTAATCAACCCATGGGTAGGGTCGGCGCGCTGCGCCGACCCCACGCCGCAACGCAGCGTCCCTTCCATTCACGAAGATTAAAACTGATCATCGCTTATGACGGCGCGTCCTTCGCCGGCTGGCAGAGCCAATCCCATCGCAACACCGTGCAGGATCATCTTGAGCGCGCCTTTGAGCGCATCACTGGCAGACCTGTGCGGGTCCATGGCGCGGGACGAACGGACGCCGGTGTTCACGCTCTCGCACAATGCGCGCATGTCGACGTTTCAATTTTAGCAGCTGATCGTTGGATCAAAGCGCTCAATGCGCTTCTGCCTTCCACCATTCGCGTGGTTCGATGTCGCTATGTATCGCGAAATTTTCATGCCCGGCGCTCGGCGAAAGGAAAAATTTATCGCTACAGAATCTGGACCGCGCCCATTTTGCCTCCATTCGAATACCGCCGTGCCTGGCACATTCCGCAGCCACTCGATTTAAAGATTTTGAAATCAGCGGCGAGACACTTCCCAGGATCTCATGACTTCGCGGCTTTCGCAGCGAATCGCGGAAAGCCGGAACCGAACACGGTACGCACAATCAATTCGGTGCGCGTCCGCCAAAAAGGTCCGTGCGTGAGGATCGAGTTCGACGGCGATGGGTTCCTTTACAAAATGGTGCGGCTGATGGTGGGCGCGCTGGTGAACTGTGCGCTCGGCAAAATGCACGTCGAAGAAATCATGTCGCGATTACGCTCCGGCAAAATCGAGTCTGCACGATTCGCCGCTCCCTCGGCAGGCTTGTACCTGGTTCGGGTACGTTACTAATGGATGCGATCAACGCGCCGGCGCGTCCCACTGGGCAACTATTTTTTCCAACCGTTGCCATTCCCATCTGGTGCGAGCGCTGGCGCCATTTCAGGCGTTAGATCGATATCTTCCGGCGTGTCGTCCCAGCCGACGTCCATCAAAGATTTTTCGTGATGCTCTCTCGCGAGAAGCATGTAGAGCGACGGAACGATGAACAGCGTGAAAATTGTTCCAATCGTCAATCCGCCGACGAGAACAAGACCGATTGAATTTCGCGCAGCGGCGCCGGCGCCAGTCACCATTGTAAGTGGGAAGTGACCCGCAACAGTCGCAACGCTGGTCATCAAAATCGGGCGCAATCGAATTCGCGAGGCTTGTGCCACAGCCTCAAGTTTCGCCAGGCCTTTCCGCTGAAGCTCGTTCGCGAACTGCACAATGAGAATGCCATTCTTGGAAACGAGACCGACCAGTGTAACCAGGCCTACTTGAGAATAAATATTAAACGACGTAGTCCAGGCGTCCGTGAAGAATTTTCCAAATGGCATCTTTAAAAACATGAACACAGCTGCGCCGAACAACGCGAGCGGGACGGAGCCGAGCAGAATGATCAACGGATCGCGGAAACTGTTAAACTGCGCTGCGAGAACAAGGAAAATCAGCAGAACAGCGAGCATAAAGACTGCAAAAAAGGTGTTTCCTTCATGCCTCAGTTGACGCGAGCCGCCGGTATAGTCGATCACATAGCCCGGCGGTAGAACCCGGTGTGCTTCGTCCTCCAGGAACTTGAGCGTGGCATCGACTGAACCAGCCGGAACCCCGCTGATCGTGACGGCATTGAGTTGCTGCATGCGATTAAGCGATCGCGCGACGGTTGTGTGCTCGGTGTGTGCGATCGTGTTCAGTGGGATCAACTGGTTGTTAGGCCCGCTGACGTAAATCTGGTCCAACTGTTCAGGATTCAACCGGTCCACACGCTTGATCTGCGGGATCACCTTATAGCTGAGACCTTCCATGTTGAACCAATTGACATAATTTCCGCCGACGCTGGCAGAAAGATCTGCACCGACTTTCTGCATATCCAATCCCATCGATGAGACCTTGTCGTGATCGATAACGATCCGCGCCTGAGGCTGGTCGATTTTCGTGTCGATGTCGCCGAACTGAAACACGTGCGCCTGCATCGCTTTTTGGAAAATGTCCTTCGCGAATTCAAGGATTCGTTCCTGGTCTGCGGTGGACGCGATGATGAAGCTCACCGGAAAATTGTCCGAACCCGGCAGTGCTTCGGGCATAATCGGAAACATTTGAATCGCCGGGATGGCAGACAACTTCTGCTGAACAATGGGTAGATAATCTTGCGTCGGCGTTTTGCGCACACCCCATGGTTTCAACACCATTCCGCCAAACCCGCTGCTTGGATTGGTAATCTGAAAGGTGAAACGAGTGTCGGGAATATCGTGAAACACTTTCCCGGCTGCGTCGGCATACCGAATCGTGTCATCAATGGTCGCATTGGCCGGCGCGGTAATGACGCCAAAGATCACCCCCTGATCTTCCTTCGGCGCGAGTTCCTTCGTCGCTACCTTCGGAATCGCGAGAAACATCAAACCGGCGAGCAACGATATCCCGGCCCAAACAATGTAAACAGCAGGGCGAGCCTGCAACGTGCGATCCAGATGATTTCCATACCAATCGCGGAGACGATCAAACGTGCGATCAACCCAGCCTTTGAATCCGTGTTCGACGTGATGAGGCGGCAACAGATATGCCGACATCATCGGTGAAAGAACGAGTGCAACGATACCAGAAATGAAAACTGCGCCCGCTAATGTGAGCGCAAATTCGCGGAACAACGCGCCGGTTAGTCCTCCCTGTAAAGCAATCGGGGTATAAACCGCCGCCAGGGTAATTGTCATCGCGATGATTGGGCCAATCAGTTCGCGCGCGCCAAGTATCGCTGCCTGCATGCGGGATTGTCCCTCTGCGATGTGGCGTTCGATATTTTCTACGACGACAATGGCATCGTCGACGACCAATCCGACTGAAAGCACGATCGCGAGAAGCGTCAGCAGGTTCAGGCTAAACCCGAACAGCTGCATTAAAAACAGAGCGCCGATAAGCGAGATGGGGATCGCGACAATCGGGACGATCACAGATCGGACCGAGCCGAGAAACAAAAAGATAACGATCATCACGATCAGCAGAGTGTCGATTAGCGTTTTTACGACTTCGTGAATCGCGTCGTTGATGTACGCCGTGGCGTCATACGCCATCTCTGCCGTCATGCCTTTGGGCAATTCCTTCTTGATTTGCTCAAGCTCGACCCGGACGCGCTTGATCACATCGAGCGAGTTGGCGTTTGGCAGCACCCAAATCCCCATGAAAACAGCCTTTTGTCCCGAGAATCGCACCTCGGTGTTGTAGTCTTCGGCGCCGAGCACGACGTCGGCAATGTCCCCCACCCTAACGAGTGTGTTCTTATCCTGACGAATAACCAACTGCTTGAACTGCTCCGCCGTGTGCAGGTCGGTGTTGGCGGTTAAGTTTACCTGCAAAAGCGAGCCCTTCGTATTACCAACTGCGGCAAGGAAATTGTTTTTCGTCAGTGCCTCGCGGACTTGCGAAGGGCTGATATTCAACGCCGCCATCCGGTCAGGCTTCATCCAAATGCGCATGGCGAAAGTGCGCCCGCCGAGAATGTCCGCCTTTTGAACGCCGCCGAGGGCCGTAAGTCGCGGCTGGACCAGCCGCACGAGATAATCAGTGACCTCGTTAGGCTGAAGAATATCCGAAGTGAAACTCAAATACGCGGAGGCAAATTGCGAATCTGCGGCCTGAATGGCGATCACCGGGATCTGTGATTCCGGCGGCAGATTGTTCCGGATAGCGCCCACTCTCGCGCTGATGTCGGAAAGGGCTTTGTTCGCGTCGTAGTTAAGCTTCAATCGCGCAGTGATGGTCGACACGCCCTGAGTGCTCTGTGATTGGATGTAATCGATTCCATCCGCAGCTGCGATGGCCCGCTCGACCGGTGTGGTGATAAATCCGCGCACTAATTCGGCATCAGCGCCAACGTAAACCGTAGTGACCGTGATGGCGGCGATGTCGCTGCGCGGATATTGCCGCACGTTCAACGTCTTCATCGCCTGTACGCCCGCGATGAGGATGACGAAGCTGACTACAATCGCCAGCACCGGGCGTTTGATGAACAGATCAGTAAAGGATGTCATTTCGCTAGCAATTCGTCATTCCGAGCGCAGCAAAGCGCAGTCGAGGAATCCCGTGGCTTCACGTCAGAGTTATTCAACGAGTTCCCTCGACTTCGCTCGGGATGACAGTGGTTCGGATTTCTTTCGTCATTCGCCATTCGTGCTTCGTCATCCACGTTACGTATCTGGCGGTTTCGGATTCAGCTCCGGTTTGGGCGCAAGATCGTTGTTCACGGTGACAGCCGTTCCGTTGCGCAACTTAAAGACTCCGGTGCTCACAACTGTTTGATCCTCTTTCAGTCCTTGCGTGACGGCGACGAAATCGCCACGTGCTTCTCCGATCCGGACAAACTGCTGCCGAAGCACCTCCGATTCCTTGCCGGTCTTCGGATCCTTCTGTTTCTCGATCAGAAAAACCGAATCGCCGTATGGCGCATAAGAGACAGCCGATCCGGGAATCACGATCGTTTTTTTTGTCTCCGATAATGCAACTTCGACCTTTGCGAACATGCCGGGATGCAACGCGTGATCCGGATTGTATAATGTCGCCTGCAACGGCACGTTGCGCGTGACAGGATCCACCATGGAATTAATCGCGGTCAATTTCCCTTTGAACTCCCGGCCAGGAAACGCATCGGAGCGAACGGTTACCTCCAGATCTTTCGCGAGCTTCGAGAGATATTGGTCGGGCAACGCAAAATCGACGTAGACCGGATCAAGCGCGGTCAGCCCGACCACCTGCTGACCTGCATTGATCATTTGCCCAACGTTCACCTGCCGAATTCCGAGCTGGCCATCGAACGGCGCGATAAGCGTCTTCTTCGCGATGCTGGAGCGCACCTGATCGACAACTGCGTTCAGTCTTCGGAATTTGGATTGAGCTGAGTCCAATTCGGCGCTGGAAACCACCTTCTTCATGGCGAGATCGCGGGCTCGTTCCAGATCTGTGCGCGCCAGCTGCGCCTCAGCTTCTGCAGATCGCAAAAGAGCTTCCTCTTGTGACGCATCGAGTTTCATGAGCACCTCACCCTTTTTTGCCTCGGCACCATTGTCGAAATTGATTTCGCTCACAACGCCGGCCAGCTCTGTGGAAACAACTGCACCCTGGACAGCGCTAACCGATCCGACCGCTGTCAGTCTCGGAGCCCAATCTTCCTCTTTCACCGATGCGCTCGTAACGGTCGTCGGCGGCATCGTGTGCGGCGTGCTCATCATTTTGCCGATTTGCAGGAATTTGGTGCCAACAACAAAAACGCCGATCGCCAGCAGCAGCGCTAGTGCGATAACGATGGCTTTCCATCGCCGCTTTGGCGGGGACTGCGTCGGACGATTTAAAACTGGTCTCGCTACATCATGCATAAGCGAGTTCTCCCTCCGGTTTGAACAAACAGCTCCATAGTCTGCGCGTTACTTGCAATTGTCGCTCCCGCCGCTCCGTCGCGGTCATTTCCTGCGGACGCAGCACATCGAGCATCAACATGCCACGAGCGACCGCGAAAATTAACTCTGCCATTTCGATTGGCAATAGGCCGCGAGTCGTGTTTTGAGCCTCTGGCGCTTTGCTGATCAGCTCGGTAACGCCGACCATCGCAGTTTGCAAAACGTCGCGCACCAAATCCGCGACGCGCGGGTTCCGCGAAGCTTCCGAGTATAGATCAACCACGAACGCGGAGACCACTCCAGTCTCCTCTTCGCAGCAATGAGCGGTGAACAGAATTTCTAATGACTCGAGCAGCGTCGGCGCCTGTTTGGCGCGTTGTAGCACCTCGGAAATCTCCTGTTTGTGGCGATCCGCCATTGCGGAGATGACTGCCTCTTTGTTCTCGAAATAGCGATAAATCAAGCCGACGCTGATCCCGGCCTCAGCGCTAATATCGTGCATGCTCGTTTGATGAAAACCGCGCTTGGCGAAGCAAACAAGAGCTGCATCGAGAATCTGACAACGCCGATCTGGAACGGAATCTGGTTGGGGCTGGGACATAGAACTGGGACAATGAATGAACGTTCATTCATTGTCAAATCTTCGCAGCGGACTTCGATTTGTTCTGCGGCTCAGCTAACAGGTTTTGGTACCGGCCGAAATGCCTTCAGCTGGTCGGCAATCATGTCGGCCAAAGCGAGCAGGATGTTCGCGCTGCAATTAATGTGCGCAAAACGGATCTCCGCACCGCTGAGCGTGCTCTCTTGGCAGCGCGGCCTTGCGGCCCGCCCGAGCCGGCATCTTGCCGCCGTGCCTCGGCAACGATCAGGATTTCCTCTCCGAAACTGCCTGCACAGAGTGCGAAACTACCGGGACCGGTTGCGCTGCCGGATCGAACCCAGCGAATGGATCCGGGGTTGGTTGCCCGATGAACTGGAAGATCGCTGCAGCCACGCTCAAAACGCACGTGGCATAAATCGACGTTTCCATCACGCCCCGCCCTTTCTCTTCCGAGTCAGCCAGGATCCCGTATATTGAGTGATCGTTTTTCATAACTTTAAGACGCCGCGGCCTTCCCGCTTTGTCTGTTGCTTGTTGATTGTTCATGATCGGTTTTGAAAGTTGGATGCCCCCAGCTCGTGAATTGGATTCAAAAAGTAGCGCATGCCTCCGGCTTGCGTGTTTTGCGGTTCGCAAGCGAGACGCATGCGCTACTCTTTCACCGTGCTTTCGCTTGGTTCGAAACCGTCGTTCATTCGCGACTTTCCGCCGAACGGCCGGTATCTGATCGGCGTCTCCGGCGGACGTGATTCCGTCGCACTGCTCCACTGCTTAATCAGCGCCGGTTTCCAGCGACTTACCGTTTGCCATTTGAACCATCGATTGCGTGGACGATCGAGCGGTGCCGATGCGCGGTTTGTAAACAGGCTGGCCGAGCGCTACCACCAGGAAGTTGTAGGGCAGGCGCTCCGCCTGCCTGGCGCGCGGATTAGCAAGCGAAGCGGTCGCCCTACAAAGAACGGCGGCGTCGAATTTGAGCTCGGTTCTGCCGATATCCGCGCGCTCGGAAAGAAAAAGAAGATGTCGATCGAAGCTGCGGCGCGTGAAGCGCGCTATGCATTCTTTGCTGAAACGGCCCGGCGGCGAAACTGCAGAACGGTCTTCGTCGCGCATCATGCCGATGATTTAGTAGAAACGTTTCTGATTAATCTGTTTCGTGGTGCCGGCAATGCCGGCCTTGCTGCAATGCAGCAAATCTCCACACGGCGAATCAACGACGTCCAGCTAACGATCGTCCGCCCGTTTCTTGGCGTCTGGCGCAAAGAGATCGACGCTTACGTCAGCGAGCAGGGGTTGATATTTCGCGAGGACACCACAAACAAGAATCTCACACCGCTGCGCAACCGCATTCGACATCGGATCATTCCCTATCTGGAGAGAATGGTTGGCCGCAATATCCGCCAAAACATTTGGCGAACAGCAATGATTGCTGCGGATGAAGAAAAATGGATAGACAGCGAGCTGCGTGATTCTAACGATGCGGATTTCTCCGTGGTAAAGCTGCGTGCATTGCCGATTGCGCTTCAGCGGCGCGCGCTATTGAAATGGTTGCGGTCGCAAAACGTCTCTAACGTTGGATTCGAAGTTATCGAGCGCGTCCGTTCACTCGCCGATCGTGACACTCGAATCGCAAAAGTGAATCTTCCGCAAAATCGTCACGCGCGGCGCCGTGCGGGGAAAATCTTTTTGGAGTAGCCATGCGTCTCGCTTGCCGATTCCAAACACGCCAGCCGGAGGCTCGCGCTACCTTCCTCGCGGCTACAACATCTGTCGACATGTGCGCACGCAAGCGCGTCATCCCGAGCGGAGCGAGGGATCTCACACGTAATCGAACATTTGCGAGATCCTTCGCTTTCGCTCAGGATGACAATCAATGAGTTCTGACGTCCGCGTCCGTTTCGCCCCTTCGCCTACCGGATATTTGCACATCGGCGGAGCGCGCACTGCGCTTTTCAACTGGCTGTTCGCGAGGCATCACGGCGGGAAATTCATTCTGCGCATCGAAGACACCGACATGAAGCGCAACACTGGGGAAGCGATGGCCGCCATCTATGAAGGATTGGACTGGCTGGGCCTGACCTGGGATGAAGGCCCGCACGTCGGCGGCGAGTTTGGTCCGTATTTACAAAGCGAACGCACAGAACTTTACGAGCGTTATTTGAAAAAACTCCAGGACGCAGGCCACATCTACGAAGATCAGGGAGCACTGCGGTTTCGATCGCCGCGCGAACACGTGATCGTCGATGATATGGTTCACGGAAAAATCGATTTCGATTTGTCGAATGAAGAGACGCATCCGGACATGACGATCCGGCGTCCTGATGGCTCATGGATCTTTCATTTCGTCAACGTGATCGACGATCTCGAGATGAAAATCTCACACGTGATCCGCGGCGAAGATCATCTCTCCAATACACCAAAGCACATCGAGCTAATTCGCGCGTTGGGCGCAACACCGCCGCACTACGCGCAGATTCCGCTCATTCTTAATCGCGACGGAACAAAGATGAGCAAGCGGGACGCAGGCGCGCGCGTGGAGTACTACATCCAACGCGGCTTTCTCCCGGCGGCGGTCCGCAACTATCTGTGCCTGCTCGGTTGGTCGCCCAAGGATGATCGTGAGAAGTTGGACATTGGCGAGATCATTCGGATTTTCGATTTAAAGAATATCGGCCGCAGCTCGGCCACTTTCGATCCCGACAAACTGCATTGGTTAAATGGCGAATACGCGCGCGAGCTCAGCGATGAAAAGTTTTACGAATTAGCTGTCGCGAAGCTAAGATCTAGCGTTGTGAAAGTGGATGACTATCC
>JBJMXF010000129.1:0-4475 GCA_045809725.1 Candidatus Udaeobacter sp. | reverse complement strand
CGCCCGGCGGTGCGTTTTCTTTCAATAACGAACCAGGGCGCACAATCGATGAACGGATTTACTGGAGTCTTTAGCTTCATTACCCTGAGCACCGCGGGCTGCGTTGACATCACTCCTATCTTCACTTGCGCGCTGGCTCGCGATCGAACGATGACGGGTCTGCTTTATATGGCGTTCTAATCGTTCGGCTGGTCTCACTTGATGCCGCAGCGAGAACCGATGATTGCTACGGCATCGAGCCAATTCGTGGATATGCTGACGTAGCCCTAAGGTCCCATAGCGAAAAGAGTGCGCGTACATACTTTTTCGGATACCATCCCGGCCCAGATCTACGACGCCTATGAAGCCTGAAGACACAAGAATATCCATTCGCCTGATCGCCGCAGTAACGTGCCTCGCGTTTTTGGCCAGCTGCGCAACGGCGCCCCAAACGGCGCGCGGTCCCGAACACCCGGCGACCGCGAGCATCATGCGTGAGGCGCGCTCCTCGAGCGTTCCGGTGGAAAAACGAGCAGGCGACTATTTGCAGGCTGCTGCCGTGACTGCTGCGCTGTTAGGGACCGGCGTCGGGACACCCGCCTGCGAAACCTATAATGCAGCGTGCGGCGAACTTGCCGTCCTGCTGCGCAACAATGAAGGAGGTCGGCTGTGGAACCAGCCGCTGACTCTTACAGGGAATAACAAGACTTATCATCTACGGCTTGAACCGGCGACTAACGCAGTATGGGGGCCAAACTACTTCACAACGTTTGAGAACCCGGATCAGATCAAAGAAAAACTCATCAGGAACGCGAACACTCAGAAGGGTGTTGGAGGTGCGCTTGTCGGGGTGCGAATCGTCAATCCGCCCGAAAAGTTCGCGCCGCCCAAAGGAATTAGTGCACCGGTTACCGCTACGTTGGATTTCCACGGAAACGATGCCACGCTTGCGCTTCGCCGCCCTGCCAAGCAAGCGATGGCAAGTGTTGAAGGGAAACTTCGTCCTCTGGAAGCCAATTTCTCCGCCCCGATCAGCTACTACCAGCCGCCGGGCAATCCGCTGTTTATAGGATTAATGGGAGCATTGCGAGCCGCTCATTACGAAAAGAAGACCGGGCTATATTTTCTTCAGCCTTATGATCCCGATCGGATTCCTGTGGTCTTTGTCCATGGACTTATTTCAACTCCTTTTGATTGGGTGAAGACGATTAACGGTCTCCAGGCAGATCCTGAGATACGCAGACATTATCAATTCTGGGTCTTCGCCTATCCCACCGGTAATCCTGTCCTCTATTCAGCGTTACGTCTGCGCGACGAACTGGCCCGGGCAGACAAAGTTTATCCAAATCACAAAGACTATGTCCTGGTTGGCCACAGTATGGGGGGATTGCTTTCGCAAGCGCAGGTCACGAACGTGACCCGCAACGATTGGGAGAAAACAGTCGGAGGCTCAATGATGGAGCTGTTCGCCACACTCAAACCGGCCGACCTTGTGGCGAAAGCCACGACTTTCAAGGCTAACTCCCGGATCAAACGCGTTGTGTTCGTTTGTACTCCGCATCGCGGCAGCAAAATGGCGTCAGGCGGGATCGGCGAACTCGGCATCAAGTTGATATCGCTTCCGGTCGACCTTCAAACGACGCTGAAAAGCGAGATTCCCGCAGAAACCTTGAGGAAGATAAACAATGGCCGGCTCCCGAACAGCGTCAGCAACCTTAAGCCGAACGCGCCATATCTCGCGGTTATGAACAAGCAATCAATCCACCCGCCCTACCACTCAATCATCGGTAATCGCGGGAAACCGGGACCACTCGCGGACAGTAGTGACGGTGTCGTGCCGTACTGGAGCTCTCATCTCGATGGCGCGAAATCCGAATGCATTGTGCCCGGTCCGCATGGATCGTGTCAACTTCCGCAAACCATCGCCGAGCTCGACCGGATTCTACGTCTGCATCTTGGAATCAAGAGCACCTCAAAGCCACCGACCACTGTTGCTCAAATATATCGGTGATGCAGCGACGTGACTGCCCGCCGTTGATGCGAACCCTCGTCAAGACTTGACATGCGTCTCTTGATGGGCCGCTGAAATGATTCGTCGCGCGCTACGCATCACCATATTGATATTTCTGTGGCTCATTGCGCTCGGCTGCGCGGTTTGGGCGTTCGGTGCGTTGCACTATGACTTTGCCATAGGGAAACGCGTGATCGCGTGGGTGTTTGCGGCCGCAATTATCCTGGCTCTCATTTTTCTCCGGCGTCCGTTGAGAAAGTTAGCTGCCGTCTTCTTAGCCTTCACGTTGGTGCTCGCGTGGTGGCTTACATTGAAACCAAGTAACGATCGTAACTGGCAATCCGATGTGGCGCACCTGGCATGGGCGGACATCAACGGCGATGAAATTATTTTTCACAACGTCCGCAACTGCGACTACCGAACCGAGACCGATTACACGCCGCACTGGGAGACGCGTACCGTGCGGCTTTCCCGAATCACCGGTATCGATCTGGCCATTGATTATTGGGGTTCGCCATGGATCGCACACCCGATCGTGAGCTTCCAATTTGCGGACGCGCCGCCGCTCTGCTTTTCAATCGAGATCAGAAAGATTGTCGGTCAAAGTTATTCGACGATCGGCGGCCTCTATAGGCAGTATACACTAATCTATGTTGTCGCTGACGAGCGCGACGTCATTCGGCTGCGCACGAACTACCGCCACGAGGACATCTATCTTTACCACACCACGGCTCCGCCGGATCGGGCGCGCGAGCGTTTCCTCGAATATGTGCATTCCCTGGACGCATTACGCACTCAGCCGCGTTGGTACAACGCAGTGACGGCTAACTGCACCACGAGCATCCGCAGTCAGCATCCCAGGAACGAACGAGTGTCGTGGGACTGGCGGGTCCTACTCAACGGCAAAGCCGACGAAATGATGTATGCACACGGCGCTTTCGTTACCCGCGGAATGTCGTTTGCCGAACTCAAGGAGCGAAGCCTGATCAATGCTCAAGCCAGAGCAGCCGACGCATCACCAGATTTTTCACAGCTCATCCGTGCCGACCTGCCTGTACCTGAACCAAGAGTCGCACAATGAGCAATATTTCGCTTCAGCCAAACCGCTAACTCGCGAATGGGGTTTTGGCACTGCAGGTCCAACAAGCTACAAAGCCAGCGGTTGGAGAAGCTGGAACTGCAGCAAGGTTTGCGGATTAACTACCGTCGTTCCGGCGGTGTGTCCATAATGCGCCTGGCGTCCGGTTTGCGGCGGACCGTGCGGCGCGATCGGGCTCGTCTTCACCGCGACTCTGTGTCCGTTGACTGAAACAAACGTCAGTTCCACAGCGAGCGGCTCGGACCTGCGCGGATTACGACGAGAAGAAGCCACTTTTCCAAACGCTTTTGTTCCACCTTTCAATAGCACGTTTCCCTTTACTGAAACGTCCTGAACAATCTTCGCCTCAAAAGTAGCGCCTACCGCATCTTGCGATGTAACAAGGCTAACGGTCTTTACCGCCAGGGTTGTTCCAGCCGGGATGGTAGCCGCCTTAACAGATGAAGCGGCAAGGCATGCACAGATGCCGAGCAGAACCGCAATAACTTTAGCTTCTCTCATAAGACTTCCAAGAGTTAGTGTTGAGCTTTCAATCCGGTGTTTCGTAAGGCGGCTCGTCTGTTGCAATCGGAGTCGTTTGCATCGGCTGATTGATCAGCTGGAAAACAATGGCTGCCACAACAGCGGCAGCTAAATCGGCCAGCAGATAGATCCAAATGTTTGCCCAGGTTGAAATCCCGAGGATGCAGATGCCCAGAGCGACGGCGGGATTGAATGCGCCGCCTGAAATGTCGCCGACAGCAAACGCGCCGGTCATCACTGTCATGCCGATCGCAAGGCCATAAAATGAGTTTCCTGAAGTGCCTTCCGCAGTGGCAGCGTTCAACACCACATAAACAAGCGCAAAGGTGAAAAGAAATTCGGCAAGCAGCGCCGGCCCAACATTCAGCGCGATGGGAGTAACAGCTACACCCGCGCGAAAGATCTTGCTAACGATCAGCGCCGCGATTGCGGCTCCGGCGAGCTGTGCTATCCAGTAAGGCACTACGTCGCTGGCATTCACTTTACCCCTGATCAGAACGCCGAGCGTAACTGCTGGATTATAATGTGCTCCAGAGATGTGGCCGCCGGCGAAAACCATTACCATCAGCGCCGCGCCGATGGCGAGCGGCGCGATTACCCCGGCACCAGCACCAATTCCCGTGCAGCCAATCGTTAGGACGAGAAAAAATGTTCCGATGAATTCGGCGATATATTTGTTCATGACTCCTTGTGTTAACTGACAGAGGCTGACGAAAGCAAGACGTATCAACAATGGGACTTTGGTCTTATAGCGATGTCCCAGGGCTCCTTGACACAAGTACCTCTACAACCAGCGCAATCGAACGCGATAAATCAATCCTTTCACCTGCCTGTCTTCACTGGCGACCGATTGTTAACCGCTCG
>JBJMXF010000128.1:0-3856 GCA_045809725.1 Candidatus Udaeobacter sp. | reverse complement strand
CTTTTGTAATTGGTCGCTTTCCACCATCGGCGCTTGCTGGCGGCTCGAGCCGAATCAGAAACGAAGTGCCGCCTTGAAGGTCGAGGCCGAGATGGATCTTCCCGTGGCGAATTACTGCGCCGTCCGGTCGCTTCTCGTCGAAAGGTGGATAGGTGGACCAAAGGCAAAACGCCGTGACTACGATTGTCAGCACAGTCCCTAGAATGCGGCGTGTTCGATCGCCTTCGGACGCGAAATACCAGCCGAACAGCACCAGTATCGCGAGGCCGATAAAAAAAGTGAGCACTGGGGTCATGGAATTTTCAATACTCGATCTTCGATTTTCGACTTGCTCATCAGCGTCGCTTGTTCAGTCCGGCTTGAGTAACGGCAACGTTTTACCTTACGCCTCTTTCAGGACGTTGGTAATCGCCGATTTGTCCATCTCGATTTTTACGTTGTCGGCCACTTTCACGAGCACTGTAGTTTCTTTTACGTTCGAAATGAGACCGTGAATGCCGGCATTGGTGACCACGCGGTCACCGGTTTTTAGACCTCCGATCAACTTCTGTTGCTGTTCCTGCCGTTTTTTCTGCGGTCTGATCATCACGAAATACATGATGATGAAAATGAAAATAAGCGGGACGAAAAATGAGCCGATACCACCTCCGGGCATAGGTCCAGGCGATCCCGTTTGAGTCTGAGCGAGAATCATGCAGAGCATATCGAGAATTGGAGAGCGCACCTTAAGCACGAACGCGCCCGCTGCAATCGTTCTTTCGCATCGCTCGTAATAGTCCCCGTCTGCTTAGCGCTGTGGCTCTCGGTTGGGAATTTCACCTTTAGAGCCGCTTACCGAAAGACAGCGCAAAGGCCGTGATTTAGTTCGTCAGCTGGAGCTGCGGAGCTTGTTTCAGTTGATGAAAAATCAGCTGCTCGTGCTAATCTCACTGTCCTAATGACGGGGGTATAGCTCAGCTGGTAGAGCGTCTCGTTCGCAATGAGAAGGCCAGGGGTTCGAATCCCCTTACCTCCACTCTTCGCTCGGTTCGCGCACGAGCGGAATTCTCGCCGCGAGGCTTTGGTAAGGGCGTCCCTCTTCTGACTGCGCTACATGCGCCGGCGAGCAAGAACATCTAACACTACATCGCCGCGTTAATTGCACGGGCACTGTGGTCATCGCGTCTTTTTTATCTCGCGCGTGCGGTTGGTTTCAGCTTGCTTCCAGACAATCATCCGCTCGTACCAGGCAAGCAACCGGCATAGCACCCATCCGCGATAGCCGTCGCGAAAACCCTGCTTCCAAACGTAGTGATAAAGAAATCGTAAGCTCGGACGAAAGGGGGTTTTTGACGCGAGTTTCTTCAGCCACCGTTTGCTTTCTATCGCTGCTCCAAAAGGGGTAGTTCGCAAGGCTGTTTGACCTCTTGTTTGGTGCAGTTTTCCGGCCGCTTCTGCTTCCCAAGTAGAATAGCGGTTATGTTTCTCGATGAAGGTGGCGATATCTGGAAAGGCATAATGCTCCATCGGGGCGGACAAGTAATTCGACCGGCCTTCAAGCAACACGTGCTCGTGCACTTCATTATCTCCAGATTGAGTGCTGTTGTTGGTGTTGATCTGTTCGTATCGGCCGAGCCGGTGCCGAAACAGGCGCAAATTCCAACTCGGAAAATAACCGCAGTGGTTGATCCAACCGCCAAGAAACCAAAAGCGGCGATTCAAATAAAACCCGTCGACATCGGTGCGATGAATTGCCTGCCGTATTTCGCGTTGCAGTTCGGGCGTGATCCGTTCATCGGCATCTACGATCAACACCCATTCATATTGCCAGGGAATATTCTCCAGCGCCCAGTTCTTCTTTCGTGGAAGGTCCCCATTCCAAAGGAACTGGACCACGCGAGCTCCTGCTGCTTCCGCGATTGCTTGTGTGCCATCGGTGCTACCAGAATCAACTACTACGATTTCGCCGGCGAAAGAAACGCAAGAAATACAATCGCGCACGTTTGCCGCCTCATTCTTGACCGGAATAAGCACCGACAAGGGGGCTTGTGCGTTCGATAAGTCGCTCATCGAGTGACTTCGTAAAGTGTTCGATCGTGAGAAACGCCTTGCGATTTGATCTTCCAAGGTCTGACAGTCTGGTCTGCGAATAGCGAGCATGCGTGGATCGCAGACTACGCGGATTGAAGCGGAGAGACAAAAACGAATCTGAACAAGTTTGCGTCAGAATGTTAAGCAGCTCTACCACCCAAGCGGCATTGGGTTGCAAAGGTAAAGGTGGCGAGCGGGCAATTCCGTAGAGAGCTGCTGAGGATCGAAATGTTGTGGGTTGCAGTTGCTACGCTGTAGCGATTGATGGGGACTGGGCGCCCGCGGTTCACATCCTACTTGGAGGACCAACGAGCTACCGAATTACTACTTGATAAAACTTACGTAAGCAAGATCATTACGGCCCGTGAAGCCGGATCAAGGTCCCCCCGGTCAACCATCGCACGGTCGTTTCAATACGACACGCTGGAGTGTTGTGCTTTCCTGCGCCGACGCAGATGGCGGCACCCAAAAGATGCACACCGCGCTAGCGGAGCTTTGCAAAATATATTGGCGACCGGTCTTCGCGTTCATTCGCCGGCTGGGGCATTCTCCTCAGGACGCCCAGGACCTCACCCAAGATTTTTTTGTCATGGTACTCAAAGGTCAGCTTCTGCAGCGCGCCAATCCCGCCCGCGGGCGCTTCCGTTCGCTGGTGCTCAAAGCGCTGGAGGATTTTTTGCGTGATGCGCAAGCGAAGCGTTCGGCGCGCAAACGTGGTGGCGACGTGCAGTTCGTGTCCTGGGATGATTGGATGTCCGAGGCGCCATCGCATTTTTCAATTTCTCAGCAGGAATCGGAAAGATGGCCGGCGGAGCGGATTTTCGATGTGCGCTGGGCGGCCACGGTCGTCGAGCGTGCTCTAAGCCGACTGGGCGAGGAATGCGAGGCGCGCGGACGCCGGCGCGTTTTCGATATGCTCAGTCCGTGTCTGGCGGCAGAGCGGAACAATGTTTCTTATTCGAAATTCTCAAAAACGCTCGGCATTCCCGAACCGTCGGTGAAGCGGCTGGTCCATCAGATGCGGATTCGTTATCGCGCACTACTGCGGGAAGAAGTCGGTTTGACTGTCGAGAAACCCGACGAGATCGATGATGAACTCCGTTATTTATGCGCAGCGTTAAGTGCCGCGGAATAGCTAACACTCAAAATTCAAAACGTTTTCGAGAGGACAGAAGTCACGCGAAGTGAAGCGGGACCGGGAATCCGAACTTCGCTGTGTAGGTGTCGGATCATTAGCAGTCCAAGGGCAACATTTTCGAGAACTTCGCTCTCCAATTCCCGGAGAAAGACAAGAGGAGGAGACGGCGTTCACAATCTATGTCGAGTTCGCGCGGTCTCGGTGCGGAATGAGGATTCCAATTCGTAAATGTTAACGCTGCAATGAGTGGCAATTTAGTTTCCGTCCCTGCACATGCAGAGCCGCTCGAGTGTCCGCAATGTGGAAGGGCGTGGCATCTTAAACGCGGGATTTGCGTGAGCTGCCTGCTCTCATGCGGTCTTGACGGCGAAATGCACGACGGGAGAACACTTGATGACGAGCTCGATCAAATCCACATAGGCGACGCCGACTGACGCGCTGGCGATTCGTAATCCCGGAAGAAATCACACGCCGACTGCGTTGAGATACCCGCAACCGTGGATGGAGTGCTTAACGTTGTGGTGAATAGCGCGCAGATCCCGAAACTGCTGGGTGTCTCAACCTAGCGAAATTCTCGATCCGAGGATCTGGCAATCATACAACGCAAAACTTTGTTGAGCCTCAATGCCTAAAGCTGTGATATCGAGC
>JBJMXF010000127.1:0-4794 GCA_045809725.1 Candidatus Udaeobacter sp. | reverse complement strand
AGCAAACAAGTTCACAATCAGCCGTCACGCTTCACCGCGTGGCGGCTTTTTGTTTCACCCATGCGCGGAGCTCTGCTCAGAACCTCGCGCTCAATCACGCCCCCGTCGTCGGCGTTACCGCAAAGACGTTTTCGTCTCCGTCATTCTCTTAAAGATCAAAAACCAAACCGCAGAAGTGAATCATCCCCCACTGCGCGGCATGGCTTTTGTGATTCGCGTCTGGGATGACGAGCACGCCGCAGACCTCGTGCGGCTTCTCTGTCGCTGAAGTGGTTACGGAACGATGCTATCCAGTGCCGCGCTTGGTTTGCCGAACGGACGCGGCATACTATAATCCGCGGCGATGCTTCGCCTGGCCCATCGTTTCCTGAGCCACAACCGGATCACCAGCCGACTCCAGCGTACCCTGGTGCATCACGTTAAGAAGTTGCTCTACATGCCCGATGGCTACTACTCAATGGGACAGATTTACCGCAAGATCAAACCCGCGGCGATCCTCGATATCGGAGCTCATCACGGCTATACGGTGGATAAGCTGCTGGACTACGCGCCTGGAGCTAAAGTTCACGCCTTTGAGCCTACCCCACAAAGCGCGGCCATCCTTCGCCAACGGATGAGCAAGCGACCCAATGTGCACGTGCACGAGATAGCGCTGGGCGATAACACCGGCATGACCCGCTTTCATTTGAATGTGGGCGAGCAGACGAATTCGTTGTTGGATAACGCAAAGGAATCGGCATTCGGGGCGGTTCAGGAGCATCTCATTGAAGTCCAGGTGCAGGCGATGACGCTGGATGATTGGGCGGAAAAATTTGAGCCGCAAGGAATGCTGCTACTCAAGGCCGACATCCAGGGTGCCGAGCGGCTGCTGGTCATGGGCGGAAAGAAAACTTTTGCTCAGCGCGTTGCGGCGTTTTACACGGAGATTTGCATTTTGCCGCAATACGAGAGCCAAGCCACATTTTGCGAGATGAACCGCATCATGGTGGAGCAACTTGGCTTTGTGCTTTACGACATCTATCCATGCCAGAAAGTCACTCCCGGTGGAGCAGCAGGCTTTACGGATGTAATGTGGGTGAAGCCATCAGTGCTCCCACTGAAAGAGTAAAACGGATGTTGACGGCTTCGGTTAGTTTGGCCGGGATCTTTTCCAAGAAGAAGTGCTATTGTAACACGAGTTCTCTACGTTCGACCGCCGAAGGCTATTAAAAGCAGTCTTTGTTCGCAATAATTTCATGTAACCTGGCCTTCAATTTAATGACTGCCTTGGCGTTCACCGTGTTCCACAGCTGAGAGGGGTATCATCTATGCAAGACGAGGCAGCATCACAGAACCAATTGACGCATTATGACTACGGCTCAGCGGAGGCGCCTCACACAGAAGCATACCTATGGGAGCATATCGTCAGGCTGTCCGCGGAGTTGAAGGCACGGCGTATCGTCGACATTGGGTGCGGTAATGGTGCACTTTGCCGAGAGCTTGCCAGCCGAGGACACGAAGTGGTTGGTTGCGAGCCCAGCGGTAAAGGCGTTCACTTCGCACGAAGTTCGGCACCTGAGTTGGTGTTTCACCAGATCGGAGTAGCCGATGACCCGACGCGCGTTGGAGAAGACAGCTTCGACGTGGCTATCGCTACCGAAGTGATCGAGCACCTGGTTCGGCCTGTTGACTTGCTTCGTTTCTCGAAGCGGCTGCTTCGGCCAGGCGGGTATGTTATCATCAGCACACCGTATCATGGTTACCTGAAGAATCTCGTTCTTGCTCTCACTAACAAGTGGGACGCACATCTTTCGCCTTTCTGGGACGGCGGACACATCAAGTTCTGGTCACGCACGACTCTATCGCAGTTATTGAACGATGCCGGGTTCCGCGTCGTTCGGTTTATCGGAGCGGGTAGACTACCATTCCTGTGGAAGAGCATGATTATCGTTGCACAGAAGCCACAAGGCGCCGCCAAATAGCACAGCGCAGTCATTTCTACAGGGCTCCAAAAGCGGTCCAGCAGTTTGGTTAACAAATATATTCCGGTCTGTTTCAATAGGTGAGATGGGTTTAGTCCGGGCGGTAAAGCGTCTAATCGCATCAGAAGGCCACGGGTTCGAATTCCCCGACATCCAGTTCTTCGCTCGCCTGTCGATAAGAGCGATTCTTTCGCCGAACATCATCGCGGCGACCGAAGGCGGATTTCCCCAGAGTTCGCTATATGAATGCGTTGTGAACTCTCGAAAATGTAGACGCGCTCTAAGGCAGAAGTAAAAGCGACGGAACACTGCCGCACTCTAAGCGCTTCGCGCAAAACTCAGCGCCGCCGGTGTTACTGACTAAGCCGGGCAGCTACCGGCTGCATCGTCCCGGCATTAGTGGAAACAGCAGTTATCATTTGGGGTGATTGTCCAAATCGTCTTATAGCCCAACTCTCAGTAAGTCGCACGAAGCAGTATCCAAATATCACGGGCCACAGCACCAGCATGCTGATGTCGCGGCCGAGGTTGAAGGTAAGACCTGCACCAAGCATGAACAATACCAGGCGCAGGAGCGACTTCCTTTGTTCCCACCAACGGATGAGCAGACCAATCCAAAGAGCCATCAGTATGCCGGCTGTAATCGGACCAAATATTTGACCAAAGTTCAAGACGCCGCCGCCGATCATTCCCGAGGAAATGGTGGTGTTTACACCGACCTCCCCTTCCTCACTGTCCACGTTCTCGAAGCCGCGCCACTTCGCGTAGTCAATTCCAATCAATGGCTTTGAAGGCCAGATCGAGCGAGGAATAAAGTTAAGCAACTCATTCAAATATCTGGCACCATAAGCGGGAGACGTACCGCCTGAATCCAAGTAAAGATTCACGAAGCAAAGTTCCTGAATCATGTTGAGGTCGGTTTGTCGGCCATCTTCACCCAAAAGATCATACGGATTCCTACTGGCTAGCACCTCTCTGAAGCCACCGAGGCGAAATACCTTCACAAACTTGAAACCCTCATTTAGGCAGAAGAACGCAATCGCCAGGATGGCCAATTTTAGAATCAGCCGATGGCGCCCATAAAACAGATATGTCAGGATAAAAGGCATCACCGCCGCAAGAAAATGGCTACGTGCTCCTGCAAAAAAGAAATACGGCAGGGTGATGGCAAACATCGCGCCTGCGAGCAACCGCCAGGCAGTACTGCGCTGGAAAAATACCAGAACGCCTAGAAACGCGGTTACGGCGTTAAATACATAACCTGCGAAAGAGATCAGAAATCCGGTCGCCGAACTCTCCACTCCGCTACGCCCCCACATCGTCGGTCCAGCGCGGCCATCCAGCGGAAATACAGCGCCTATCACATCACCACCCATTCGAGCGATGCCGATAACAAAGAGGACAAGCCAAAGCGCTGCGGCGGCAGTCAAAATCTGCTCAGGAGTAAGAGGCATATCGAAAACTCCCGAACTGCGCCGGCGCAGAATCCAACGTATTGCAACGGGTGTAAAAACGCGGAAGCCGATTAAAAACAATACTACCTGCCCATAACTTTGGCCTAACGAAGAGGAAGGCATGTAATCATACTGCTCCGGGTTTAAAAACGGATCGACGAAATACCATGCGAATACCGTTACGTACACCCCGACTGTGATGCCAAAGCTATCCCGGTTCAGCAGTCTAACGCAGCTTTCTGCCATCAATACCACCAGCACGACGGCAGCGAGATAGAAAGTTACTTCCTGGCTGGCCCTCGACTGGAAGAAAGCTTCAAAAGAGGTAAAAATTGAAAGAATTATCATCCCGAGGAATCGCTAAAGAGTTGCGCCCACGCGCTGCAGTTGGTTGGCAAGCGCTTCGATTGTGAATTTATCATGCACACCTGACGCGGACGCAAGCTTTTCCACTCGGGCCGGACTCGCGATGCACTCACGGATCGCATTTACGATGCACCCTGCACTCGGTTCATCAAGAATGCGTCCGTTGATGCTATCTTCCACCACTTTGCCGCAATTTTTCGATGCAATAACGGGCAAGCCATGCGCCTGCGCTTCCAGCTGCGTAATGGCAAATCCGTCCGAGAGCGTCGGGAGAATGAATACGTCTGCATCTTTGTAAAACTCAGTTGCCTGATTCGGTCTGACTCGGCCAAACCATTTCATCCTACCCGCATTCCCAACTGTCCGGGCGTGCGCGGTTTCCACAGGTCCGACCATCCAAAATTCAACCGGCTCATCGCGCAATATGCGAGCGGCCTCCAGTAGCCTGGCGACACCCTTGCGCAGATTAATCAGACCAAGAAACAAGACGCGCAGTGGCCGCTCAGCTGTAAAGCGATCCGGGTAATCGCGCGGTAGCCGCGGCTCTCCGTGCCGCCCGACGCCAGGTTCTTCGTACGCCAGCGGAATGATTGATATCTTTTCGGCTGGCATTCCTACGCGAAGCAATCCTTCGCGCGACCACTCGGAGTTAACAACAATGCGATCAGCGAGTTCGCATTCCTGCCGCCAGAAAGGCCAATATTCAGGTGGCGCGCGGTGCCCGTCACCCGTCAGCTGAGGGACGCGCGCCGCTTCTTCTGCCACAATTCTCTCTTCCTCCGGCCCGGGATCGATCTGAAAAAGCAGCGTCTTCCAGCCGTTTGCCTTTGCGTACCGAAACGGCTCAAGAGCAGTGTAGCTGTAGCTACAAAGAACGAGTTGAGAAGTGAAAGGTGATAGCTGAGAGCGGAGAAACGACACGACGTTGCGTTGAAACCAGCGGTTGCGAGAAAGTATTTTTGGCCAGCCCCTGGAGTTACGAGCGGCCGCAAGCATTTCAAAGAGCACTAATG
>JBJMXF010000126.1:0-16394 GCA_045809725.1 Candidatus Udaeobacter sp. | reverse complement strand
ACCACCGACAACAGCCGAGCACGTGGATGTTGCCATCGCGCTCGACACCGCAATTCAAAGCCGGTTGGGTACGACGCTCGCAGCCGTCGCGTCCGCGAAAATCTGGATCAACATCGATCATCATGTCAGCAACCCGGGCTACGGGGATTTGGTAATCATCGATCAAAGCGCGCCGGCAACGGGAGAAATCATTTTCAGACTCATCGAGAGTCAGGGACTGCCGTTCGACCACGATATTGCGGAAAATCTTTTCGCTGCCATTTCAACGGATACGGGATCGTTTCAATATCCTAAAACTAGCGCGCGCACGTTTGAAATTGCCGCGGAGTTGGTGCGCGATGGCAAACTCGACGTCGGCAAAATTAGCCAGCAACTGTACGAGAACTATCCTCGCCGCCGGCTCGAACTTTTACGCGAGCTGTTGCGAACGATGCGGTTTAGCGAGTGCGGCCGAATCGCAATGTTTGGCCTCAGTTTAAAGAATGCGGCAGAACTTGGTGTGATTCCCGAAGATAACGAAGGATTAATCGATCATCTCCGCGCAGTTCAAGGCGTCATCGTCGCTGTGTTTTTCGAAGAACTTTCCGACGGGAAGGTGCGCATCAGCATGCGCTCCAAAGACGAACGGATCGATGTATGCGGGATTTGCCAGAAGTTTGGCGGCGGCGGTCACACGCTCGCTGCCGGTGCGCGCGTGCAGGGAACATTGGCGGAAATCGAAGAAAAAGTTCTGGAGGAAACTCGTGAAGCCGTTAAACGCGCCTGCATCTCCTGACGGCGTTCTGCTCGTCGATAAAGCCGAAGGGATGACGTCGCACGACGTTGTCGCGCTGGCGCGACGACAAATTGGAACCAAAAAGATTGGCCATTGCGGCACGCTAGATCCGATCGCCACCGGCCTGCTTCTCCTCACCGTGGGCCGCGGCACAAAGGTTCAGGATTTGCTCATGAGCGAGGACAAAGAATATGTGGGCACGTTCGTGTTTGGCGTAACGACCGATACACAGGATCGTGAAGGCCAGGTGATTCAGGAACGCCCGGTGCCTGCGCTGGATGAAAATCAAATTCGCGCCGCGTTCGATAAATTCCGCGGCGATTTCTATCAGCTGCCGCCCATGGTCTCCGCAAAAAAGCACGGCGGCGTGCCGTTGTATAAGCTGGCGCGCGAAGGAAAAGTGGTAGAGCGCGAGCCACGTCTGGTGCATGTCTACCGGTACACAATCGACCGGATCGCGTTGCCCGAAATCGATTTCACCGTGCTGTGCAGCAAAGGTTTTTATGTCCGCACCTATGTCCACGACATCGGCGAAGTGCTCGGTTGCGGAGCGCATTTGAAATCGCTTCGCCGGACGAAATCCGGCCGCTTTGACGTCGCCAATTCGATCACTGTCGAGGAGCTCAAAAACGCGACGCCGCAAGAGATTCTCACGCGAATGCTGACTCTCCCTGAAGTTTCCCGGATGCGCGGAGCGTGATGAGAATGACGAAATGCGAATGTCGAACGTCGAAGGAAATCCGAATATCGAAGCCCGAATGATTTCACGCATTCCGCGTCTTGTTTATTCGTGCTTCGTCATTATTTCGTCATTCGTCATTCGTCATGCGTCATTTGCCTGATGGAAACGCTTCGATCCGTCTCCGAATTATCGCGGTTGCAAGGCCCGCTTTTTCTGGCCATCGGTGTCTTCGACGGAGTCCATCTCGGGCATAAGGCAGTCATATCCACTTCTGCGGAGCACGCTCGGGCGGTGAATGGGACGCCTGTGGTTGTCACCTTTGATCCGCACCCGGAAAAAATACTGCGGCCTGACAAAGCGCCCCATTTGCTAACCGCTACGCCGCACAAAATCGCTCTGATCCGCGCGCTTGGTGTGCAACATCTGCTGATGATTTCGTTCGATAAACATTTTGCCGCCACCGAACCTGAAGATTTCGTGCAGCAATTGGTTCAGCATTCGAAACCGCTGCGTGAAATTTGCGTCGGACACGAATGGTCGTTTGGAAGAAATCGGCGCGGTAATCTCCAGTTGCTCGAAAAACTCGGTGCGGAGTTTGATTTCAATGTCGTGGGAATTCCGCCGGTAACTGTTAAAGGTGAAATTGTAAGCAGTACAAAGATTCGTCGGGCTATCGAAGCAGGCGATCTAAAAAAAGCAGCGAGCATGCTTGGTCGCGAATACACCATCCTGGGAACAGTTGTACATGGCGACGATTTGGGAAAAAAAATCGGATTTCCGACCGCAAACCTGAGTGCCCACAGCGAGGAATTTCCGCCGAACGGCGTTTATTTGGCTGAAGCAAGCCTCGATGGGGTTGTCTACCCCGGCGTGGTGAATCTCGGTTACCGGCCCACCGTCAGCAGCGAAAGATCGGACCGAATCCTCGAAGTTTACCTCCTCGATTTCGATCGCGACGTTTACGGCGAGGATATTGAGTTGCGCTTCATCCGTTACCTCAGGCCGGAGAAGAAATTCGAAAACGTCGACGCGCTGGTCCAGCAAATCGCACGCGATGTGCAACAGGCGCGCGAATTGGCGGGCGTGTAATCGACTCCGCGCTTTAAAAATCGAGCCGGGTCAAATCGCGAACTTCGGGCGTCTTGCGGATCGCGAAGATGACCGCGAACGCGCCGACCACGAGGCCGCAACCAAACGCGAAGACCAGCAACAGCCAAATCGGGAAGTCGGCGATCTGGACCATGCCTTGGCGAAGCAAGTTGCCGCCACCGGAAAGGAAGTAAGCCATTCCTGTTCCGATTAACGCCAGGCCAACGACAATCATTGCACGCAGCCATTGCGGCTCCCGCCGCCCTACCGGCAACATGGCTATAACCCGCGAGGTGAACCCGTCATCGTTAATGTAGGGCACTGCTTCACGCAGTTGTCGGTCCAGCGTCTCGTCGTCGATCATTGGATTCACTTTATCAATTCGGCCCCCATGCCGCCAGTGTTCGTTTCAGTTTCTCGCGGCCGCGCAGAACGTTGGTTTTGACCGTGCCTAGCGGAATCTCAAGGACGCGCGAAGCTTCATCGTGCGACAGACCGTTTTGGCAGCAAAGCACAACTGCGGTGCGCTCGTGTAACGGAAGCAAACTAAGCGCGTGCATAAGATCGTGTCTCAAACCGGGGTCGACAGTATTCGGATCTTGTTCTGCCTGCCATTGTTCCTCATCCACGCCGACCAGTTCTTTGCGACGGCGCGCGTCCTCACGAAAGCAATTGTAGGCGATTCGATAAAGCCATGTGGAAAAGCGCGCTTCGCCGCGAAAGCTGCGAATGTTTTTGTAGGCCCGGAGGAAAGCTTCCTGTGCGAGGTCATCGGCCAAAGCAATGTCTGTGCGGGTGAGTTGTCGGAGAAGGCCGCGCACGCTCGATTGATGCCGCCGCACGAGTTCACCGAAGGCGTGCTGATCGTCATCGGTAAGAACTCGCGCAACCAGGTCCGCATCAGTGAGCTCCACAGCCGCAATGTTACGGTGCCGGGGGCGGAGGCGGAATGTCCTTTTTGTTTTCCAGTTTCCATACAATCAAATAACCGAGCCCGATCAGGAACGGAATCAGCCCGAATGACCATGCACCGCCTTCCCAATCATTGACGGCTGCCAGCCATATCATCAAACCGAGGCCCACCATGGTCCAAACGACCCCGCGCCGCACATCCGAGCGCCGGCGGACCCGTCGCACCTCGGGTGCAAGCAGTTCCGCGGGAACAGGCTGACCTTTCTCGACCATCATCCGGATCGTCCGCTGCCGCATGCGGCTTCCGATAAGCGCGATTACTCCTATGAGCATCACGATCAGGACGGGCGCACCAAAAATTGTCAGGAAAACAATCGCAACGAGTGGAATCACCATCGTTGGAATATCGTTACTGCCGCCCACCTCATCGCTATCTTTGTCACCTCCATCGATGATGATGCCGTGCTTGTGACCAAGCTTTCTCTCCAACTTCCGGTGAATTCTGTCGGCGAGATCGTTTGAAACGGAACTAGACGTCGCACTAGCCGCTGCCGTCGGCAATGGGGATGCTATTGATGTTGCCGCTGTTGCTGCCGTCGCTGTCGGGCTGGCAATCGGAGTTCCGGTTGGAGATTGAGGAAATAGGGTGCCATACAGCCCGAGCGAGACCATGCAGAGGAGGAATAGTTTTTTCATAGAGTGTCCGATCATAGGATGCGGTGAACGCCCGATTTGGATTCAACGATTTTGGGCCTTCGGAGACAATTAAACGGTTGCGTGGCGCGGTTGGCTGGACATTATTGTCCGTCTCAAAACTGCGGGTGTAGCTCAGTGGTAGAGCACCTCCTTGCCAAGGAGGACGTCGCGAGTTCGACCCTCGTCACCCGCTCCAGAGCCTTGGCGAAGGCGGGCCGCCCAAAGCTCCAATCGATAGCTGGCAGATCCCGGTTCTTACGTACAAGTCCAACGATGTATCTGTGGCGCAAAAGTGCCGAACTGCAGTGGTTTAAAACACATCAAGACCTCCTTCTAGACCGTGCTCGGGGCCACCTCGTGATCATACGCAAACCCGGACGCAAACGTCTGGAACTGGAAATTGTCTGCCGGGGGCAGAGCGCTTCGGCTGCGCTGCTCAACGAATTTGGCGGCCGCGTCGAGGCCTTGCCGCGCAATTGGCTGAAGCGATTTGCGCGTGCCGATTCGAAGCCGATCAAAATCGGGAGACGATTGGTTGTTTCAAATATAGGAGGGACCTTGGTGTCCCGACCGTCGCGGCACACAGGCCGATCCCACCTTATCATCCCGGCTTCGTTGGCCTTTGGCACTGGCGAGCACGCGACGACAGCAATGTCGCTTCGTTTGTTGGAACAACTGACCCGCTGCTGGAACCCGGGCTGGTCGCTCGTCGACCTTGGGAGTGGCAGCGGCATTCTTGCTTTAGCGGCAAAACGTTTCGGTGCCGGCCAAGTCATTGGTATCGACAACGATCCCGCGGCGATTTCGGTGGCTAAATCGAACGCCCGATTGAACAAAATTCGCGGCGCTGCTTTTCAATTAGGCGATGTGCTCAAGTGGAACCCGACGCAGACGAACGATGTGATTACGGCAAATTTATATAGCGATCTGCTTATCGAAATCGTGCCAAAACTACGCGGCGGCGGATCGCTAATTCTCTCAGGCATCTTGCGCAGCCAAGAAGGCGATGTAGTTCGCGCGCTGCAGCGGAACAAGCTTGACGTGATTAGCATCAAGCGTCGCGGGAAATGGACGGCTTGTCTGGCACGCAGCCGCGGCTGTACCGTGCGCTGTCCTCAGCGCAGAACTCTAGCGGTCACTGCGATCCGCTGAGGACAGCGGACTCTGCAGCATCACAGGGCAGAAGAATTTTGCGGCACTCTGCCGCGCCGAAAGTCGAGCCGGCAAATTTTTGCGGCCGTGATAGACCGCCGCTACAGTAAAAACCGATGCAATCAGAACAGCTTGCTTATGCCATTGTCACACCCTATTCGATGCGAAAATCGCGCACTGGCGGCATCGTTGGCCGCTTAATTTCCCGCACCGGCCTCGATTTGGTTGGAGGCCGAATGTTCGCTCCGGGCGCCGAGCTAACCAAGCGCTACGCCGACACGATTGTGACGGAAACTGACCCCAGCCATCGCGCCACCCAGCAATTGATTCGCGAATACGTGCTGAAAAATTTCGCCGGGAAGAACAACGGCCAACATGCGCGTGTTTTGTTTCTAATCTTCCGCGGACCGGACGCTGCGGAAAAGATTCATCACGTCGTGGGTCACATCGTGCACGAGCGCACCAGCGGCGAAACGATACGTGACACTTACGGTGATTACATCACCGATGATTCAGACAATGTTGTTTACTTCGAACCGGGAGTGGTCACTGAATTCGAACCGGGCGCAGTCGAGCGCGATTTAAAACTGTGGGCGGAGTTTTCTGATTCGGATGGTGGGATTGTAGATCGTGCCGTGCCGTCGCCGCCCGGTACGCAAATCGAAAAAACCCTTGTGCTCATTAAGCCGGACAATTTCCGCTTCCCGAATTTGCGTCCAGGCGGCGTGATCGAAGTATTTTCACGCACCGGCCTCTCGATCGTCGGCTTCAAAGTTCACCAAATGAGCGTCGCGCAGGCAGAGGAGTTTTACGGGCCCGTGCTGCCGGTCCTTGAGAAAAAGCTCGGTCCGAAAAGCGGCCGCGAAAACTGGGAAAGCATTGTTGAGTTCATGGCCGGCAAAAAGCCCAGCGAATGTCATCAAGACGAACGCGACGCGCCTGGAACGGAGAAATCGATTGCCATCGTTTACCAGGGCGTGGACGCCGTGCGCAAAATTCGCGAGGTGCTCGGGCCCACTGATCCGGCAAAAGCGCCGCCGGGGTCAATACGAAAGGAGTTTGGGCAAACGATCATGGTTAACGCTGCGCATGCATCCGACTCCGTAGAGAACGCGAAACGCGAAATGGCGATCATTCGAGTCGAAGAAAATAATTTCAAACCTCTGATTGAAAACTTCTACCGTCGCCAATAGTATGCGCTCCCATTTTGGACATCATTGCCATGGAAATTTCTGAACGCGCCGCTCAACTGACTCCGTCGTTGACTCTGTCAATCGATAGCAAGGCGAAAGCCATGAAAGCCGAAGGCATCGACGTCTGCGGCTTCGGCGCAGGCGAGCCCGATTTCGATACACCAGAGCACATAAAACGGGCTGCAATCGAGGCGTTGGAAGCGGGTTTCACGAAATATACGCCAAACGCTGGGATTCCCGAATTGCGCCAGGCGATCTCGGACAAATTTGCAGCGGACAATGGATTGAATTATCGCGCCGGTCAGATCGTGGTTAGTAATGGCGCGAAACACGCATGTTACAATGCAATCCTCGCCACTTGTCAGCCCGGCGATGAAGTCGTAATCCCGGCGCCGTATTGGGTCAGCTACCCCGACATGGTGCGGTTAGTCGGCGCCGAGCCCGTAATCGTGCCCACCAGCGAGCGCAACGGATGGAAAATGCGTCCCGAAGACTTCGAAAATGCGATGACGCCTCGCACGAAAATGTTGATCATGAACAGCCCGGGCAATCCCACGGGGTCTGTTTATACGCGCGAAGAATTGGAGGCCATCGTCAACGTCGCCGCGGAAGAAGACATTTATGTGTTGTCTGACGAGATTTACGAAAAGCTCGTTTACGACGATGCACAACACGTGAGCATCGCCTCCCTGTCGAAAGAAGCGTACGATCTCACAATCACCGTGAACGGATTTAGCAAATCTTACGCGATGACAGGCTGGCGACTCGGTTATCTCGCCGCGCCTGATGCGATCGTCAGAGCCGTCGATTCAATCCAGAGCCATACTAGTTCGAATCCTTCATCCTTTTCGCAATACGGCGCGCTTGCCGCCCTCAAAGGCGATCAACAACCGCTCTCCGATATGCGCGAGGAATTCGATATGCGTCGTAATTATATGTTCGACCGTCTTTCGAAGATCTCGAATATCACTGCCGTGAAACCACAGGGTGCATTTTATATTTTGGTAAACATCAGCCAGCTGGGACTCACCTCCCAGAATTTTGCCGACCGTTTGCTGAGCAAAGCCAATGTCGCTGTAGTACCCGGTGCTGCCTTTGGCGACGATCGAACGGTTCGATTCAGTTACGCGACCAGCCTTGACGTCATCAAAAAAGGTCTGGACCGGTTCCAGGACTTTTGTCGGACGCTCTAGGTGGAACGCGTTGTCTTTAACGCGTTGCGAAAATAACTGCGCCTTCGGCGCCAAAATTGACATCGTCTTCGGAGAAGCCGATCCACCTTGCCCTGTCATTTGCCGCTCTTTTAGTGTTCCGCAATGCCAGGCCACTTCGCCCTGATTCTACACGCCCATCTTCCTTTCGTTCGTCATCCGGAGCACGAGCATTTCCTGGAGGAAGAGTGGTTGTTTGAGGCAATCACCGAAACGTACATTCCGTTGCTGCGCATGATGCAACGGCTCGTCAATGATTTCGTGCCGTTTAAACTCACGATGTCGATTACGCCGACGCTCTGCGCAATGCTTCAGGACCAACTGCTGTGCGATCGTTACGTCCGACACCTGGATCTCTTGACCGATCTTGCCGCTCGCGAGCAAAAACGAAATCGCAAAGATCCGCAACTCTGCGAGCTGGCTGAATTTTACCTTGATCTGTTTTCAGAAACTCGCCGCTACTTCGTGGATGAATGGAAACGCGATCTGCTCGCGGTCTTTCGTGAGCTGCGACAAACCGGCGCGCTCGAAATCATCGCCAGCGCGGCAACACATGGCTTGCTGCCGATCCTTCAGCAGCAATCGTCTCGCGCAGCGCGTGCGCAGCTTTTGATGGGACGTGATGTGTATGTTGGACTTTTCGACGGAGAACCCGCCGGATTCTGGTTACCCGAATGTGGTTACGCTCGCGGCTTGGAACTGATGCTACAGGAAGCGAATCTTCGCTGGTTCGTTGTCGACGCGCACGGATTGCTCTTTGGAACGCCGCGCCCATGCCGCTCCATTTACGCTCCCTGTTATACACCAGCGGGCCCAGCCGGCTTCGCGCGCGATCCCGAAGCCAGCCGCCAGGTGTGGAGTGCTCACGAAGGCTATCCGGGCGATCCAGCTTATCGCGATTTTTACCGCGACATTGGATTCGATTTGCCCATGGAACATTTGGGACCAATCGCGCGGGGAACCAGAAAATTTTCCGGCGTAAAATATCATCGCATCACTGGACGTGGCGATGAGAAACACCTGTATGATCGAAGGGCCGCGAAAAATGCCGCTGCACAACATGCAGTTCACTTTGTAAAACAGATCCATCAGCAGATTGCCGAAATCCGCGAAGAGGGTTTCGACCCGATCATTGTCGCTCCGTTCGACGCGGAATTGTTTGGGCATTGGTGGTTCGAAGGACCAATTTTCCTGGACCAATTCATCCGCCGCGCAGCAATCGAGCAGGATTTTAACCTCACGACGCCGAGTAAATATTTGGCCGCGCATCCGACGCAGCAGATCGTTGAACCCGCTCCTTCCACCTGGGGCGAGAACGGCCATCTCGCTATGTGGCTCGACCCGGGTAACGCCTGGATTTATCCGCAACTCAACACGGCAGCACTGCGGATGTGTGAAGTCGCGGGAAAATATACGGCAGGCGACGCAAACATCACGGACACTTGCGATCGGACACTTAAACAACTCGCCCGCGAGCTTTTGCTAGCGCAATCAAGTGACTGGGCGTTTCTAATGAAAACCGGCACTGCGCGGGAATACGCCACTCAACGCACGATCGATCACCTTGCTCGGTTCAACCGTCTGCACGATCAGTTTGTCACAAATGATCTTGATGAAGAATTTCTGCGCGGCTGCGAATGGCGGGACAACATTTTTCCGAACGTGAACTGGCGATATTATGCTTAAGTCGCGGATCGCCGAGCGCCGTTTGCAGATTCTCACTTTGGCATTTTGCGTTGCTTGTGTCGCAATCACTGCAGCACAGGAATCGCCTAGTCCCGCTCCTTCCCCGATTCCGGTCGAATCTCCTTCTCCTTCGACTTCGCCAGACCAATCTGTGCTGCCGTCGGCAACGCCTGAACAAACGCCTTCACCCTCCTCTGCCAGGAGCGTTCGGATCAGTTTCATTCCTCCACCAATGGAGGGCACGATCAGCCTTGGGATTTACGATCAAGCCGGCAAATTGGTGCGCGTCCTGCATCAGAACGCGCAACTGAACGATTTCACGATCGGACCTGATGCGCTCGTGACACGGTGGGATGGAAAGGATGACGGAAATCAGGATTCACCTTCTGGACGGTATCATGCGCGCGGTTACGTGGTCGGTTCGTTAAAACGCGAAGATGTGGGCGCGACTTCGCCGCCGTCAATGGAAACCGAACCGGACGTGGTAAAAGTCCGACTCATCCGTAATCCTTTGCGCAAAGATAAAAGGCCTATTGTCGAACTCGGTATCGGGTTTAACAGCGAGGCAACTTATCTGAAAACCAGCGACGGTTTGCCGCTGTTCAAAATCAGTGAGTTACCGAACGTGACGCGAGCAGGCATTGCAGCCAAAGGTGAGAACGCCGTTAGCATTTGGCAGGACGATGGTACGAGCGTGCATCAATTTCGGGTCTCAAATGTTGACCAGATGATGGGCTTCGACTGCGGCGAGTTTGAATTGAAATGAATGATCTTATCAACACCTCGCTCGAGCGAGGTGTTTCCGATCCCGACAATTCGAACCGCTTTGGCTTTCCCAAACTGCACGACAGCCGCTAAAGCGGTTCAGAGGTTTGCGGTGGGCCTATATCACCCAACTGAAGCAGGGTGTTAATGAGACCTGCATGTCCGCATGCGTTTCCAGACACCGCTGGTCACCACGCAAAATCTCTGCTATTTAAGCCCGCTATGGCTACCCCTGAGTTTCAGCAGACACTTGGCAAAATCGCCGGTTTCACTGGAACCGCTTTGCACACGGGCGAAAAGGCTACCCTTAAACTGCATCCCGCGCCGGTGGATCATGGAATTAAATTCAAGCGCAGGGATTTGCAGGATGAACCAACGATTGACGCGAAAATCGAGAACCTCAAGACTGTCGAGCGCTCCACGACCATCGGCGAAGGTTCGGTGCGAGTTCACACAGTCGAGCATGTATTGGCCGCGCTCTCGGCAATGGGCGTAGACAACGCCATTGTGGAAATGGACGCTAACGAGCCGCCAATAGGAGACGGAAGCGCGCAACCGTATGTCGATCTCATAAAGAAAGCCGGCGTAACAGCCCAGGAGGAGCCGCGCAAATTTTTCGACGTGCGCGAACCGATGCACGTGGAAACGAAAACGGGTGCGCTGCTCGTTTTACTGCCCGACGACAAGTTTCGCATCTCGTGCACGCAAGCCGGACCTGACAACAGGTTCACGCAGTTCTTGTCGATGGAAGTTACACCAGCGGCTTTCGAGCGTGAGATCGCCCCGGCGCGGACATTTGTTTACTACGAGGATGTTGAGCCGCTCATGGATAAAAATCTGATCAAGGGCGGCAGCCTCGAAAATGCGATTGTGGTGCGGGGCGACGCGGTTTTAAGCAAGGAGCCATTGCGTTTCTCAGACGAGTTCGTACGGCACAAAATCCTCGATATTATCGGCGATCTGGCGCTGGTTGGTCGCCGTATCCGCGGTCACGTGGTGGCGGTGAAGCCCGGGCATTCCGCGAATGCCGAACTGGCTCGGGCGCTCGATCGGGAGCATACGCGGAGAAGCGCAATGAGCGCGCCGCGTGCAATCCCAATCGGCGATTCTGGTCTAGACACCAGCGAAGTGATGAAGATCCTTCCGCATCGTTATCCTTTTTTGATGGTTGACCGCGTCATCGGCTTCGAGGGCGACAACAAAATTACGGCGATAAAATCCATCACGATTAACGAGCCGTTTTTTCAGGGGCATTTTCCCGGGCATCCAGTCATGCCTGGAGTAATGCAAGTAGAAGCGATGGCGCAGACGGCCAGTATTCTTTTGTTCAAATTGACGAAAACTTCGAGTCGTGTGGGCTATTTCATGAGCGCGGACGAGGTGAAATTTCGCAAGCCGGTTTTCCCAGGAGACACAATTTTCATTCACGCCGAGCTGACGAGAGCGCGTGGCAACCGAATGGCGAAAACCAAGTGCTACTGCGTAGTGAACGACGCAGTCGTCTCCGAAGGTGAGTTGATGTTCACGTTCCTCGATAAATGAGAGGAATGCCGAAGCGCGAGTGACAAACGACGAAGAAATTTCGAATGGCCAATGACAAAAATTTCTCGCCTCTGGCATTCCAGCTTCGAGTTTCTTCATTGATTCGTCATTCGTCATCGGTCATTCGTCATTATGTCTGAGGTGCAGGTCCATCCGACGGCGATTATTGATCCCGGAGCAGAAATCGGCGTGGGCACAAACGTCGGTCCGTACTGTGTCATTGGTCCTGACGTCGTGCTCGGTCCAAATTGTTGGCTGCAACATCACGTCACGCTTTGCGGACCGATGAAGGCTGGGGCGAAGAATAAATTTTACGCCTACTGCTCGATTGGTCAGCAAACACAAGATTTGAAGTATCGCGGCGAACCGACGTATCTAGAAATCGGTAATGAAAACACGTTTCGCGAATTCGTCACCGTGAATCGCAGCACAACCAGCGAAGGCAAGACGCGCGTAGGTAACTCCGGAAACTTTCTGGCATACAGTCATATCGGACACGACTGCACTGTTGGAGATCACGTCGTTTTTTCCAATAACGGTACCTTGGCCGGACATGTTCAGATTGGCGACCATGCGGTAATGGGAGGCCTCACCGCCGTTCATCAATTTTGCAGGATCGGAAGATTCGCCATCACCGGTGGTTGCTCGAAAATCGTCCAGGACGTTCCACCGTTCATGATCGCGGACGGCAATCCGGCGGAGATTCGCGGCGTAAATCTTATTGGTTTGGAACGGAAAAATTACCCGCCTGAAAGCGTTAAGCTGATCAAAGAAGCGTTCCGTTTGATTTACCGCTCAAAATACAATCGACGCCAGGCTATCGAAGCCATGCAGAAAGAACTGCCCCAGACAGAAGAAACCACCGAGCTCATCCAATTCATCGAAAAGAGCGAACGCGGAATCACTCGGTGATTTGTACCCACGGATTACGCGTGAGCTTGATAGCTCTTGATGTCCACCGTTCTCAATCTGTTGCGAATTAGAAACCTCGCGCTCGTGGAAGAACTCGAGTGGCAGATCGAGCCGGGGTTTGTCGCGGTCACGGGAGAAACAGGCGCGGGGAAATCAATCATCATTGGCGCGCTGCAACTTTTGCTGGGTGAGCGCGCCGACAAGTCGCTGATTCGCACTGGTGCTGACGTTTGTACCGTCGAAGCCGTCTTTAGCGGCGCGGAATTGCAAAAGCTCAATCCGAAGCTGACTGAAGCGGGCATAGAGCCATGCGAAGACGATTTGATCCTGAAGCGAACTCTCTCCTCGACCGGAACTAATCGCCAATTCATCAACGGGTCTCCAACGACGTTGTCGGTGTTGAAAACTCTTGGGGACGAACTCGTAGATCTTCACGGTCCTCACGATCATCAGTCGTTGCTCTCCGTTGAGAGGCAATTGAGCTTGCTCGATTCGTTCGCGCGGGCCCAACAACAGCTCGAGGAATATCGAACCCTTTATCGGCAATTGCAGACGTTGCTCGCAGAACATGCAGCGCTTAACACGGCGGAAACCGCGCGGGAACAAGAGCTGGATTTGCTTCGACACCAAATCGCCGAGATCACATCAGGGAATCTCATCGCCGGCGAAGAAGAAGAAATTGAGAACCGCTACAAGCTCGCCAGCAACAGTAAACGACTGATCGAGCTTGCCAGCGGGATCGCGAACAGACTTTCCGAGGCAGACAATTCCGTTCTCGCCCAGCTCGCCGAAACGCAACGGCTGCTTCGAGAATTGGAAAAAATCGACAGCTCGATCACACAATTCTCATCAGCGCATGCTGCTGCCGTGGTGGAGCTTTCCGAAATTGCTCGGACTCTCTCGGCTTACGCCGAGAAATTCGACCTGGATCCGGAACAACTCGCCGCAGTTGAACAACGCGTTTCGTTGTTTGAAACGTTGAAGCGCAAATACGGGGGTTCAATTGCCGACGTGATCGCGTTCGGTGAACGCGCGGCTGAACGGATGCGGAAGATTGAACGGCGAGACGAAGAGTTGGAGCGACTCTCGAAAGACATCGAAGATGTTCGGACGCAAATGAACCGCGCGGGTGAAGCGCTGCGCAAATCGCGCTTGAAGGTTGCGCCGAAACTTTCCGAGAACATTCGGCGAAACTTGCGCGACCTTGGGTTCCGCCAATCGGAATTCGAAGCAAAACTAACCGCTTTCGAAGAGCCGCGCCCGACCGGATTTGATTCCGTAGATTTGCTGTTCTCACCAAATCCAGGCGAACCGTTGAAACCGCTTCGCGCGATCGCATCGAGCGGCGAAATTTCACGAGTGATGCTGGCGATCAAATCCGCGCTGGCTGCGCACGACGCAATTCCGTTGCTCGTATTCGACGAGATCGACACGAATGTCGGCGGCGAAATCGCGCACGCAGTTGGTGCCAAGATGCAAACGTTGGGACGCGATCATCAGGTGATTTGCATCACACATCTGCCGCAAGTCGCCGCAACCGCTTCGTCGCATTTTGTCGTGACGAAAGACGTGACGCGCGGCCGCACGTTTTCGAATCTCCATCAAGTCGCGGGTAAACCACGCCAGGAAGAAATCGCGCGAATGCTCGGCGGCAAGAGCGACTCAGCGCTTAAACTCGCGGCGACTTTGCTGAAAAACAGCAATTGATTCGCCAAACATTGTAGGGCGTTTCTGCGAAACGCCGAGCCAGTGTCGGCGTCTGACACAGACGCCCTCCAATTACTTCATCACCGGACCGAGCGGCAGAATGACTTTGCCGTAGACTTCGTTGAGCACCTGCGCCAAGCCGGCGTATATCGCAGAAAATCCGCAAAAAATGCCTTCATAGCCGGTGAACTGTTTGAAACCAGGACCCGCGTGAACAAAATCGCCAATCGCCAGGAGAAAGAAAAGAATGGTCAGCGAACCGAAAACGACTTGCCCCGCGACATGCAAGCGGAAGGTGCCGATGAACATCACTGCGGTGAACAGGCCCCACATGAAAAGATAAGCCGCCATGGCAGTCTCGTTGGAGGCCGTGGCCCATCCTAACTTCGGCAGAATAATCAACGCGACGAGCGAGAACCAGAACAAGCCGTACGAAAGAAAAGCTGTCGTCGCGAAAGTGTTGCCTTTCCGCCATTCCATAATTCCGGCCACAATTTGCGCCGCGCCCCCATAGCACATCCCCATTGCCAGAATCATGCTATTGATTTCGTAGAACCCCGCATTGTGGAGGTTTAGCAACACAGTGGTCATGCCGAAGCCGAGCAGCCCCAGGGGCGCCGGATTCGCTGTCGTATCCTTGAGCTGAGTAGTGGATTCGTTCATGGCGACCTCAGTGTGCCTAAGGAAAGCGCGACAAAGCAAGAAGGAATGGCTTCACCGCGTTAAATCATTGATGCTCGCACGATTTCGCTTGTCGGCCCACCTCCGCTGAAATTATGGTCATGTCTGATATATGATTCGGCGCGATTATCTGGTGGTTGGTGCGGGCATTGGAGGAGCGAGTGCATGCGAAGGGATTCGCAAATACGACAAGCGCGGCTCCGTCACGCTGGTCGGCGCCGAACCATTCGCGCCTTACAAGCGCTGGATCATTTCAAAGAGCTTTTTGCGAGAAAAGGAATCAAATCTCAAAAAACTCCAGGAGTTCGATGAGCGCTGGTTCGACGCCCACAAAATCGAGGCACGCTTCGGCACGGTAGTGACGCAATTTAACATCGAGCGGCGCCTGGCGGTGCTGGCCAATGGCGAAAGCATCGAATTTACAAAGGCATGTCTGGCGATGGGCAGCCGGCCCGGACGCCCGGCCATGGCAGGGACAAATCTCGGTAACGTCATTTATTTGCGAACGATTCGTGACGCGCTCGCATTGCGCGAAATGGCCAACTTGGAGAAAACAATCATGGTCGTCGGAGGTGGCTTGCTGGCATGCGAAGCGGCAGCAAGCCTGCGGATGATGAAAATGAAGGTGGGCTTAATGCATCGCGACGGTTACCTGTTGAACCGCTACGTCGATCATGAAACCGGCGCGTGGTTAACTGATTACTTTGCAAAACACGGCGTCGTGCTCTCAATGGGAGAAGCGCTCAATGGCTTCGAAGGCAAAACCGTTCTGCGCAACATTCAAACCAAGAGCGGTAACCGTTTCCCGGTTGGCCTTGCCGTCGTTGCATGCGGCGCAGAACCGAATCTCGATCTTGTGCGCAATACTCCGTTAGCCGGGCCACACGGATCGCCGGTCACCGAATATCTCGAGACCGAGGAAAAAGGAATTTACGCCATCGGCGATCTCGCCTTTTATCCGGACAGAATCATGGGCGGCATGCGGCGCCAGACGCACTGGGAAAACGCGCGAGAACAAGGTCTGGTTGCAGGGGCTAACATGACTGGCAAGAAGCGCATTCGTTACGAACAGGTCCCATACTTTTGGACGGAGATGTTCGATCTGCGAATGGATTTCGTGGGTGATTTCACGCTGCCGCCCACGCGCGTAAACCTTGATGGAACGTACTCGAAGAAAAAGTTCATCGCCCGATTTTATCAAGGCGATAAGCTCCGGGGCATTCTCCTTTGCCAGCAAACGCAGCGTGAGATCGATGCGGCCAAAAGTCAGTTGCGACAATCCCAGGGCAAATAAAAGCGACGCGAGGACGGGTGCGCACTCCAAAGCTTCGCGAAATGGAACAGCGCTTCGAGCCGATTTGAACGAAGCTTTTGGGACCGCGATGCGTCCT
>JBJMXF010000125.1:0-5156 GCA_045809725.1 Candidatus Udaeobacter sp. | reverse complement strand
GCCAATCGGCAATCCCAAATCGGAAATCGGAAATTCTCAAAGACCATATTGTTGCAGGCGCCGATAGAACGCGCTTCTGCTCAGGCCGAGTGCCTCTGCTGCCTTGCGCGCGTTACCGTCATTGCGAGCCAACGCTTTTTTGATCAGAAATGCCTCGACCTCTTCGAGACTCATCTCCTCAACGTTGCGCGATTCGGAGCCGCCAGTCGTTAGGCCAAGATCGGCTGCGTGGACCTGGCGGTCTTTCGTCATCAGCACCGCGCGCTCAACGACGTGGTCGAGTTCCCGGATGTTTCCCGGAAAACGATGCTGTAGCAAACGGTCGCGCGCATTTTCATCGAAACTGCCAACCTGTTTGCGATAACGCTCTGCATGTTGCCGAAGAAAGCTGTTCGCCAGCGGCATGATGTCCTCGCGTCGATCGCGCAGCGGCGGCAATTCGATCTGAATCGTATTCAGCCGAAACAGCAGGTCCTGGCGAAAACGACCAGCTGCGATCTCATTCTCCAGATTTGCATTTGTAGCGGAGATGATTCGCACGTTCGCATGGAGCGTCTTTGATGAGCCGACACGCTCGAAATCACCGGTCTCGATAACCCGCAAAAGTTTTGCCTGTTGAGCAAGCGGGATATTCGCGATCTCATCCATGAACAGCGTGCTTTCATCGGCGAGTTCGAAGCGTCCTGCCCGATCCGTTTTTGCATCAGTAAACGCGCCTTTGACGTGTCCGAACAATTCGCTCTCGAATAGTGTCTCGGACAGGCCGCCCATATTGACAGTGATCATGGTTCGCGTCGCGCGCGGCGACAGAGCGTGAATCGCCTGGGCAATCAAACTTTTCCCCGTGCCGTTTTCTCCGGTGATCAGCACGTTTGCATCTGACGGCGCGACGCGAGAAATCATTTCGACGACAGGCCGCATTGTGGGCGATTGCGCGATCAAATCCGGCATGGTGCCGCGCAGCATTTCATTTTCCGCTTCAAGTTTCCGCTCTCGACGAAGCGCGGCGGCCAGCTCCATCTGCGTCTTGACGATTGTTACCAATCGCTGGTTGTCCCAGGGCTTGGTGACGAAATCGCGCGCGCCGCGTTTCATTGCCTCGACGGCGAGTTCAATGGTCGCCCAGGCCGTCATCACCACGATCGGCAGCGTCGAGTCGATTTCCTGAATTTTTGAAATGGCTGAGAGACCTTCCTGGCCCGACGTGGTGTCTCGCGTGTAATTCAAATCCATCAGCAACAGCGAATACTCCTTCTTTTCCAAAGCGTGAAAGATGCCGGCCAGCGAAGTAACGCCTTCCGTCTGGTAACCTTCGCTCTTCAGCAAAATGCGTAGTGCTTCGAGCACGTCGCGTTGATCATCCGCAAGAAGAATCCGAGCCATGTAAAATTCGTTAGTAACCCAGGGCTCCAAGGGCGAGACCGAGATCACAAATCACTACAGCAACGATGATGCCAATCCAAGTCATCTCCGATCAATCTACCAACGCAAATTGCCGTCGGCGCACTGATCTGCACCTGCCCTCACTCTTCCCGCAGGAGTTTGGATGGATCGATGGCCATCGCTCGTAGCGCTGGAATAGCGGATGCTGCAATGCCGAGTAGCGCCATCGTTAACGTTGCGCCGACCACGACCACGGGATCTCGCGGATTCGCCTGATACACGATCTGCTCGAAAAGCCGGCCAGCAAGGCTGCTAAGGAGAAGTCCCAAAATAGATCCCACGCCAAGCAGCATGATTGGCCGACCCACTGCCGCGCTCATCACATGTCTCGTGCGCGCGCCCAATGCTACGCGTATGCCGAGTTCCTTCATTCGACGGCTGACGTTGTACATGGCCATGCCGAAGATGCCTGTTATTGCCAGCACTGACGCCAGCCCGCCCATAACGCCCAACGCGATCGTTGCAGCGCGGGCTGGGAATAGCGGCGCCGCTAAGGCGTCCCACCAACTTTGCACTGTCACAGGCGCGTTCGGCTCAACAGTCTTCAGCGCATATCCGATCGCCGGCACCATCTCCTTCGCGGGCTGCTTAGACCGCACGACAAAAACTGTGTTGGCCTGCTCGTTTTGCGACAGCGGCAGATAGACCACGGGCTGGGGCGACTCTTGTACCTCGAGGTATTTGCCGTCCTCGGCCACGCCGACCACTTCTCTCAAGTGGTCCAGAAAAATAAAGTGTTGTCCAATCGCGGGCGCATTGCCCCACATGTTGCGCGCGAAAGTTTCGTTCACGATCCCCACGCGTGGCGTCTCGTTGGTGTCATGCCATGAGAAATCCCGCCCCGCCTTTAATTGAGTGCGCGCAGCCTCGAGATAGCCCGGCGAGATCGTCAATGCCAACGACGCCAGCACGGAATTGTTGAGCGTGAACTCTGTTGTTCCTGGCCGGAAAACCGGGATGCCGCGCAGCCCGCCGGTAAATGGCGCTTTGCTCAGCGTTCCCACCGCTGTCACACCGCTGATATCGCGCAGGGCGTCAACCATCGCTTTCTTTTTCTCCAGCGGAGCGTCGCCTGCCTGTTCCACCTCGCTCAGGTCGATCTCAGCCAGCAAGGCCCCGTGCGGCTGGAAACCAAGCGAGGTGTGCAGGACACGCACCATGGCGCGCACCGAAACCAGGGACGCCGTTACCAACAGCGTGCAGATTACAATTTGTGCGCCTAACAAGAGGTCGCGTAGAACAAACCGGCGCAGCGGCGTTGCATCCACGGTTCCGCTTTTCATCGCCTGGAACGGATCGCTCTGCCAGGCGTTTCTGGCCGGAATCAACCCGAACAGCAGCCCACTAATCAGGGTCAGGATTAGACTCGTTAGGTAAACCGATGCGTCGACACTCACTGCCACATGACTATAGGGCGTATCTCCCATGAAGCTTGGCAATGAATCCTGGTTCAGGACGCGCAGAAGCACACCTGCAAACAGCAGACCCGCTGCGCCACCGAACACCGCCAAAACCATTGCCTCGGTTAACAGTTGGCGTACCAATCGCCACCGGCTTGCTCCAACCGCGACACGGACCGCGAGTTCCCGGCTGCGATCCGATGCCCGCGCTGCAAACAGCGTGGCGAGATTCGCGCACGCCGCCGCCAGCACCAGCAGAGTCAGCATAGCCATGGAATAAAGCGAACCGCGAATGACATCACCGGTATCGGCATACAGTCCTGGACGGACTAACCGCAGCGGCAATCCTGTATCTGTTCGTGGGTACTCCCTCGCCAGCTGGATCGCGATCACGCTCAGATTTTCTGCTGCCTGTTGGCGCGTCGCGCCGGGCTTCAACCGGCCGAGCACAGTCAGTGGTCTGCCGGTTCGATTCTGCAGATAACCCGAGTCGAAATAGTTCACGATCGGTATGTAGTAATCTGGCCAGACGAATTGTTCCGTGCCGTGAAAGCGCGCCGGTGCCACGCCGATGATCGTGAATGGATCTTTGTTAAGCCGGACTGTGGTCCCGACTACACGTGGGTCGGCGTTAAAGGCAGCTCGCCAAAGTTCATCGCTCAGGACCATATACGGTGCTGAATTTGGGCCGTGGTCGTCCTCCGCGCGAATCAATCGTCCTAGCTGCGGATGCACTCCGAGTAAATCGAAATAGTTGCCGGTGACGGCATAGCCCGCGGCACTTCTCGCCGCGTTGCCGCTGTGCAGTGTCGCCGAACAGTACCCATAAAACCCAGCGATGTCGCTAAACGTGGTGTTTCGCTGCCGATAATCTTGAAACGCCGGATACGAGGTAGTCAGTAACTTCCAGTTGGTCCACGAACCGTTGCGAAGCTGGTAAAGATTCTCGGGATCGTTCACATTGAGCGGCTTCAGCAGGATCGCATTCACGACTCCGAAGACGAGGACATTTGCCCCAATCCCAAGCGTTAGAGTGAGCAAGGCTACGAGCGTGAACGCGGGAGACTTCCAAAGCACGCGCAGCGCATAACGAAGATCCAGCAGCAGGTCATGCATGAGTTTCCATCCGTCGTGTCAGTTCATTAACCCAAAGCTCCAAACGCGAGCCCGAGGCCGTACGTCACTACCGCGACGATGACGCCAATCCACGTCATCTCCAAGCCTGATGCCCACCACGAACGGATTGTGATAAGCGATTTCAACGCGCCGACGGCAAAATGCGCAACGAGACTGATTCCGAAGGAAGCGAGAACGGCATCGAAGCCGCCGGAGAAAAAGAATGGAATGATGGGGACAAACGCGCCGATTGCCGTGGAAATGCCGGCTGACAAAGCAGCGGTCCAGTGGTTTGGAAATCGATGCTCGGATAAGCCGAGCTCGCTTTGGGCCATCACCTGCACGAATTGCTCTGGTTGTTCCGCGAGGCGCTCCGCCATTTTTTGCGATTCTTCAGGAGTGAATCCCTGCAACTGATAGAAGAGCGACATTTCTTCGATTTCTTCTTCAGGGTTCTCTTCCACCTCTGCGCGTTCGCGTGAGATTTCCGCTTCGTACACTTCCGCTTCACTTTTTGCGGCCAGATACGCGCCTGCGCCCATTGACAGAGTAGAAGCGAGCATGCCCGCAAGACCGGAGATCAAAATGAAATGCTGCTGATTGTTGGTGGCGCCTGCGACGCCCGAAACAATTCCAAATACTGCGCCAAGCCCATCATTTGCGCCGTAGATCGCATCGGCTACCCAACTGCCGCCGCGTCCGTGCCAGCGTTCGCGCTTGAGGATCTTATCGAGCGCAGTGCGCGGGCTCACCGGCGGTACCATCGTGCTCAGCACTCGCGCGTGAGCTTTCTCTTCGAGCGCACTTTTTCGCAGAAATTCCTGAACGTCCTTTTTGCCAGCGAAAGCGCGCTCGGCTTGATCGTGAAATTCGGCTTCGTGCCGTTCTTCGGTCGCCTCCATACGGCGAATGGCAATTTCTGCGCCGGCGATTTTGTTCCACCAGCGATTTAGACGGCGCGCAATTGTGTCCGTGTAAACAGGCACCTCTGCACCGAGATCCTTCAGCGTTGCTTCCCATCGGTGCGCGTGACGCTCTTCTGCTTCGGCCATGCGCAAAAGAATGCCTTTGCGTTTTTCGTCACGCTCACGTCCCGCGAGGTCGCGGTACGTTTGGGCGGTCTCGACTTCCGCCTGCCAGTTGCGCCTTGCAGCATCGATCGTGTGCTGATGATCTTTCCGCTCTGCGGCCATAACT
>JBJMXF010000124.1:0-12430 GCA_045809725.1 Candidatus Udaeobacter sp. | reverse complement strand
CCCCAAAGCGCAGAGGAGCCACAGAGAGCCGCACGCTGTCGAAAAATGAGCGCACATCCCGTTGCAATCCCGCCACAACGATGCTGTCGCTCGCCAGCGCGACGATTTCAGGGGGCGCCTTGTCACCGATGACATAGAATTTTGTATCGGGCAGACGGTCGCAAACGAGCGGGTAAATTTCCTCCACGAAAAACAGCACCGCATCGATATTCGGCCTATGCTGAAAGCCGCCGATGAAAAGCCAGTCCCGCCGAAGTGCAAACGACGGGACTGGCCCAGTGACATCGACAATGTTGGAAACCAATTGAATAGACTTGTTAGGCCAATTCTCCTGCAGCATTTGCTGTTCGATGGGGCTTACGACCCACGTTTCGTCTGCGTTCTTTATTAAGGAATCTTCCAGCTGCTGTCTCTCTTGTGCTTTCCGGTGCACATCGGGATCTTGAGTGAGTTGCGCTTCCCGCTGTTCGCGCAGGTAATGCAAATCAACGGTATCAAAAATGATCCGGCTCTGTGGCGCATGCATACGAACATCCGCAACGTGCTTGCGCGCGAAATCGCATCGGCTTAGCACCACCACATCGAACATAGCACCGTGCGACAGCAGATAATCACGCACTCTTTTCACGTATGGGTAATGAACGACCTGAATCCCGCGCTTCTGTAGCTCAGAGGTATAAGGTGGCATGTCTGCCAAATTATCAGGAAGGAAAGTCACGCGATGACCGAGCCGGTGAAGAATTTTAAGGATCTGGAACATCCGTAGCGACCCCGAGTCACGGTCGGGCATCGGCAAATGATGGTCGATCACCAGAATATTCCTGCCCGACGCCGTTCTGGGTCGCTCCAGAAAGGTGACATCTCCGTTGGCTGGTTTCTTAGCCAGTTCATCACTCCACGCCTCTGCGAAAGTTGAACGGTTAATCTCCTGATGCTTTTTCACGCCGGTTGAGATATCGGTGCCGCCAGTTGCTCCTTCGTGGTGGATCACCTCACTTAGGGGTTGGTACAAAACTCTGTAACCAGCTTGGCGAATCTTAAACGCCAGGTCAGTGTCTTCGTAGTAGCCGGGCGCGTATCGCGAATCGAAACCGCCGGCACTTTCAAACAGCGCCTTCGGAACCATCAACGCTGCCGCTGAGCAATAATCCACGTCGCGCAGGTAGTTGTATTCGGGCTTACCCGGGTCATCAAACTTGCCATAGTTCCACCCTGAAGCGTCCTGCCAGATTATGCCGCCTGCCTCTTGCAAACGGCCATCTGGATAAAGAAGTTTCGAACCGACAATGCCCACTCGCAGCTCCTCTTTGAAAGTATCAAGCAAAGCAGTTAGCCAACCAGGCTTTACCGATGTGTCGTTGTTCAGGAAGACGAGATATTTGCCGCGCGCCGTTTTTGCACCCCTGTTACACGAAGCGATGAAACCGGAATTGCTGTTATTGCGCAGATACACAACTCCTGGTATTTGCGCTATCACCTCTGGAGTGGTGTCGGTCGAACAGTCATCGACCACGATTACCTCGAAAGGAAGTTGTTCTTGCACAGCTTGCAACGAAGCCAGGCACGGATGCGTGTATTCGAACTGGTTAAAAACCGGGATAATGATTGAGACATCGACTTCCTCGTGCCGAGGAAAACAGATCGACCGCAGCGGCAAGACGGGGCCAAGTGGCGCGGCTGCGGTTTCTTCGCGCAGCGCGATTGCACGTGACTGACCGTCAGTTTCCGGCTGCCCACTCCTGGGAAGTTGTGCCACTTGAGCGGCTTTGATTTCATCATCGATTTTTTTGATCTCAGGGTGCTCCTTGCGCCATTTGGAATAGGCGGCCACAATCTTTTCAAGGTGTCCGAACCCGGCCGGCGCTTTTCTGTGGACCAATTTCGCTTTCAGCGTCGCGCCGGGATTGGCCAGCTGCCACCGACGAGAAGTTCGCAGCTTGCGAGCGGCGGCGTCGGCGTCATCGAGGAGGCGCGAGAGTCGTCTCGTATTGTACAGTTGTTTGCGCAACCGGTCCGTCAATTCCGCGATGTACTTCTCGTCTTCTGCGAGATTTACACTTCTTTGGTGAAGCAGCTCGTTCATCTCCACGATCCGCTGGCGTAATTGCCCGATCTCATTGTTGTAGTCAGCTTCAGTTTTCGCCAGATGAGCGCTGATTTCTTCGATCTGCGCCTTGTGCTGCTTTTCGGTTTTGGCCAGGTGAGCGCTGATTTCTTCGATCTGCGCCTTGTAATGCTTTTCGGTTTTAGCCAGATGGGTAGAAAGTTCCTTAACCTGAGCTTTGTGAGCGGCTTCGGTTTTAGCTAGATGAGTCGTCAGCTCGTGCACTTGGGCTGTGTGCAGCTCTTCGGTGTGGGCAAGATGCCCCCTGAGTTTCTCCATTTCCGCTTTGTGCCGGGCTTCCGTTTGCGCAAGGAGTTGGCCGTACAGATGCTCGATCTGCGCGAAGCGGTCTGGAACGAAGGAATCCACCCGGCTCACTGCGCCCGGAAGTAAGTCGATCTCGTGTGACTTCGCGCCGCGGCCGGATTTTGCTACAGATCGCTTCTTTCTCCTCGGTGACGCTTCCGCAATCAAAGCGCGATAAAGCTCGATCACTTCTGCGGAAACGCCGGCATCAACGAGTTGGGCAATGGTAAAATGCGTGTGGCGTCGTTTCGTTGCCACCAAGTCTGCCGCGGTCGGTATTTTCGAATCAGCTAAGCCAACAAAGTTCGCAATCCGATGTAACTCTTTTGCGGCGTCTTCGAAGAACAGATCGTAGTGAGTGAAAAGCCGCTCATGATTGCCTGCCGCTTCGATCAAGCGACGATTGTAGATTTCCCAGAGCCGCAGCCCAAATGCATACGACGTTCCATTGCGCTTTCGCATGGAGTAAGCGACTTCCAGGGGATTACGTACGATGATCAGCGTTTTCAAATCTGGCAGGAGGTCCTCCCAGAACGGCAACGTCAAACTGTTGCGTGGATCCTTCCAGCCCCAGATCTGTGCCGAATCAAAGCCGTGAATCAGGAGACGCGCTTTCATACTCAACGCCTCGAGGCGTTCATCGGATAAATTCTCGTTAGGCTTTGGCGGCAGATCCCATGCTCCGCCGAGCGCCTCGAGTAATTCATCATTCAACGCGACAAAGCCCAGATGTTCCCAGAAGCCATCCAGATTATCGGCCTGTGGCGGCATCAAAGCATCCTTTGAACCCAGATAGAGTCCGCACCCGTGCAGTAGTCGGGTTACCATCGAGGTTCCTGAACGGTGCGCGCCGGCGATGCAGACTGGTCTCCGCGTTTCGGTGTTACTTTTCACGCAAAGGCTTTATAGAACGACGACCCACTGGACGCGTCAAGGCGATTGCGATGTGTGTTTCCCCTCGACAAAATGTACATCGCAGAAAGTCTGGTCTACACTTAGATTTTACAATGATGCAGCGAAATGACGGCCGTGCACCTGATGAAATTCGTCCGATCAATTTCGAGTTGAACGTGGCGCCGCATGCGAGCGGTTCGGTTTTAGTCTCCATGGGTAAGACGCGCGTGATTTGCTCCGTCACGATTGAAGATGGTGTGCCACGCTGGATGAAAGAACAAGGCGTGACCGGTGGCTGGCTTACCGCGGAGTATTCCATGCTGCCGTACTCAACGCAGCCGCGTAAACCCCGCGACATCACAAAAGGCCGCATCGATGGTCGCAGCGTAGAGATTCAACGTTTGATTGGCCGATCGTTGCGCGCGGTGATCGATCTGGAAAAACTCGGACCACGGACGATCTGGGTGGATTGCGATGTCCTGCAGGCCGACGGCGGAACCCGCACAACCGCGATCACCGGAGCGAGTCTTGCGCTCGCCATAGCCTGCCGAAAATTCGTTCGCGAGAAAAAACTCGATGCGCCGCCGATGCAAAAGTTGGTCGCCGCAGTGAGCGCCGGTATTCTCGATGGCCGGGCCATTGTGGATCTGAATTACGACGAAGACAAAGTCGTTGCAGTTGATTTCAACCTTGTCGCAACAGAAGACGGCGATCTTGTAGAAGTCCAAAGCTCGGGAGAAGAAGCAACGTTTAGCGGTTCGCAACTGGATCAAATGCTCGGCCTCGCCCGCAATGGGATCAGCGCGCTCATTGGCGCCCAACGCGCCGTCCTGGCGCGGATTATGGTAACACCAGCGGACAGCTGATGTTTTCTGGAGTTGTAGGGCGTCTGTGTCAGACGCGTTCCTCAATGTCTTACAATGGCGCTTCACAGAAGCGCCCCACAATGATTTGATCGTGCACACGTTCTGTTTTAAAGCGAGACGCTGCGCATGAAAAAGGCATTGATCACGGGAATCACCGGCCAGGATGGAAGTTACTTGGCGGATTTGCTGCTTGAGAAAGGCTACGAAGTCCATGGAATAATTCGACGCGCCAGCACGTTTAACACATCGCGAATTGATCATCTCTACGCTGATCCACACGTAAACGACGTGCGGCTATTTCTGCATTACGGCGATCTCAGCGACTCGGTGAATCTTGTGAAGCTTCTTTACGAATTGAAGCCGGATGAAATTTATCATCTGGGCGCGCAAAGCCACGTGCGCGTGAGCTTCGATATTCCTGAGTACACTTCCGACGTCACCGGCGTCGGCACGATTCGCATTCTGGAAGCAATCCGCGAAGCCGGATTGCGTTCGCGGTTTTATCAGGCGTCGAGCAGCGAAATGTTCGGCAAGGCCCAGCAAACACCGCAAAATGAGAAGACACCATTCTGGCCACGCAGTCCCTACGGTGTGGCAAAGGTCTTTTCATATTGGGCGACCGTTAACTATCGGGAGAGCTACGGCCTTTGTGCCAGCAACGGTATTTTGTTCAACCATGAAAGCCCGCGTCGTGGCGAAACTTTCGTTAGCCGCAAAATCTCGCGCGCAGTCGCGGCCATTAAGCAAGACATGCAAAACGAATTGTTCCTCGGCAACCTCAATGCAAAGCGGGATTGGGGATATGCGCCAGAGTACGTCGAAGGGATGTGGCGAATTGTGCAGCTCGGCGAGGGCGACGACTTCGTGCTGGCAACCGGCGAAACGCACACGGTGCGCGAGTTCGTCGAGGCGGCTTTCGCCCATGTTGATCTGGATTGGAAGCAATTCGTGAAACACGACCCGCGTTACGAACGCCCCGCCGAGGTCGACCTGCTGCAAGGTGACGCGTCGAAGGCGAAGAAGATCCTCGATTGGGAACCGAAAGTGCGATTCGACGAGCTGGTGCGCATCATGGTCGACGCGGACATGGATTTGCTCTCGCACAACACAGTCAGAAAACACCTCGGTAAATTGCCGTAACGTGACGACATCCGATTAACACCGCGGCTTAAGCCCGGTGTACGAAATGAACTGGGAGCCTAGCCGTTTTAACGGCTTACGGTACCGACTAAACTGTTAAACGGTTTGGTAATTCGCTACCGCGGCGTTGTCCACCGGGCTGAAGCCGCGGTGTTAATGAAATTGGCAACAGTAACGGCCTACCGCATCACAAACGGCGCCGTGTTTTCCTGTCCCATTGAATGGCCCGAAGCCATACCGGGAACTGCGCTGACGAGTGGCGCGTTCACGATCGTCACCGCTGCGCCAACCCCAACGATGTTGTACAATTGTATTATGTCACTGGAGCGCATTCGGATGCACCCATAACTCGCGGGCGAACCTATTTTCCACTCCTCAGGTGTGCCGTGGATGTAAATGTCCCTTCCAAACGCATTGGCATTTTGCGGTTCCAGTCCACGCAACCAGAGAATCCGCGTCACGATCGGATCGCGACCCGGCGAATTGGCCTGCACGAGTTCGCCGGTGCGTCGCCGACTTTTAAACACCGCCCCGGGTGGCGCATTGTCGCCAATTTTTTCCGCGATCTGCAAATTGCCAAGTGGCGTAAACCTGCTGCCTCGCCAATCGCCAAGGCCGAACTTGGAGGTGGAAACGGGATAAGTGGCCATGAGGTTACCGCGATCAAGGAGCGCCAACTTTTGATCGCGTGTGCTGATCACGATCTGGTGGCGCGTGTCTGGCGCCGCACAAGACGCAATGAATAAAGCGATGGCTATTGGGATCCAGGGACAGGGACGAACTGTTCCGTCACCTAATTTGTGCCGCATTCCCCTCGCGCCTGGTGCCGGCGCCCTGCGATTCCCGATTCTCATGCGCGATTAAACCTGAAGAACTGCTCCGAGGTTTCGGTAGTTGCTTCAGAAATTTCCTCCAGCGAAACACCGCGCGCTGTTGCGACCGTTTCGGCTACGATGCGGGTGTACGCAGGTTCACAGCGTTTTCCGCGAAAAGGAGCGGGCGCCAGAAACGGGCAATCGGTTTCAACCATAAATTTCCAGAGCGGAATTTCTGCCGCGACCTGTCGCACGCCCAGGCCATTTTTAAAAGTAACAATTCCCGTAAACGAAACGAGGTGGTCGAGGTTGAGAACCTCATTCGCCTGCTCCAGCGAGCCACCGAAGCAGTGAAAAACACCACGCACTTTGCCCGCATAAGGGCGCAGAACCTCAAGTGTGTCCTCCCACGCATCGCGCTGATGAATCACGACGTTGAGCCCAAGCTCGACCGCCAGATCGAGTTGCTGCTGAAACAAACTCGACTGTTTAGATTTGTAAGCGCCGTCGCGAATTTGCGCTTCGATTTCTTCATCGGTTTCACTTCGCAGAGCAGTCATCACCTGCACCTGATCTTCCTTAGCCACCTTTTCACTCGCCAAGTGGTGATAATCAAAGCCGGTCTCGCCAATCGCCACCACGCGCGGATTCTTCGCCAGTTCGCGTAACGGTGTAATCACATCGTCCTCCGCCTCCTCTGCGTGGCTGGGATGCACGCCCACCGCCGCGTAAACAGAGGAATAATTTTCCGCGAGTTCAATCGCACGCCGACTGCTCTGTATTGATGTGCCGATGGTGACGATGCGTCTTACATCAGCTTCTTCAGCCCGACGAAGCACATCCTCGAGATCAGTGGCGAAATCCGGAAAGTCCAGATGCGCGTGGGTGTCGATCAGCATCGAAGCATTCTAGGGAGTTTCCGTAAAACGCCAAATTCCGCTGGCTCAGAGACCGCATCGAAGCGACAGACTTTTGATGCAAAAAATTACTCCATTCTTGTGGTTTGATGATCAGGCCGAGGAGGCCGTGAAGTTTTACACAGCGGTCTTCAAAAATTCGAAGATCCACAGAATCTTCCGCTACAACGAAGAAGCAGCGGAAAAAACCGGTCGTCCAGTCGGCTCGGTGCTGACGATCGAATTCGAAATCGAAGGTCAGAAGTTCGTCGCTCTTAACGGCGGGCCGCTTTTCAAATTCAATGAATCCGTCTCCTTTGTCATAAATTGCCACACCCAGGCAGAAGTCGATTATTTTTGGGAGGAATTCACCGCCGATGGCGGCGAGGAATCCGCGTGCGGCTGGCTCAGGGACAAATTTGGTGTTTCGTGGCAAATCACCCCGACGGTTTTAGTCGATATGTTGCATGACGCCGATGAGGAGAAATCCGGACGCGTGATGCAGGCGATGTTTCAAATGAAGAAGATCGATATCGAAACGCTGCAAGACGCTTATGAGCGGTGACGGAGTGCGAACACAGATTGATAAGACGAGTAACCACAGAACACATTAGAATTTTCGCTTCCATTCGCGGCGTTCGTGTGTTTCGTGGCTGAAATTCATTATGAGCAGCGTTCGCGTTTTAGTCGGAACAAGAAAGGGCGCGTTCATCCTAACTTCGGATGGCGCGCGCAAACGATGGAAAGTCAGCGGCCCCCATTTTGCGGGCTGGGAAATTTATCATATGAAAGGATCGGCCGTTGATCCGGCCCGGATTTATGCGTCTCAGACGAGCGCATGGTTTGGGCAGATCATTCAGCGCTCGGATGACGGCGGCAAAACCTGGAATCCGCCCGGCACAAAGCCGGAAGAGTTAATGACGTCGGAAGGCATGCCGAAGGGCGAAAGCAATATGTTCGTTTACGATGCTTCGCCTGAGACGGGGAAGCCGCTCACGACGCACCAGTGGTACGACGGCACACAGCACCCGTGGGAGTTCAAACGCGTCTGGCATTTGGAACCGTCGCTCCACGATCCTGATCACGTTTATGCCGGTGTAGAAGATGCTGCGTTATTCCAATCAAAAGACGGCGGAAAATCGTGGCAGGAACTCGCCGGCTTGCGTGGCAACGATACGGGACCAAAATGGCAGCCCGGCGCGGGCGGAATGTGTTTGCATACCATTCTTCTCGATCCGACTAATCCCGAGCGAATTTCCATCGCGATCTCCGCCGCCGGCGCGTTTCGCACTGACGATGGCGGAAACACATGGAACCCAATCAACCGCGGACTGCGCTCGCAGTATATCCCGGATCCGAATGCGGAAGTCGGTCACTGCGTGCATCGGATCGCGCTGCATCCGTCGCGTCCGAACACATTGTTCATGCAAAAGCACTGGGACGTTATGCGCAGCGATGACGCGGGCGGTTCGTGGCATGAGGTCAGCGGCAATTTACCGAGCGATTTCGGATTTCCGATCGACGTTCATGCGCATGAGCCCGAAACAATTTACGTCGTGCCGATCAAGAGCGATTCGGAGCATTACCCGCCTAGCGGCAGATTGCGCGTGTATCGCAGCCGAACAGGTGGCAATGACTGGGAAGCCCTAACGAAAGGTCTGCCGCAACGGAATTGCTACGTAAACGTGTTACGCGACGCGATGTCGATTGATTCGCTCGAACCTTGCGGCGTTTATTTCGGAACCACCGGCGGCCAGGTCTACGCCTCGGCGGACGGAGGGGATAAATGGAAGCCGATCGTGCGCGATTTGCCTGCAGTGCTATCGGTAGAGGCGCAGACGCTGCCATGATTTGCGTTATTCTTCCGCCTAACTTGCGAACGCTGGCGCACCTTGACGGAGAAGTAGCACTTGAGCTGAACGGAACGCTGACTCAGCGCTCGCTGCTGGACGCGCTTGAAGCGAAATATCCGATGCTGCGCGGAACAATGCGTGATCATGTGACCCAGGTTCGGCGGCCAATGGTCCGTTTTTTTGCGTGCGGCGAAGATTTGTCTCATGAATCGCCGGATGCGCCGTTGCCTGACGCGATCCGGAATGGGACGGAACCATTCCTGATCATCGGTGCAATTGCGGGTGGATAAATAATTCCGTATTTACAGGGCAGGTTCTTTTCGGTGGGCCGCGAAGTCGCAGCGCTTGATTGCGCGCCTCATGGCCACCCGATATGCTCCGGCGCATGTCTGGAAAAGCGGAAGCAATTCAACAGGCGAAAAACACGCAGCAATTTGGAAGCGCGGTCCGCTCTGAATTTCCACTGCTCATCGGAGTGGGAACGGTCGTGGTTTTTCTCATAATCGGGAGCCGGTTGAATGAAATCACCACGCATGCAGTACCTCTACTCGGTGTTTTCGTGTGGCTTTTCGCCGTGATCCTTTGGTCGGCTATGTGTGTGGTGCGACATGCCGATTGTCTGGCTATCAAACTTGGCGAGCCCTATGGAACTTTAATTCTCACCCTCTCAGCAATCAGCATCGAGGTGGTAATGATTTCCACAGCGATGTTGCACGGAGCGAACAATCCGACACTTGGACGCGATGCAATTTTCGCGGTGATTATGATCGCGCTCAACGGCCTTATAGGTCTGTCTTTGATGCTCGGCGGTCTGCGATATCGTGAACAGCATTACAACATCCAGGGTGTCAACGCCTACATCAATGTAATTATGGCTCTGGCTGTGCTCGGTCTGGTGTTGCCAAATTTCACTCTTTCGACCAGTGGGCCAAGCTTTTCGACGGAACAGGAAATTTTTCTCGCGTCAGTGTCGCTATTGCTTTACGCGGTCTTTCTGCTCATCCAGACCTTGCGACACCGCGGGTACTTTGTTGATGTAAGAGAAACCACCACGAAGCATTCGCCACATCATTTAGCACGCGTGCGATCCACCGGTTTTCATGCGGTGGTGCTGCTTTTGTACTTAGCTGCCGTTATTGTTCTTGCGGAGAAATTCGCCGTTCCATTGGACAACAGCATTGAGCAATTTCACATGCCACAGGCATTTGGCGGCGCCGTCATCGCTGCGCTGGTTCTCTCTCCGGAAGGACTGGGCGGCATCGCGGCTAGCCTGCATAACCAACTGCAGCGTTCAATAAACATTTTGTTCGGGTCAGTGTTGGCGACCATCGGGTTGACCATTCCAGCAGTGCTGATGATTGGATTGCTAACGAAAAGGCCGGTGGCTCTTGGCGTACAGGGTGGGAACCTACCTCTCCTGCTTTTAACGCTAGCTGTCAGCGTGGTTACATTCACGAGTCGCAAAACCAACGTTTTGCAAGGGTGCATTCATTTGCTGCTCTTCGCCGTTTTCGTGCTTCTGATTTTCGCGCCTTAACAAACGACACCGTGGCGGCAGCGGACCTGCGCCGATCTTATGTCGCTCTATGCATCACGACAGCGTCGGGCCGTTGTTCAAGGACTTTAAATCCAAATCGCTCGTAAAGACGCAACACCGGTTTACCAGCCACGAAACTGACTAAGATCGTCGCGTGATCCGGATTTGCGCGGACCAATTGCGTCAGCAGAGCCGTGCCGATCCCATGCCGCCGGTGCTCGGGTTTTACTGCCAGCGCGAGCTCTGGTGGCGCGTCAGATTTCTCCGTGGGCCTTCGGAGCCATGCTGCGCCCAGCAAAGCGTGATTCTTTTTGTCATGCGCGACAAATCCGGTATCGCCGACACGGCCCCAGCCTTCCACGTACCGCGCAATTTCCGGGCGACGCACGACATCCCGCGAAAGCTGTTCGTCTTTTGGAGCTGAGGACAAGCCGTAAAACAACATTTCCCAAAGAATGGGTTCATCCTGGCGTGTAAGCGCGCGAATTTCGTGGTCCATTGAACCGGAAAACCGCGTTTACTATATAACCAAACCGCGTAAAGACGAAACTACGCAACGCCCTCCCGTGACGCGATTCGCTTCATTGTGTGATAAGCGCCGCTGAGGGAAGATGTTATAATGCCCATCGCTCGACTGAAAACAATCTAAAAAATCGCTGTTGACGCGCATATAGTCCCTGCTAATGTGCTGGTCCCGCGCGAAGCGGGACTCCTTCACTTTGGAGTACGTTCTGCGTACATTTGGGACTGCAAATTGGCTCAATTTTGTCCCGCTACATCGCTGTTGCTTTGGCAAACGCGGTCCCTGGCGATCAAGATTGAGTTTTTTTGTCGGCTCGAATGTACACGAACGGCTGGTTCTTTGACATCTACATACAGGGTAGTAAGAAAATACAACTTTAAGAGCTGAGTCTGAAATCAAGAGGTTGGAGGTTAAGATCTCCAGCCAGAGAGTTTCAGTTATCAAAGAATCTCGGTCGAAAGACCGTACAGATTGATCAAGCTACAAAGAGCGCATCATGGATGCCTTGGTGCCAATAGGCGATGAAGGACGTGGTAAGCTGCGTTAAGCTACGGTGAGCGGCAAACACGCTTTGACCCGTAGATTTCCGAATGGGATAACCTGAGTAGGGTAACACCTGCTCGAGTTTCTGTGAATACATAGCAGGAACATCGCGACACCCGGTGAAGTGAAACATCTCAGTAACCGGAGGAACAGAAAGCGAAAGCGATTCCGTAAGTAGTGGCGAGCGAAAGCGGAAGAGACCAAACCAGCAGTTTACTGCTGGGGTTGTAGGAGCCCGATGTGGTAGTGCAACGGTTAGATGAAGCGAATGGAAAATCGCTCCATAGAGGGTGACAGGCCCGTAATCGAAAACCCGCGCACGCCTAGGGATTTCCTGAGTAATACGATGCACGTGAAACTTCGTATGAATCTGCGCCGACCACGGCGTAAGCCTAAATACTAATTGGCGACCGATAGTGAACAAGTACCGCGAGGGAAAGGTGAAAAGAACCGCTGCGAGCGGAGTGAAATAGTACCTGAAATGATGTGCTTACAAGGTGTCAAAGCCCAGCACTTTCTGATTCAATGCTGACGTGTTTTACGTCTATATCATGAAGAATCCGAAAACTGGAGCGTTATACTACGGCTTTACTAGCAACCTGAGGCAGCGTTTCGCGAAGCATCAAGAGATGCCGAAACATGCAGGCTGGACGCTAGTTTATTATGAAGCGTATTTGAACGAGCAAGACGCGCAATCGCGAGCGAATGCTTAAGAAATACGGAGCCGCAAGAGGGCATCTCAAGGAGCGTATAGCGCGCAGCACGGGATTAGAAAGTGCTGGGTGATGGCGTGCCTTTTGCTTAATGAGTCTGCGAGTTATTATCAGTGGCGAGCCTAAGGCGTTTTGCGCCGGAGGCGAAGCGAAAGCGAGTCCGAAATGGGCGATCTTAGTCGCTGGTAGTAGACCCGAAGCGGAGGTGATCTACCCATGAGCAGGATGAAGGTTGCTTAA
>JBJMXF010000123.1:0-10669 GCA_045809725.1 Candidatus Udaeobacter sp. | reverse complement strand
GTGATTGCATGCTGATCCTGTAATCTTCCTCTTCCGCTTCCTCTGAATCTTCATAGAGCAAGCGAGCAGAAGTAGACGAAGACGAAGAGAAAGAGGAAGACGAGAGGAAGAGGAAGACGAGAGGAAGATTGCGAGGTCATCCTTAGCGAAGCGGGAGCGGAGGAAGGATCCCATGGCACAACGATACGCCGCTCATGGGGATTCCTCGACTTCGCTCGGAATGACGGGCTAAATTGGCTTCATGTCCGACAAACCAAAAGGCGAGCTAGTGATTCAAACCATCGCCATGCCTCAGGACACAAATCCGAATGGCGACATTTTCGGCGGGTGGGTGACCTCACAGATGGACCTGGGCAGCGGAATTCTCGCGGCGAAGACGGCACAAGCGCGCGTAGTCACGGCCGCGATGGAAGGAATGTCGTTCCTGCAGCCCGTGAGAGTAGGGGACACCGTCAGATGTTATGCACACGTGGAAAAAATCGGACGGACCTCAATGACCATCCCGGTCGAGGTTTGGGTGACGCGTTACATGAGCGGCGAAGAACTACGGGTCACGCACGGCGTGTTTACGTTGGTCGCGGTTGATGAGTCGGGAAAACCAATTCCGGTCAAGCGCGGCAGTGCGTGATTCTACCGCACCCTGAAGGTCGATGATGCGCTTTGCTTACCTCTTTGAGCGATTCCCATCGTTCGGACAAACTTTTTGCTATCGCGAAGTAGCAGAGCTTGATCGCCAGGACATCGCGCCGCCAATTTTTTCAATCCGGAATCCGAAAGACGAGCCGGAAGATTGGGATAACCGCATCGTCAAACGAGTGCACTATCTTCCGGATGAAAAGGAACTCCTGGAAGAAGTTCGCCGCGCGGCAAAAAAAGGGCAGATCGGCTCAGACATTGTCGCCGCCCTGGATGAATGGGGTCGCCGCACGGATTTTCTCCGACTTTGCCAAGCGGTCCACGTTGGTCTGCGATTGCAGACAATGGGGATCAATCATGTGCACGCTCATTTCGCAGGCATGGCTTCGCGCACTGCTTTCTGGATCGGCAAGTTTTTTCCGATCACTTTCAGTTTTACCGCGCATGCCAACGACATTTTCTCTCCGCGACAGTTCGAGATCGGGCTGGACAAACTTGTGGATAGAGCGCGCGTAGTGGTAACCGAAACGGATTATGCCGCCCGGTTTTTGCGCGAGCGATTTTCTGATCGCGCCGATCGCGTCCATCGTATTTACAACGGACTCGATGTTGCGGAATTTGGGCACGCCGATTTTTCTTCAACTCCACCGCTGATCATCGCAGTCGGCCGTTTGATTCCGAAAAAGGGGTTTAGCGATCTAATTCGCGCCTGCGCGTTGCTGGCCGAACGTAGGAAAGCGTTCCGTTGTGAAATCATCGGTGAGGGTCCGCTCAAAGACGAGCTGCGCCGACAAATCGATGAACTGTGCTTGGGAAATAATGTTGAACTGACCGGCGCAAAACCGCAGACGCAACTTCGACGTCGGCTCGCGGCGTCGAATGTTTTTGCGCTTCCGAGCGTAATTGATCCCGACGGCGGCATGGACAATCTGCCTACAGTCATCATGGAAGCGATGGCAACGGGGCTGCCTGTCGTGTCCACGAACATCGGAGGGATTCCGGAGATGGTCGTCGAAAACGAAACCGGGTTTCTCGTGCAGCCGGGCGACGCCGCAGCAATGGCTGACGCCATCGAAAAGGTGATTAACGATTCTTCTTCGGCGGCACGACTTGGCCAATCCGGCTACGAACGCGCGCGAACGCTTTTCTCGATCGACAAGAATGTCCGCGAATTGTGCGCGCTGTTGACGTTGTAGCCATGGCCGGATGGGCCGGTCGACGGTTAGGCAGAAAGGACCGCCCGGAGGGCGATGGCTACAGTAGATCCCGAACGCAATTGAGCGCGTTCAAGTAAACGCGGTGCGGGCCGCCCCGAATCAGTTCCTCGCTGATCAAGCCCACAGAGTCGTTGTTCCCAGCGGGCATTAACTGCGGCATGCGCTTCTCGCCATTTTGCACGCGTGAAACTTCCAGGAGATCGCCGCATTCCGCGTACGTGACGCGAAATTCCACGTCACCACTGATCAATGCGATTTGATTAACCGCTTCGCCGTTGCGCTCGCGCAGGTCGACGTCGATGTGTGGCGCTGACGCTCCGGTGAACCGCAACTCACATGGAGATTTCACTTGTTCGGCGCGCCAATTCAATTGCGCTCCCAGCCAGCCGGCGAACAAGATGGCGGTGGATCTGAACCCTGGCGCAAAGTCGATCTGCACTTTGCTGATCTTTCTAAGGCGATGATGCGCAGCGGGATGGTCGAAGAATTGCGCGAGCGCGAAGCGAAGATTGTCCAGTCGCGTCCAATTCAAGTCGCAAAGCACAATTCGCTGGTTCGCCTCCTTGTGCATCGATTCGAGTAAACGCGTCTGTGAGGGAAAATCGCTCCAGCTGTGGCTGTCATAGATAATTCGGTCAACCCACGTCCAAAGTTGTGGATCCATCGGTTCGCGAAATTCCTCCTGCCACCAAAGATAAAGCGGCAGATCCGAGTCGAGATTGGAAAGGACGATGTTCGGTAGTTGTATGGTGCATCCGCCTTTGAGCAGGAATGAAATTTGTTCCGAGCAAACTTGTTTGTTTCCGGCACTGCTCACGTGACAATGCGCGCTGATCCAGGCGTCCACGCGATTTTCTTCGGACCGACAATCGGCTTCGGTGACAATCGCGCGACAGGCGTGATTTTCGGTAATCTTCGCCATCAACTGCGTGTTGTTGTTGAGGGAGCCTGGCTCTTCGCTGTAAACGGCAAGATTCATGAGCGACGCGCGAGTCATTGCGCCTTCGCCTTCGCGCCAGAGTTTTTTCAGCTCCTGCTCAATTTTCCCGATTTCGACCGGAGTGCCTAACGAGTATGTTTCAGCAGCCGCAGGCATAACAAGTTTATAATCTTCTCCACGCGCGACCGTCACGGGCAAGCAGCTCATCGGCGGCTTCCGGTCCCCACGACCCAGCCGGATAGAAATACAACTCCGGGGCATCTTTCTTTGCGTGCCACGCTTCTTCGATTTCATCGATGAACGACCACGCTTGTTCGACCTCGTCCGCGCGCGCGAAGAGCGTGGCATCGCCGCTCATCGCATCGAGTAGCAGGCGTTCGTACGCTTCCGGACTGGGTTTGCCGAAAGACGTTCCGTAATGGAAATCCATTTTAACCGGCTCGATTCGAAAACTTGTGCCGGGAACCTTGGCATGAATCCGCAACGAAATTCCCTCGTCTGGCTGAATGCGAATAACGAGCACGTTCAGATCTCGCAGATCTTTGTTGAACAGCACCGCGGGCGCTTTTTTAAAGTGAATCGAAATTTCAGTTGCCGATTTCGGAAGCCGTTTACCCACTCGCATGTACACCGGCACGTCGGCCCAGCGCCAGTTGTCGATGAACAAACGCAAGGCGACAAACGTCTCTGTCTGCGAATCCGGATTTACGTTTTGCTCCTGCCGGTAACCGAGAACCGGCTCGCCGTGAATAGCGCCTTTCGTGTATTGGCCACGCACAATATTGGGCGCGATTTCGCTACGCGACCAGCGATGCAGCGAGCGCACGACTTTGACTTTCTCGTCGCGAATACTGTCAGCGCTCAGATCAGTGGGCGGCTCCATCGCGACGAGACATAGCAGCTGAATCAGATGATTTTGCACCATGTCGCGCAACGCGCCTGCGTCTTCGTAATAACCCGCGCGCGTCCCGACGCCGAGCGTTTCCGCCGCTGTAATCTGCACGTTATCGATGTAGTGCGTGTTCCATAGCGGTGAAAAAATCGCATTGGCAAATCGCATGACCAAAATGTTCTGTGCCGTCTCCTTGCCGAGAAAGTGGTCGATGCGATAGGTCTGCTCTTCTGTGAAGGAATTGCGCACGACGCGGTTGAGCTCGCGCGCTGAGGCGAGATCGGTGCCGAATGGTTTCTCGATGATGACGCGTGCCCAGCTTCCTTTGCAGGTCTGGTTCAGGCCTGCCGCTTTCAGGTTCTTGAGAATCGGTTCGAACTGATCAGGACCCGCCGCCAGATAAAAAAGGCGATTGCCGCGCGTACCATGGTTTTTGTCAATGTCGTCAAGACGTTTGGTCAGCTGCTCGTAACCAGCTTCATCACCAAACTCGCTGCGATGATAAAAAACAGATTGCGCAAAGGCGTTCCAGATCTCGTCGCGCACAGGTTGACGCGAAAATTTGCGTGTGGATTCTTCGAGCTCGCGCCGGAATTCGTCGTCACTTTTCTCGCGTCGAGCGAATCCTACAATGACTACGCCGGGTGGCAGTTCGCCGTCGGCCACCAGGTTGTATAACGCCGGCACAAGTTTGCGATGCGTCAGATCCCCCGTTGCACCAAAGATCACGATGTTGCATGGCTGTGGCACAGGACGCGCCGACAGCCCTTCGCGCAGGGGATTCGGTTCCGGTTGATCAGCCGCACGATTCATTCCATCGGCAGATTACGAGATTTTCGCAGATTGAATAACACGAATTGATGTAGGCGCGGTCTATGAGTGCCAAACATTAATTGCAGCATTCGATTGCTGCCCGCCCGGACCTATATTGGTAACGGAAATCTATTCGTTAGGTCGATGACCTTTTTGTGGACGTTCTCGATCGCGCCTTCGTCACTACGTTTGTCGAGCGCTTCGGCAACAAGCTCCGCGATCTCAAGCATGTCTTCTTCTTTCATGCCGCGCGTAGTGACTGCGGGCGTGCCGACGCGTATTCCACCTGGCTTGAATGGCGAGCTGGTATCGAATGGGATGGCGTTTTTGTTTACGGTTATGCCGGCGCGATCGAGAACTTCCTGCGCTTCTTTGCCGTTGAGGTCCTTCGGGCGAAGATCGACAAGCATCAGATGATTGTCGGTTCCACCTGAGACGATGCGATAACCGTGTTTGGCCAAACCGGCGGCGAGTGCTTTCGCGTTAATGACTACTTGTCGCTGGTATTCGCGGAATTCGGGTTGCAACCCTTCGTGAAAACAAACCGCTTTCGCGGCGATGACGTGCATAAGAGGACCACCTTGCACGCCGGGGAAGACGGTAGCGTCAATTTGCTTCGCGAATTTTTCTTCGCACATCACAATGCCGCCACGCGGACCGCGCAAACTTTTGTGCGTCGTGGTGGTTACGAAATGCGCGTGCGGAATCGGGCTCGGATGTTGGCCGCCTGCAACAAGTCCGGCAATATGCGCCATGTCGACGAAAAGAATCGCTCCGACTGAATCGGCGATTTGTCGCAGCCGCGGGAAATCAATGATGCGCGGGTAAGCGGATGCGCCAGCCGTGATCATCACTGGACGGACTTCCTCTGCTTGTTTCTGCAAGGCCTCGTAATCGATGTACTCGGTCTTCTCACTTACGCCGTACTGCGACACAGCGTAAAATTTTCCTGAGAAATTCGCGGGATGTCCGTGCGTGAGATGGCCGCCGTGCGCCAGATTCATCGCCAGAATCTTGTCGCCGGGTTTGAGCATCGAGAAGTAAACGGCCATGTTTGCCTGCGCACCGCTGTGTGGCTGGACGTTGACGTGTTCGCAGCCGAAAAGCCGCTTGGCGCGATCGATCGCCAATTGCTCGGCAGTATCGACGTTCTCGCAGCCGCCATACCAACGTTTCCGCGGATAACCTTCCGCATATTTGTTGGTCATCACGCTGCCCTGAGCTTCCATCACGGCGCGACTGGTGAAATTTTCCGAAGCGATTAGTTCGATGTTCTCACGTTGGCGTTTCTCTTCCGCAGCAATGGCATCAAAGATTTCCGGATCCACCTTGCGCAGTGCCTCGCCGTAACAGGCCGCCGGTGTAGAAGCAATGGATTCAGGGTTAAACTGGCGAGAAAGATGGTCCATGGAATAAGAAGATATCTGCGACGAGCGCGCCGCACCAGGGCGGACAAGTTCCCCCTGTTCTACGAATGCAAGGACACTCGGCAGAGCGTTTTTGATCGTGCGCGCGCAATCCTCATACACTTCGCGACCGAGACCGATCGGGTCTGGAAGATCGCGCCACACCGTGGTGCCAGGTTCCTCGAATTCACGCAGTAAGAACGTTTTTTCCGCACTTTGTGGAAACAGAGTTTGGATCGTTTCGAGGTGCGCGCCGGTCATGGCGAAGATGTGCGTAGCTTGATCAACTAGCGCGCCCGTCAGCGGTTGGCTGCGGAGATTGCTAATATCAATGCCTTCCGCAGCGCAGACTTCTACGGCATACAGGCTAGGCGGCTGGCCACGAACTGCGTGCACTCCGGCAGATGCGACTTCGATGTCCTTCCGGTTGCCAGTTAACCGGCGGAAAAGCCCTTCCGCTATGGGGCTCCGACAAATGTTGCCTGTGCAGACGAAGAGAACGTTTTTCACAGCTCAAAACGCGCAGCGAACGCGTTTATGAAATTAGAAGCGAACCTGTCCAAGTCAATTTCGGTTGGCCGAGGAGCGTCGTTTCGCCAGTGATTTGTCGCTTCTCGCAGCGGCGCATACCAGTTATTGTGACCACCGTTCCATCGCGCTCCAGTAAATGAACGTCGAGACACTACGCCATGTGCCATTGTTTGAGTCGCTCGATACCGAGGCGGCCCACGAATTGTGCGAACTGCTCGAGAGCCAGGATTGCAAGGTAGGCGCAGTTCTGTTTCGAACGGGTGACGAAGGCGACGCGATGTACTTAATCGAGCAGGGAAAGATCCGTATCTGTGTGCAGACGAAGGACGGACATGAGGTAACGCTTACCGAATTGCGCCGCGGCGATTTTTTTGGGGAGATGGCGTTGCTCGACGGTAAGCCGCGCTCCGCTGATGCACGAGTTGCAGAGGATGCGCGGCTGGCTGTGCTTTCGCGTGAGCATTTTCTTTCCTTTGTTGGCGGCAACCCAAATGTCGCGCTGGAGATGCTTACAGCGCTTACGAATCGATTGCGGCACACGGATGAACTTTTGCGACACACTGCAACCCGCAACGTCAATGTCGAGGAAGCAGCGCAACTTACCCTTGCCGATCGCGCAGCGGATCTCATCGCTGAATTTGGCGGGAGCTGGAAATTCATTCTTGCCGCGGTAGTTGTCGTCAACATTTGGGTATGGATAAACATGTGGTTGTTCTGGGTTGGGAAAATCAGTTTCGACCCATATCCGTTTTTGTTAATGAGCACTGGGATCAACGTTCTTTCCATCCTGCAGGCGCCAATTATCCTGATGTCGCAAAATCGGCAATCCCACAAAGATCGCCTGCGCGCAGAAATCGATTATCAGGTGAATTTGAAAAACGAGCTCGCGTTGAATGAAATCCTCGAACGTCTAAAAGCGCTCGAGCACGACTACCGCGAGCAGGCAGTAGGCGAATACGACGTCACCAAAGTGGAATAATCCGGCTTCGCCGACTCGTGGAACATAGGGTAGAAGGTTGCTGTGTTGGTCGCTCTGATTATTGTCCTGTTCATCTCCCGTATGAAAAAACTGGTTTTCAAGTCCATCCTCATTTCGGCGCTATTTATCGCGTTGCTAGGCTGTGCCGGTCCTACCCCCAGCCCTGAACAACAGGCACGCGACGCAGACCAGCAGAAAGAAGCGGAGCGCCAGCAGAAGGAGTTTCGAAAAAGTCTGCCTCCAGTAGGTGGTAATCCAGGGCAGGGTTGGTAGGCGAACGCCTGATTTATTGTTCAGACGAAGCCGTTAGACATTCGAGTTTCGTCGTTGAAACTCCGCAATGCGGTCGCGCTGGAAGCGAATTCGATACCGGCTGGAGTGGCTGGGACTTGTTCTTGCCACGAAACTGATCCCGTTATGTTCGCGACGAGCGTGCTATCACATTGCCCAGGCAGCGGGAGTTCTGCTTAGCTTTGTTGACGGGAAGCGCTACCAGGTGGCGCTAAGCAATCTCGAGGTTGCATTTGGCGATCAGTTCTCGCCTAACGAGCGACGAAAAATTGTCCGTGAGTCGTTCCAGCATTTCGGGCGCACCATGGTTGATCTGCTATGGAGTCCGCGTCTAACACAAGAAAACTTTTCTCAGTACATTGAGTTGCAAAATTTCGAGGAAACAGCGCGTGACACAGGCCCGGAGCGCAGCTTGATGATTGCTTGTTATCACTATAGCAATTTTGAATGGCTCAGTCTCGCTTGTGGCTTTCTCGATTTAAAAGGAACAATCCTCTCGCAGGAATTTAAGAATGCGGCGCTGGATCCAATTTTCAAAGCGTTGCGAGAGCAATCCGGTCACGAGCTCGTCCCACGCGAGCGCGGTATCATGCGACTTTACAAGGTGCTTCGCCGAAAAGGCCGCACGGCGATGCTGGTGGATCTCACGGTGCCGCCGAGTCAAGGGGCGGTGGCAATCGATTGTTTTGGATTGAAGACAAGCGTCACATCAGCGCACGCGTGGCTACACGAACGAACGGGCGTTCCCATTGTACCCGCGCACACGGAACCACTGCCGGGCGGATGTTACAGGCTGGTGTTTCACCCAAGGATCACGAACACTGCTGCAATGACACCTCAGCAAATCGCGCAGGCTTGCTGGAACTCGTTTGAACCTTACGTTCGCAAAAATCCGGCACCCTGGCTTTGGACGTATAAACACTGGCGCTACCGCCCTGCACATCCTGATCGACTCTACCCGTTTTACTCCAACTTCTACCGCCCATTCCAAGATATGGTGGAAGCTAACAAGGCTAACCCAAGCGACGAAGCGCAGTTGTAACAGGTGTTACCGCGGTCGGCAATGTCGGCTAACACCGCTGTCTCTTCGTGCGCGAGCGTTTCAAGCTTGCGCTATAACACCCAGGCGAATATTTGAAACACGCTGTGGAAGCGATCCGGCTTTTTAAGCTCCTCAATCGTGATCAACGCAACACGTTTCTTGCATGTTTCCTGGGATGGTCATTGGATGCGTTGGATTTCTTCCTGCTGACCTTTGTGCTCGTGCCGATCTCGCGCGAGTTCGGTCGGAGCATTCCGGAGGTAGCGTTTGCCATCACGTTAACGTTAATGGCACGACCGTTAGGCGCGTTTCTATTTGGCCTCTTAGGCGACAAGTTCGGCCGGCGAATTCCGCTCATGATCGACATTGTTTTTTATTCGCTCATGGAGCTGCTGACGGCGTTCGCCCCCAACTTCACTGTGTTGCTGTTCTTGCGCGTGTTGTTCGGTATTGGCATGGGGGGCGAGTGGGGGCTTGGCGCGTCACTCGCCATGGAATCGCTGCCAACGGCGACACGCGGTCTGTTCTCGGGAATCTTGCAGCAGGGTTATGCCGTAGGTTATCTGCTTGCAGCATTGGTTTATTGGACGGTATTTCCACACTTTGGCTGGCGCGGGTTGTTCATCGCAGGCGCATTGCCCGCTTTGCTCGTGATCTACATTCGGGCGCACGTCCCGGAGTCACCAGTGTGGCAGCGCGACCGCAGTCAACGCAAACACGCGAGCGTTCGCCTCTCAGTTTTACTGAGGCAACATGGATTGCTGTTCGTTTACGCCGCACTGCTGATGACTGCATTCAACTACATGTCCCACGGTACGCAGGACCTTTACCCAACGTATTTAGAAGAGCAGCGCGGCTTCGGCGTGAACGCGAAATCAATCATCAGCATCGTGTACGCAACCGGCGCGATTTGTGGCGGCACGGTTCTGGGTTTTTGGTCGCAAAAATGGGGGCGGCGGCGGGTGATTATTTTATCGGCAGCATGTGGGATGCTGCTGATCCCATTGTGGATCTTCGCGCCCAGCACTGGGCTGCTGATTCTCGGCGGGTTCCTCATTCAATTCATGGTGCAGGGCGCGTGGGGTGTGGTGCCGGTGCATTTAAATGAATTATCGCCACCAGAGTTTCGCGGAACATTTCCGGGGCTCGTGTATCAGCTGGGTAATTTTGCCGCCGCGTATGCAGCGCAACAACAGGCTTGGTTAGCGCAGCACTTCCGGTTGCCGAACGGACGGCCGAATTACGCGCTCACAATGGCGATGATCCAATCGGTTGTATTTGTCGCTGTTATACTGCTCGCCCTTATCGGCCCTGAAAGACGCGGAAAGGAATTTTAGTCTCAGCGCTGAACTGTATGATGCGCCGATCATCTTTCTGGGGGAGCGTACCGGCGAAACGCGCCACTATCACGGCTACCGTGTCCGGCATCCACTACTACAGTGGAAAACGTTTTACGCTCTGAATTCTGCCAATCATTCGCATGTTTCCCATATCACGTATAAAATCCACTTGTGTTTTGCGCCACTGCTCTTAATCCCTTAACACCTTTATGATGATCCGATTCGCAATCCTTCCGTTACTGCTGGCACTGAATCTTTCGATGTGCAAAAAGCAGCAAGCCGTCACCGACAAACCGCAGCCTGGTAGCAGCGCTGCCCCTGGAACGGCTGGTGCCACGGCTGCTCCAGTTGTGGCCGCGACTCCAAAGGTCAAGAAACCAGTCGTCGATCAAACTGCTCAGGTGATCATTTTTTGTTACCACCGGCTGGTAGACAAAATCCGGTATCCGGGCACGGAGATTACGCCTGCTGCTTTCGAAGCGGAGATGAAGGAATTGAAAGACAAGGGTATCACGGTAATCCCGATGCAAGATATGCTTGCGTGGAAGCGAGGCGAAAAGAACATACCACCACGTTCCGCTG
>JBJMXF010000122.1:0-8430 GCA_045809725.1 Candidatus Udaeobacter sp. | reverse complement strand
CATTCCGCTGGTGCCACTTGCTTCCAACGGACGCAGTGGATGGTTTAGCCAGAGGTCAACTCCTTGCACGAGGCGTCGCGCGATGTAGCTGTCATAGTCCTCAACGAAAATGACGCGAGTTTCCAGACCTGATTCTCGGCTGAATTTGTAGACTTCCTGGATCAGCGCCTTGCCAGCTTCATCGCGCGGGTGCGCTTTGCCTGCAAAAATGAATTGCACCGGGCGCGTCGCATCGTTCACCAATCGCTTCAATCGTTCCTTGTCGCTGAACAAAAGTGCCCCGCGCTTGTAAGTCGCGAACCGGCGCGCGAAACCGACGGTCAAAATTTCCGGATCAAGAATGCGATTAACTCTGCGAATTGATTCGGGAGATTCGCCGAGTCGTTCGCGGCGCTGTCGCTCGCGGTCGCGAACAAAATCTATAAGGCGGCGTTTAAGTTGTTGATGCGTGTCCCACAGTTGCGCGTCCGGGATGTCGATGACGCCTCGCCAAAAATCAGGTTCAGTCAGGTGCTCCTCCCAATCGCCGAGATGCTTGCGATAAAGCGCCGCAAATTCGGGTGCCATCCAAGTCTTGGTATGCACGCCATTGGTGATACTCGTGATCGGCACCTCGTGCATTGGCACGCCTGACCAGACGTCTTTCCACAGCGATCGGCTTACGTCGCCGTGCAATTTACTGACGCCATTTGCGTGGCGGCTGAGCCGCAAGGCTAGAATCGTCATACTGAACGGCTCGTCGGGATTGAGACGGGTATGGCCGAAGGAGAACAGCTCCTCGAATGGAATGTTTAATTCCTTCGCGAATTTCCCGAAATATTTTTGCATCATCTCCCGGGAGAAAGAATCATTGCCGGCGGGAACCGGAGTGTGCGTGGTGAAAACGTTCGCCGCCGCCACGACTTGTAGCGCCGAATAAAAATCGAGCTTCTTCTCGACCACGTTCAGGCGGATCCGTTCCAGAGCGAGGAAGGCTGAATGTCCTTCGTTCATGTGGAACACGTCGGGCTGGATGCCGAGCGCGGTGAGAGCTTTTACGCCGCCGATGCCAAGCATGATTTCCTGACGCATCCGCATCTCGAGATCGCCGCCATAAAGCTCCGCGGTGATGCGCCGGTCCTCCGGGTTGTTCTCAGGAATGTCGGTGTCGAGGAGATAGACGTTTACACGACCGACGCGCAATTCCCAAACCTTGGCGAAAACTTCTCGATCGAGAATGAGGACCGAAATGAGGAGCTTCGTTTCGCCCCTGCGAGCTTCGCGTATCGGCAAGTGGTAAAAATTTTGATTGAGGTTAATCGCTGCCTGAACGCCGTCCTTATCGATCTGTTGCCGGAAATAGCCGTGGCGATAGAGCAGACCAATCGCCACAAAATTCAAATCGAGATCGCTCGCCGACTTGCAATGATCGCCGGCCAGAATGCCGAGGCCGCCGGAGTAATTCGGAATTGATTCGTGAAAACCGAATTCGGCGGAAAAGTAGGCGATCGGATTTTTGATCGCGGCGCCGGCTCCGGTCTTCCCGTACGTGTTGTGGCGTCCGAGATATTTCTGAAAATCTTCGCAAACCTGTTTGAGCTCCTGCAAAAAATTCTTGTCCTGTGCGAGTTCTTCAAGGCGTGATTGCCGTGAAAGCTGCAGCATGCGCACGGGATTATGATTAGTCTGATCCCAAAGCTCGGGGTCGAGTTCGCGGAACAATCGGCGGGCCGTGGGTTCCCATGTCCACCAGAGATTGAAACTCAATTCCCGTAGCGGCTCGAGCGCCGCCGGCAGGATCGGGGTGACATTGTAAGTTTGAAAAGTCGGCATGTGTTCTAACGAGTTCTGTAGGCGTGGGTGTTGAATCAGGCTGGGAAGAAGCAGATCCGCTGAATTAACATTCAAATACCACGGCGGATAGAGCGGCAGTTAATCAAGAAAACCTCTTACGGCAAGTAACGGGAACATCCGATTCGCTGGATTTTACAGTTGCGGACACTAATAGCTCCAGCCGGGGTCGCCGCCCCCGGCTACAGCACGTGGTGCGAGGAGGAGCCCGAGAAAAAACCCGGCAACTAATCCACACATGTGCGCGCTTGTGCTGACCTGCGGCGTGGAAAGATCGAATGCGATTTGGACCGCGACGATCAGGCCGATGTTTGCAAGCCGCTGTTTCGCGAATGGCGCATGACGATGTCGCAGTAAGAGTCCGGCCCATGCGCCGACCACGCCCAGGATGCAGCCTGAAGCTCCTACGAGTTGGGCGGTCTCGACCAGTCCGACCGCCATTAAAGCAACTACCCCTGCGCTGGAGGCGACTCCGGAGATTAGATAGCACGCGAGAAATCGGATCGTACCAATCGAGCGCTCAAGCGGCGGACCTAGAACGTAAAGGGCAAAAAGATTGAACGCGAGATGCAAAAAGCCGGCATGTAGAAAAAGCGCCGTGAACAGCCGCCAGTATTCGCCTTGCGCGACAACGGCCTCCAACTCAACCGCGCCAATCCGATGCAAAACGTCTGGATCGTTCCAGCCGCCAGCGTAAATCTCGAACAGAAACGCAAGCACATTGACCACGATCAATCCGAACACCGCCGGCGCGCTTCGAAGCTGAATTCGCCGGTTAGAAGTGGCCATATTGCGATCTGGCGGAACGGAACTGAAGGAACGCGAATGTGTAGAGGTACTTTTCAAATTGCGAAACAATCGGACTTGCTCGCGCAGTTCGGCGGTGGGGTGCAAAACCTGGAGAGCCGCTCCGAGTCTTCCTGCCGACTTATAATCTCCTTCCGCAGCGAGTTGCGTCATCTTTCGCAAAGCGATCGTCGGCAGAAATAGCAGAAGGAACCATGCGGCACCGCCGACGTACCCGCTGACGTCAGGCCGCAGAAGCCATGCAACAGCGGTAACTGCCAGCACAACGACCGCGGCCAGCCGCCAGCCGCGATGGGGGGTGCTGGGCCGCCACGCACGAGCCAGAACGAGTAACGGCGAAACGAATGCAAGGAAAAGCAAGATGTGATTGAGATTCACGATTGTCGGTCTTGATTCGGCGTTGGACGTTCGGCGTCGGGCGTTGGATGTTGGTTTCCGAAGCAGCAAACGCTCAACGCTCAACGTCCAACTCTCAACATCCAAGTCAGATTATGACCATCACTGTCACTGATTATCTTGATGTCGTTTCAAGCTGGTGTTTCTGGTCCGAGGCGACATGGGCGGAATTGAAAAGACGCTATGACGGGCGGGTTCAGTTTCAGTGGAAAATCGCGCTGATGGATCCCACTGGTTTGCCAACTTCACGCGAGCAGGAGCAATGGTTTTATCGACGTAGCGGAATGATGATGCGTTCGGCGTTTATGCTGAATACCGACTGGTACGATCCAAATCTTCCAGAGTGGCTGGCACCGAATTCTGTGGCCGAAGCTGCAAAGGATTTTGGTTTCACTGATGATCGCGTTCGGCTTGCGCTTGCTCGCGCAGCGCTGCGGGAAGGGAAGAACGTAGCTGAGTGGAATGTTGCCGCTGAAATCGCAGCGGAAGCTGCCGGCATTGACGCCAGCAAATTGCTCGAGCGCGCGAAATCGGCAACCATTGAGAAGCGCATTCGAACATCGACGTCAGAATTCCGCGCATTACAGATCACGCAACGACCCGCGTTCGTGATTGATACTGATATCGGGGATCGCGCTATTTTTTCTGGAGTGGTTAAGCTCGAGCCGTTGGCAGCGACAATCGATTCAATGTTGGATGATGCGGCTGCATACGCCGCGCACAAAGCTCACTTTGGCGACCCGCCCGCGAAGTGATCTTCGGAAGATCGACACATAATCGTTACCAGTTTGACCTTGCCAGTGCGAAATTGTTGCTTACAACTTCTCTCTGCTTGCGACGTTTAATGCGAGCACTTCGTGGCGGTAATCGCAGCCGTCGCGAAGAAAGGGTGCCCTGGCGTTTGCGAATGCTGACGCCTGAAATTGCGATAAATATAACAGGGCGGCGCGGTGCACTCCCGCTTCGCTGTTGAGGAGATTGATCTAATCTGCAACCACAAATTCGTGTAAACGGTCGGATTCGCGCTCGCGAAGTCCGAGTCATTATAGCGTCCTCCGGAGAACAGCTCGGTGTCATGCGTTTAACCGACGCCTTGCGTAAAGCTCAAAGTCTCGGCGAGGACTTGGTCGAAGTCGCGCCGACGGCGAATCCGCCCGTGTGCAAGATTGTCGATTTCGGAAAGTTCCGATACGACATCTCCAAACACTCAAAAGATAAAAAGTCGTCCGGGTCGAAACTGAAGGAAATTAAGTTCCGCGTTAACATCGACGAGCATGATTACATGACGAAAGTCCGGCACGCCGAAGAATTTCTGGATCGCGGCAACAAGGTGCGTGTTCAGTTGCAATTCCGCGGCCGCGAAATGGCGCACCAGGAACTGGGGACTCATCTGGTAGAAAAAGTCCGCGACGATCTTTCAAGCATGTCGCAGGTGGAAACCGACCCCAAGATCGCCGGTCGCAACATCACCATGACCCTCGCGCCTTTGCCGGCGAACCGCCGGAAACGAAAATTCACGGCGCCGGAAACTAATGAGGAAACCGAAGAAGCTGCTGCGCTGACCGAGCCGTAATTGCCGTTAGGGCGGTGCTGTAGAGAGAGGTCGCGAAGGGTTTCTACGGCTTCTTTTTGCCTGAAGGAGAAGGCGTGGGCGTTCGCGGTGGAGGAGTCAGCGGAGTCCGTTCGGCAATCTTTTGTTCAAGGCGTTGCTTGCGCGCCTTTGCATCCTCATTGTTGGGATCCGCCTTCAAGATCTTTTCGTTGTCGGCCATCGAATTTTTAAGATCGTTTTTTAGCTCGTAAATGTACGCGCGATAATTGATGTATTTGATCTCATTCGGCTTCAATTTGATAAGCTCGGTATAATCGGCGAGAGCCTTTTCGTAATCCTGTATTTTCATTTCGACCGCCGCACGTTGTTCGTGAATGCTCGGCGCTTGTTGCGGGGTCAGTTTAAGAGCTTCGTCGTAGTCGTTAATGGCGTCCCCATATCTCTGCTCGTTCGCGGCGGCATATCCGCGCCGCTGATAGACCGCCGAGAGTTCGTCGCTGTATTTGTGGTCCATGGCGGTGGCTTTCTTCAGGAGATCGACCGCTTTGTTCCAGTCCTGATTTTTAGCGGCCTCCGCGCCCTCGCGGGCGAGTCTGTTCGCTTCGGGATTCTTTTTGCCTCCTTCGGCACTCTCTTTTTTTGCTGCCTGGCACACCTGTGAACCGCACAGCGCCAAAGACGCCATTAACATTAAAGCAAAGGATCTGTTCATAGATTTCTATTAGACGTTGGTACTCTTAGACAATTCGAACCTAGAGGCGTGAATAGTTGGATGTAAGTTCAACAGTTTCAAGTCTGTCGCGGCGGCGGCGAATTCTGGGAATTCGTTCTTGGCTCCGCCTCTGAGGCGAGAGACGCGTGCGGCGCGGGCTCGTCCACCCGTGTAATGGCAATCGCACGACCGGTGGTCTCATCAATCTCAACGATGGCGCCCCGCAAGCGGACTTCGCCGCCGGCTACCGGAAATGATGTTGGCAGATTCGAGATAAACCGATTCAGGATCGGATCCACGGCGCGACCCAGAATGGAATTTACAGGTCCGCACATTCCAGCGTCGCACAAGAAAGCCGTGCCGCCCGGGAAGATTTGCTCGTCGGCTGTCTGGACATGAGTGTGGGTGCCGATGACAGCGGACACTTTGCCGTCGAGAAAGCGGCCAAGCGCAATTTTTTCGCTGGTGGTTTCTCCGTGCGCATCGACGAAAATGCTCGGCGTCTCGCTGCGCATTTTCGTGACTGCTGTTTCGATTACACGAAATGGATTGTCCAGGATCGGCTGCATGAATGTGCGCGCCTGGACATTGATGACGCCGATTTTTCCCTTGGCCGTTTCAAGAATGATCGATCCGTTACCCGGCGTACCCTTGGGATAATTCATTGGGCGCAACAAACGCGGTTCGGTGTCAATGAACGAAAGAATTTCTTTCTGGTCCCAGATATGATCCCCACTTGTGATGACTGAGACGCCGGCGCGCAAAAGATCGATGGCGATTTTGCCAGTAATACCGCGGCCGCCCGCAGCGTTTTCGCCGTTGACGATGATGAAATCCAACGCGTATTTCGCCTTTAGATCCGGCAACCGGCCTATTACCGCGGCGCGACCTGGCTGGCCAACAATGTCGCCAAGGAAAAGAACTGTTAACATGCGTGGGTGATTCGTTGAATCGTTACACAGTTACATCGGAATTGCGATTTAACGATTTACGCGCTCAGCGATCCAGCGCCGCGAAGCGATTCGCCTGGCACGCGGTAACCTGGCGAACGCTGGTCGTCAGAGCGTCAACATGCTTGTTGGCAGCGGCCGTTGCGGCAGGTCTCCAAGCCGCGGAGAACATTAGCGTCCTTGGAAACAAGCCGCGATGGCATGTTCTCGAACATTACCAGCAAACAATAACGCGTGATGAGTTCGCGCACCTCATCAATGATGTCTACTGCACCCACGGGTTCGCGCCCGATTTAATCGAGATAAAAGAGGACACGGCGCGAATCCTGATGAATCGAGATGCGCAGAAATTTTTCACACTGCGATTCGCCGCTGGCAGCGAAAAGCTGAAACCGGTGCCGCGACTTTGGCGCGCGGCCAAATCTTTGCCATCGGTACAGAAAAAAGAACCGCTCTCCGGTTTAAAAATCGCGCTCGACCCCGGACATCTCGGAGGCAGCTGGGCCAAGATGGAAGAGCGTTGGTTTCAAGTCGGCGACAGCAAGCCCGTCCAGGAGGGAGATTTGACGTTGAGTGTGGCACGAATATTGGCGCCGCGATTGCGCGAGCTCGGTGCGAAAGTTTCGCTTATTCGAAGCATTGATGAGCCAACAACCGGCAAGCGACCGGATGATTTTCGCGAGTTAGCCAGGAAGATTCTCGTTAGGAATGGGGTGCCACAACCGCGGACTGATGTGCTTGATTCGACTGATCCGGAGAAAGAGAAAACCATCCGCTGGCAAAGCGAAATCTTGTTCTACCGCTACAGTGAAATTCGGCGCCGTGCGGCATTGGTGAATTTCAAACTGCATCCTGACCTTGTGCTGTGTTTGCATTTCAACGCTGAAGGATGGGGCGAGCCCACCAGTCCGCTGTTGACCGAAACGAACCATTTTCATCTGCTGGTCAACGGATCGTATCTTCCAGAGGAGCTGGAATTCGACGATCAACGCTTCGAAATGATCCGGCGGCTCCTGAGTCGAGCGTACGACGAGGAGTTGCCGCTGGCAGATACAGTTGCTGTGACGATGTCGCGCGAGACTGGCTTGCCGCCGTATACGTATCCAACGACCAACAGCACGACCAAAGTCGGTACCAGCGGTTACGTCTATGCGCGCAATTTGCTGGCCACGCGTCTTTACCGTTGCCCCGTCGTGTACTGCGAGCCGTATGTCATGAACAGCAAAGATGTGTTCGCCCGTATTGAAGCCGGCGATTACGAAGGCACGCGCAACATTAACGGCGTTGAACGCAAGAGCATCTTCCGTGAATACGCCGACAGCGTGGCGGATGGACTGGTGGAGTATTATTCGAAAGCGCGTAAGACAACTACAAAGAGCGGCGGTCGCTAGTCCGCTGTGCGCATCGTGATCGGCGGCCGCCCAAGCCGTCGTTCCCTGGTTACAATGCCTCTACCGCTTCGCGAATGTCATCGAGCGTTACATTGTCCGTCACCTTCGCAACACCGATACGTGGCGTGACCACGAACCGGATTTTTCCGCTTTCGAATTTTTTGTCAAACTTTACGGCGTCGAGAATTTTCTTCCGCGGAAATCTGGCTGGTAACTGCGTTGGTAACCCGAATCGCTCAAGAAGATCAACAATCGCACCGCGCTGATCCGCCGGCAGCCCAGCTCGCTTCACGGAGATCGCGCACGCGGCGACAATTCCAAGACTTACTGCTTCTCCATGCAGGAATTTCCGATAATTTCCGGCACGCTCGATCGCGTGGCCAATTGTGTGACCGAAGTTGAGGAGAGCGCGCTCGCCGCTCCGGTCGCGCTCGTCTTTGGCGACGATTCTCGATTTGATCTGGATGTTGCGCTTGATCAGCGGTTGTAGCGCATGTGTCCCGCTTGCCCGGCGCAAGCCGGAGGCTCGCGCTACTTCAAGCGCCTGGAACATCTTTGCGTCTGCGATCACCGCGTGCTTGATGATCTCGGCGAAGCCTTGATTGAATTGCCGCCGCGGCAGGGTTTTCAAAACATCAAGGTCATCAATTGCTAGCGAGGGTTGATGAAAAGCGCCGATCAAATTTTTCCCCGCGCGCGTGTCAACACCGGTCTTCCCGCCGATCGAGCTGTCCACCATGGCCAGCAATGTGGTTGGAATTTGGATATGCGGAATGCCGCGGTGATAAACCG
>JBJMXF010000121.1:0-38320 GCA_045809725.1 Candidatus Udaeobacter sp. | reverse complement strand
TCACGTTCGCGCCATTCGGTGAAAACATTTCGTGATGACGGATCGCTGCGCCGTCGCGTCGCACAGCGACATCATCAATTTTTACAACGGGGACCGCAACATGCGGGACGCCGCTGTTGACGAAGTGAACTGTCTTTTTTTCATCCGCCATGGGTAAGTCGATGTTGAGCCGCAGATCAGTTGGCTCGGTCATTAAGAGAGTCACCAAATCGCCTTTCAATTCCGCGGAAATCACGCCGGCTGGCGTTTCAAAAGAAATCTTTGCCTTGGTTCCGGCGACTTTGTTTGCGAAACGTGCGAAGCAGCGCGCGCCGTTGCCACACATCTCCGCTTCGCCGCCATCGGCGTTGAAGTAGCGCATCCGAAAATCCGCGCGGTTTGTTGGGTTCTCGAGCAACAGGACCCCATCAGCACCGATGCCGCGGTGCCGATCACACAATTGCGCGATTTGGCTGCGATCCAAACCGATGTCTCCGGTCCTGTTATCAAACAGAATAAAATCGTTCCCGGCGCCATTCATTTTTGTGAAGCGCAGCATCAAGGATGATTGTAGCGGTGGTTTTTTTGTTGTCATGTCTGGCGTAGTCACGGGAGAGCATTGCCACACGCGATTTCAGCGCTTACTTATCCGCCGTGAAAAAACTCGGCGGGTTGATCGTGGCGATGATTGTCAGCCTGGCCCCGCAGTTCTCCAACGCTGGCGACTACAATGACGTAGTTCTGGAGCAGGTGACGCAGATGCCAAAAGGTGGTCGTTACTCTGTTTCGCATTTTGCAAAGATTCGTTTGCAGTCGTCGGCACATTTCGAGTCAGGAAAATTTTTTATCGTTCCCGCAGGGCCGAGTTTCTGTTCCGGCGCGACGTATCTGGTCTTTATCAGGACGATTGAAGCTTTACGCCAACACGGTCAGCTTAATCTGGACTATGCTACCCTTGAACGCCTGATCATTCGCGACCAGCACGATGGAGAAGGCGTCTGGGGCCGATGGAACGCGAATGGCCCGGGCACGGCGCGTCTCTTTCACGAGCTGCAGCTTGGTCGAAATTTCGACAATATCGACCAGGCGAAGCCGGGTGACTTCATGAAAATTTTCTGGTCGCGCCAGGTCGGAAGAAACGAGCACGGGCATTCCACGATTTTTCTGGGAACAGAAAATCGCCCCGACGGTCAGTACGTGCGGTATTGGTCGAGTAATGTTCCCTCTGGTTTCGGGGAGAAGAGTGTGCCGCGAACGAAAATCGCGTACGCAATTTTTTCCCGTCTCGAAACGCCGATCAATCTGGCGCGAATCACCAGCGCGCCTTCTGTTGACACGTATTTGGCCTCGCTCCTCCGAACTCGCTCAAGTATTTCTGAGGCGGGTGCGAAGTGTGGGCTATAGTGGTCTGCTGGTAGATGCGTTGTCTGGCGCAGCCGTGGTGGTAGGCCGCGCAACAGTGACGGCAGCGGAATGCGCTTGCCTTTCCAAAGGCTTGTCTCTAAAACGCCGGCATGCTTCTTGAAACATTAAAGCGCCATTGGTGGATACCAGTTCTACGTGGTGTCGCTGCAATTATCTTTGGAGTAATCGCATTTACACATCCACTTATGGCTGCCGCGACACTTGTGCTGTTGTTTGGAGCCTGGGTGCTGATTGACGGTATTTTTCGGGTCTTAGGCGCGATCAGGCATCGAGCTTCGGATACGGATTGGGGATTCAATCTGATCATCGGCCTTCTTGGAATCATCGTCGGCTTGCTTACTTTCCACGCGCCGGCAATAACCGCACTTGTGCTGGTCATTTACATCGCGGCGTGGGCCATGATGGTCGGTGCAACTGAAATTGCCCTGGCAATCAAAATGCGGCGGGAAATTAAAGGCGAGTGGTTTCTCATTCTGATGGGCATGGCATCCATCATTTTCGCTGGTCTTCTTTTGTGGAATCCGCTCGCTGGTGCGGCGGCGCTAATCTGGATTGTCGGTTGGTACGCAATGATAATTGGCGTTCTGGCGATCGTTTTTGGCTTTCGCTTGCGCAGCTTGGCGAAACTGGCAATCCATTGATCAGCGGCAAACGTCTTCAGTTCCACCATTCGAATGGACGGACTGTTTTTCGTGGCGTAAAAGCGCTATCGTGCGGTGCGCAAACTTTTTGCGCGACTAAACCTATTGACGGCGGGTTTATTTGAAAAAAATGCGGCCTGGAGCGATTAATTGGCCGATTACCCTACGGCGCTGGAATATGACCGTTCCAATATCACGCCTCGATTTCGCGATGGTGAAGCAGAAGACCGTTTTTGCGAGTACCACCCTATGAAAAAAGCTCCCCTTGCCAAAAAGACGCGAACGCGGGTTCGTCCGCAAACGAACGGAAGTGATTTCAACACCCGTGAATTGCTTGCCGCATTAATGGCGTTTAAACGCGGCGATTTTTCCGTGCGACTGCCGGAAGATTGGGTCGGCGTGCCGGGCAAGATTGCAGACACATTTAATACGGTAATCGAAACTAACCAGCGCATGGCGCATGAACTCGAGCGCATCGGCCGGGTTGTAGGCAAGGAAGGTCGGATTACGCAGCGCGCTTCTATTGGCCAAGTGACGAACTGTTGGGCTGACGCAATTGAATCCATCAACGATTTGATTGGCGATCTCGTGCGACCTACGAGCGAGATGGCGCGCGTGATCGGAGCCGTCGCAAAGGGAGATTTGTCACAAACAATGGCGACGGAGATCGAAGGCTCGCGGCTGAAGGGTGAATTTTTGCATACGGCGAAAACGGTAAATGCCATGGTGGGACAACTCGGTGCGTTCGCATCAGAGGTCACGCGCGTCGCGCGCGAAGTCGGTACGGAAGGCAAACTCGGCGGCCAGGCAAAGGTTAAAGGCGTCGCTGGTACCTGGAAGGATTTGACTGAGAACGTGAATCTCATGGCGTCGAATCTCACTTCGCAGGTGCGAAATATCGCCGCCGTAACCACGGCCGTGGCAAACGGCGATCTAGCGAAAAAAATTACTGTGGATGTTCGGGGGGAACTCCTGGAGTTGAAGGACACCATCAACAGGATGGTGGACCAGCTGCGGTCGTTTGCGTCAGAAGTCACGCGAGTGGCGGTGGAAGTCGGCACCGAAGGAAAGCTTGGCGGCCAGGCAAAAGTCGAAGGGGTTTCAGGCACGTGGAAAGACCTGACAGACTCGGTGAATTCAATGGCGTCTAATCTCACCTCGCAAGTCCGCAATATCGCAGCGGTGACAACAGCCGTGGCCAACGGCGATCTCTCGAAGAAGATCACGGTCAAGGTTAAAGGCGAAATCCTGGAACTGAAAAACGTGATCAATACGATGGTCGATCAGCTTTCGTCGTTCGCCTCGGAAGTGACGCGCGTGGCGCGGGAAGTCGGCACCGAAGGAAACCTTGGCGGCCAGGCTGCTGTCGAAGGGGTCGCGGGAACCTGGAAGGATCTCACTGATTCAGTGAATTCGATGGCGTCCAATTTGACCGCTCAGGTTCGCAATATCGCGGGTGTGACCACAGCCGTGGCGAAGGGGGACTTGTCCAAAAAGATCACCGTTGATGTGCGCGGCGAAATTCTCGAACTCAAGGACACCATCAACACAATGGTGGACCAGCTGCGCTCATTCGGATCGGAGGTGACACGCGTGGCTCGCGAAGTCGGCTCCGAAGGCAAGTTGGGTGGACAAGCTGATGTGCGCGGTCTGGCAGGTGTGTGGAAAGACTTGGGCGACAACGTCAATGTCATGGCTTCGAACCTAACGACACAAGTGCGCAACATTGCTGCTGTAACCACCGCAGTCGCTACTGGCGATCTCAGCAAGAAGATCACTGTGGACGTAAAAGGTGAAATCCTTGAATTAAAAGACACGGTTAACACGATGGTCGATCAACTGTCGTCGTTCGCGGATGAAGTCACTCGCGTAGCGCGCGAGGTTGGCATGGAAGGAAAGCTTGGTGGGCAGGCCGTTGTGAAAGGAGTTTCGGGGACTTGGAAAGACCTTACCGATAACGTCAACTTTATGGCTTCTAACCTGACGGATCAGGTACGTGGCATTGCAAAAGTCGTCACCGCAGTCGCAAACGGTGATTTAAAACGAAAACTTTTCCTCGAAGCCAAAGGCGAAATCGCTGAGCTAGCCGAAACCATCAACAACATGATCGATACACTGGCGACATTTGCCGATCAGGTTACAACTGTCGCGCGCGAGGTGGGCGTAGAAGGAAAACTCGGCGGACAAGGAAACGTGCCGGGCGCCGCGGGAACATGGCGCGATTTGACCGATAATGTGAATCGATTGGCGGCAAATCTCACTACCCAGCTTCGCGCCATTGCTGACGTTGCTACGGCAGTTACCAAAGGCGATCTGACGCGATCGATTCAGGTTGAGGCCCAGGGCGAGGTCGCGTTCGTCAAAGAATTGATCAACGAAATGATCCGAAACCTGCGGGATACAACCCTGCGCAACGAGGAGCAGGACTGGCTTAAAACCAACCTAACGAGATTTACCCGAATGCTCCAGGGACAACGAGATTTTCTTACCGTTGGCAAATTGATTTTGTCAGAGCTAGCGCCGCTGGTGTCGGCGCAGCAAGGTGCATTGTACATGATCTCGAGTCCGGACGGCGAGTCTGAGCTCAACCTGCTTGCAACGTATGCTCAACACGAGGGGGATGGCGCAAAGGATCGTTTTAAAATGGGCGACGGATTGATCGGACAGGCGGCCTCGGAAAAGCGGCCCATCTTTTTAACCGATGTGCCAGGTAATTACCGGAAGATAAGTTCCGGCTTGGGCGAGTTTCAGCCAAAGAACGTCGTGGTGTTACCGATTCTTTTCGAAGGTGAAGTCAAAGCCGTGATGGAACTTTCCTCAGTTGAGCGCTTCAGCCCCGCGCACGAAGCCTTTCTGGATCAGTTGACCGAGAGCATCGGGATCGTGCTCAATACGATCGAAGCGAGCACGCGAACAGAAAACCTGCTCACGCAATCGCAATCGCTGGCGACCGAGCTACAAAAAACGAATCTGGAACTGGAAGAGAAGGCGCGATCGAATCTGGCGAAAGATCAATTCCTGGCCATGCTGAGTCACGAGTTGCGGACGCCGCTCACGCCAGTGCTTGCGTCTGCCCTTGAGTTGGAGAATGAGCCAGATGTACGTCCCGACGTTCGCGAATCGCTGCAGATGATTCGTCGGAATGTGGAATTAGAAGCGCGACTCATCGATGACTTGCTTGATCTGACGCGGATCGATCGGGGCAAGGTGCAGCTGAACTTTGAAATCGTTGATGCGGATAAACTGCTCCAAAACGCGCTCGAAATTTGTCAGCCGGAAATCGATCGAAAACATTTGACGCCATCGCTCAATCTCAGAGCAAAGAGCGTGCATATGCGCGCAGACCCGGCGCGACTGCAGCAAATCTTTTGGAATCTCATCAATAATGCCGTGAAATTCACGCCGGCCAACGGGCAAATCACGATTAGCACCGCCAACGATTCAGGCGGAAAATTGCGCGTCGAGATTGCAGATAGCGGGATGGGAATTGAGCCGGACGCGCTGCCGAAAATTTTCGATGCGTTCGAACAGGGTGGCCGAACTCAATTAGGAGGGCTGGGTCTCGGCCTGGCAATCAGCAAAACTCTTGTTGAAGCACATAAAGGAACGATTACTGCGCAAAGCGACGGCCGAAATAAAGGCTCGACGTTCGCGTTGGTTTTTCCCACCTCCGAAAAAGTGGAGACTCAAATCGCTCCAGCGCTCTCGCCGAAATTCTCCGAACGCCAGCCCCTGCGGATTCTTCTGGTCGAAGATCACGAAGACACCAATCGCTCCCTCACCAGTCTGCTGCGACGCCGGGGTTATCAGGTGAAGTCGGCACTCACTTTTCAATCTGCTCTCGATATCAGCGCGAAAGAGGAATTTGACGTGCTCATAAGCGACCTGGGATTACCAGACGGGAGTGGAATAGATCTGATCCAGAAGCTCGTTTCAAAACCGCCTCTCGGAATTGCCCTCACCGGTTTCGGAATGGAAAAAGATATCCGCAAAAGTCGCGAGGCGGGTTTTCACCATCACCTCGTAAAACCGATCGACCTCAACAAGCTCGATTCTCTAATTCAAGAGGGGGCCGCATCGTTGGTGAACGTCTAGACCGGCTTGTTGCGCAGTTTCACAGGACTTTGCGCAGTCTGTTTCAGAGCTGATCAGAGGCAAGCTGGTTCGTACGGCGTTGCTGGGAATGCGCAGTTTTGCAGTAACGGTCGACCCGGGTTCATGAACGTTGTGCGATGTCGCCCATTGAAACAAGTTGCCGCATTCGATCCTGAATGCGCGTCAATTTGCCGCTGCTATACGAGCAACTTCGAGCCGGTATTCGAAACGAAGTTGACGGCCTTGCAAGACGCCTGAAGCCGTTGGTGTTTTGATGCGGACCGGTAACATGATGGAAAACACGCTTCAATGGCCTTTCAGAAGGAGATAAAAATCAATGAACAGAAAAATCACAGGCGCAGTTCTAGTTTCCCTGGGTTTGGGTCTTTTTTGGCAGGTACTAGCGCAAAGCGTAGACTGCCAAACTCTATGCCGGGAAAAATATGTCCAATGTCGTGCGGCGGCTGACAAATCTAACGATCCCATCCGTGCGTTGAAAATATGCAACGACACATATCACAGCTGTGTGGGGAATTGCGTTAATACTCGCAACCCGCTATAAAAAATCGTTTTCCAGGTTGGCTTCACGAGTGTTATGAATTTCCCGAGACATATCCGAATGCGGAACACAGGGATGTTCTCGCTGCGACGTTGGCAGATCTCGCCGCCGTGTTACGAACTCCTAACCTTTTTTGCATAGCTCAATCCGATGCTTGTTCCGGTTCGGCCCTCTTGAATCGAGAGCTGAGACCCCGTCGAAAATCCCCCGGCTTGCTAAAGTTCTCAGCGATAAGTTCCGACCGTTGGGAACATTTCGACACGGCCGAGTAGCTTTCCTTAGAATTGGACGTTGGACATTGAGTGTTGGATGTTCGCGCATTAGCGCGCATATGGGCCTGTAGCTCAGCGGTTAGAGCAGGGGACTCATAATCCCTTGGTCCCAGGTTCGAATCCTGGCGGGCCCATTTTTAATTTTCGATTTTCAATCGTCGATTTGCAATTGTCGGTGCCGTGCAACGCATCGGACAATCTGTGCTGATCGTTTTCGAGATCACGGTCCTCAGCGCCTTAATCGTTGTGACACGCTGCGCGAATTATCAGGACGTTTTTGTGGCTGGGAATGTTTACTTCGCCGATGCGGATTGTTACGCGCGCATGACGCGTGTGCAGATGGTCAGGGAAAATCCTGGGCTCGTCATCCGGCATCATGCGTTTGAAAATTTTCCGGAGGGTACGACGCCGCACACAACTGCGCCGCTGGACTATCTCATCGTCGTATTGTCGCTTTTCCTAAGCCCGTTCGCGGCGCACCCAGTGGATCTGGCGGGCGCATTTGTTTCGCCGTTGTTCGCGGTGCTTGGCGCCTGCTTTCTTTGGTGGTGGTCGCGGCGAATGAAACTTCGATATCGCTGGGTGATGCTGATTTTGTATGCGATCAGCCCAATGCTTGTTCATGGCACGGAGCTTGGGCGACCGGATCATCAATCGTTGCTGATTCTGCTGATCGCGATCGCGATTTGCGCTCATTGGAGTTCGCAAACTGTGCAAGTCGCCGGCGTAGCGAGCGCCTGGCGCTTTGCCACCGCTGCCGCGTGGGCGCTGGCGATCTGGGTTTCGGCTTACGAACCCCTTGTGCTGTTTCTAACAATGACGGCAACAGCGCTTGTGATAAATGGCCGCGCGCTTTTTGCGCGTGATCGTCGGGGAGCATGGATTTTGTTCGCGGCGATAATCGCTATCGCATTCGCAGTCGAGCGGCGCGTTCCGTCGTTCGGGGTCCTTCAGTCCGCCCGTCATTTCGAAAATTGGGCGCGGACCATTGGGGAACTCGCGCACGTTTCACCAATGAATGCAGTGTGGTGGAACTGGTGCGGGTACCTGCTGTTCGTTGCACCGGTTTTGATATTGACCAGCATCAGAACTCCAAAAAGCGGCGGACCCGGCGGTCGCGCCCTACCAATCTACGTCCTTCTCGTCGCCACATATTTCCTCACTCTCTGGCAAGCGCGTTGGGGATATTTTTTTGTTTTGATTTTTGCGCTCGCGCTTCCGGCATTGCTCATGCCGATCAAATCCAGCGCTGCAGTCTGGATTGCGTTCCTCTTGTCGATATTTCCGATTTTACGAGACTGGGACGAACGGCTCTGGCCAAGCGAAGCGCAAGTGGCTAACCAGATGGAAAAACGGGTTGAATCCGCGCAAATTCACAGTCTTTCGCTCAGCACGCGATCGCCGGAGGTGCATCCGTTTCTTGCACCCTGGTGGCTTTCGCCGTCGATCGCCTATTGGTCAGGGCAGCCTGGAGTAGCTGGAAGCTCGCACGAGAGTCTTAACGGAATTGAGGACAGCGCACGATTTTTTCTTTCAGACAATTTGCAAGAAGCACGCGCAATTCTTGAGAAACGCCACGTGGCGTGGGTTTTCGCGTACGATTCCGACCGCGTCGCACAAAATTCTGCATCCATCCTGAACCAGCCAGTGCCGCGGGAGTCGCTCTGTCGCGTTCTAGATCGAACACCCAGCCAGGCGCCATCATTCCTCGTTTTTTCTGCGCAAACCTCAGCATGCAAGCTCTACCGAGTGGCTGTTGAACGATAAATCTAAAAAAACTTTTCATTCATAAAAGAGAAACCGTTGACAGGCATCGGCGAGTGTCACATTACTAGAGATGCTCAAAAGATTCGTCCCTCAAAAGCCGGCGCCCCCGATTCGTGAAGAACTGCGGACTCCGGTTCCAGATGAATATAATCATCTTGCGAGTCGCGAAGAGGCACCACCAAAACCAAACATAATCGATAATCCAAATCCAAAACCTAATCCTATGGTAGACCACGGAGGCAAAGACATTCTTTCGAGCGATGTCGAAATCAAAGGCTCGATTAAATTCCAAAAAGAACTACTCATTGACGGCAAAGTCGAAGGCGACATCAACTCTGATGGCGTTTTGACGGTCGGTGAAAACGCTGAGATTCGGGGTGAGATCAAAACCAAATCGATCACCGTCTACGGCAAGGTGCACGGCAATATTGTAGTTGGCGAGCGCTGTGAACTGAAAGCCAAATGCGTGTTGCAGGGAGATCTTAAAGCAGCGCGTCTTGTAATTGAAGAGGGCGCAACTTTTATCGGCAAATCGGAAGTCACCACCGGTGCCCTTCCTAAAGCTGCACCGCGTCCTGAAGTCGTGCGGTCCAGCGAGCCGATTAAGGCTGCATTCGGAGTGCGGGCGTAAAGGAAAGGTTTCGGCAAGCGTACAGTGGCCAATCCATCGCCTGCAAAAGTCAGTGCGGAATGTCCGCACTGCGGCTTCAAGCAGATGGAATACGCGGCGGCAAAAAGTTCGATGTGCCGGCAGTGCGGCCGCGCTTTTACGCCGTTCGTACCGAAACCGGTCCTGAAGCTGCGGACCACCGAAGAAGCGCCTGCGCCGGAGCCTTCCTCATCTCTCTTTGGCAAACTCGAGGATTTTTGGAAGCGCCAAACCAATTCGGTCGTGGAGTGTTTTGAATGTAAACGCAAACAACAGGTTTCTGGCGCGGCGACATCGACAATCTGTCCGTCCTGCAGCGCACACATTGATCTGCGCGATTACAAAATCACCAGCGGCTTCAGCCGAAGCATTCGCACCCGCGGCAATGTTCATCTTTCCGGCAAAGGTGACCTTGCAAGCAGTAATGTGGAGTGTCAGTCCGCTTTGATTGAAGGCAGGCTGCGCGGTAATCTACATTGCGATACCGCAACGATTAACTACTCAGGGAAGATCCCCGGCCGCATCACGGCCCGACATATAGTCGTTGATCGCAAAGCTGATGTTCACTGCTTTCGCAGGATGCGTGCGGACCATGTGGAAATCAAAGGCAAAATGTCTGGAGAAATTATTGCTCAATCTGTAACGGTTCATCGAAAAGGTTCGCTGGAGGCCGATGTGACCGCGAGGGCGATTAGCGTGGAAAAGGGCGCGATGTTTTCCGGCCAGCTCGCTATCGGACAGATCGATCTGGCGCAAGGAGAACTGCTTGGCAACCAGGAGCCGGCCGCATCGCGTCCTACGGAGCCGAGTTTTCAAGACCCCCTGGCGCAACCGTTGCCCGCCATATAGCAATACTAGTTCATGCGAAGACTGCATCCACGCAGTCCTTACCAGAAACTCGGCGGTTACGTGCATCTGCCGCGCTTGATTGATAAGGCAAGGCTGCACCGCAAAGGCTTGCTCGACGGTTACAACTATAAAACCGTCGGCTTCGACAAGCACTTGCTAGCGTTCCTCAAAATCGACGGAGAAGCATTTGAAGAAATCGCCAACAACTTGGAAGACGACCAGGCAATTGTTGCGTGGGTGCGGAAAAATGGAGAGCAACATTCCGCTGAAGCCATCGAACAATGGAACGAGGCCATGATTTCGCGCCATCCTGATACGGCCGCAAAAAAGGCGCGTTTTCTACATTTTCTCAAAGAAGCCGGCGGCGACGGACGTAAAGATATTCAAACATATTTCGATCTCATTGAATTCGATGAAGGACGACTGAAATAAAGGCGTTATTCGTTTAACCGCTAAATCGAGCTGAAACGATTTAACGATTCTCGGTTCAACGCTTCAACGGGGCGCGTAAAATTTTATCCGCATTCTCGAGTGTTTCCTTGCTTCCAATGTCGAGCCATTGGCCATTGATCTCGAACGTGTTCACCGGCCTGCGGGTGTAGAGCCACTCCACGAAACGGCCGGGCTGATCGGCATTATTCCCAGCTTCGAGATACGTTCTCAAAAGCGAGAGAACCGAAGGCGAGTAATAATAGAGCGCAATCGCGGCCAGTGTTCCTTGTGGGTTTTGCGGTTTTTCCTCAAACCGGGTCATGATTCCTTCGGCGTCAACGGCGACGTTGCCATACTTCTTGACCGCTTCAGTGTCGCCAACATCGTACACCGCAACAGTCACTTCGGTGTTCCTCGCCGCCGACACGAAGCCGGCCAGCGAATCGGTGAACAAATTGTCGCCTGCGGCGATTAGCAGGCTTTTATCGGACAGATTCTCCTGCGTGACGACAAGATTGATGTCTCCAATTGCGCCCAGCTTATCGTCATCGCTCCTAGAACCGTCATTAACAATTCTGAATTTAAATTCGGGATGCCGGTTTTGATAGCTCTGACTCCATGCTTGGAAATCCGCCTCAAATTTGTCGTTCGTCACGACGTAAATCGTTTCTAAATCGGGAATGCCCGCGAGCTTGTCCGCAAGCCATTCGATGATCGGTTTGCCGCCGACTGCGAGCAGGGGTTTCGCTTTGTTCAGCGTCAGTGGATAAAGGCGGGTTGCGTATCCCGCAGCGAGAATGAGAACGTTCATGAGATCAAAAGAGTTCGCGGCAAAGCAGAAAACCGCTCGTCTTTTTGCTACTGTTTTTGTGAGCCGCGCAGAATCGCATCCTTCAAATGCTGCTGAACGATCCGAATCCGTTGTGAATCGGTAATCTTCGAATGGCTGGAGCCGTCCACCACGTACAGTGTGTCGATCGCTGCGCCGGCCTGCGTGTTAATTCGATAAAGCGGTACTATGACATTTTCGCCGTCGAGGCAGCTGAGGACATCGTAAAGCAGACCGATGCGGTCCGGTGCCTGAAACTCAATGAGCGTGTAAGTCGGATGGGTCTTGTTGTCGATTGTGATTCGAGTCGGAAATTCAATTGCTACTGCGGCGCGACGGCTCGAGCGTTTCGCCTTTTCGATGGACGGTGCGAAGTCAAAGCTCTCGTCCTCGAAGGCTCGGCGCAACGTTTGCTCGACAAGCTCAAAATCGCGCCGATTGGAAACCGGCTGCGCTTTCGCATCGGACACGCGGAAAACGCCGAGCACCGCGTGATCGCCGCGCGGGAAAACGTCGGCGCTTAAAATGTTCAATGGCACCACCGAAAGTGAGCCCGCTATTTTTGCCAGAAGCCGTTCGCGTTGCCAGGTGCAGAATGTCATCACGGTGTGCCCCTGCTCGGGCACGATCTTCCATTTCACTGCCGGAGCGAGCGGAAACTCCTTCGCGTTGGAGACACCCTCCAGAAAAGACCGAAACAACTTCACGTGCTCGATGATCTCCGGCACGCTCGTCGAGCGGAAATACTGATCAGGCATGTATTCGAAATGCGCATCAATTTCCTCGCTGTAGTCCGGTGAAAGATTCCCGGCGACAGATGCATGCAAGCTTTCGCGCGCGATTCTGGTTTGTTCGTGATAAGACTCGCGGTCAGCGAGATAACGCGAGGTTTGGTGAAACAATTGCCACACCAGCGATTCCTTCCAGTCCGACCAAGCCTCGGCGCTTGTGCCCTGGCCATCAGCGAGAGTAAGCAGCATAAGCGCGTCGACGTTTTTCTGGTCTTTCACAATGTGCGCAAATTCCATCACTGTTGTGGGATCGTCGAGATTTCGCTGCTGCGCCATTTTGGACAAGGTGAGGTGATGATCGACCAGGCGTATCAGGGACTTTCGCTGCTCGGAAGACAACTGCAGACGCGCCGCAACACGCTGGGCGAACAACGCGCTGGCTTCGGAGTGTGGGCGGCCGACGGCCTTCCCGCTATCATGCAGGAGAAGTGCGAGATACAGAACGAGCGGGTCCGGGAGTTGTTCAAACAATTTGCGATAATGCGTCAGCTTCGGATCATCGGTGTCGGCCAATGCATCAAGTTTGTCGATGCACACCAACGTGTGTTCGTCGGCAGTATACCGGTGCAAGAATTCATGCTGCACAAGACAGGTAAGCTGGCCGAATTCGGGAATGTACCGGCCAAGAAAGTCGACCCGATGCATCAGCCGCAAAATGCGTCCCACTTTGCCTTTCTGGGACAAAATCGAGGTAAAAATCGTACGCGGCCCGCGCGCATACTGATACGTTCGGGTTACATGCCGCAGACTTCTGCTCAACAAGTCTTCCAATTCCGGACTGAGGTCGAGCTCACGCTCCTGCGCCAGCGCAAATGCACGCATCATCTGCTCGGGGTCGTTGCGAAAAACATCGCGCTGCGCCGCATGGAGTTGTTGGTTTAGAACGAAGAACGAGTCACCAATCGGAGCCCTGTGCCCTCTCGTTAGGGGCAGAAAACTGAAAAGGGCGCGCGTTTTGCTCGTGACGTGCCCGCTCACAAATTGTTCCGTTATTCGCTGGGTCACCCGCAGAATATTTCGAGTGTGATTATAGTAGTCGCGCATAAGCGCCTCGCTTCGAAGCTGGCCTCTTCGCGGCGAATACCCGAGCCGCAGTGCGATCTGATCCTGCAAATTCATGTGCAGTATGTCGGTGGCGCGCCCGGTTGTGTAATGCAAGTCTGTGCGCAAGCGCAAAAGAAAATCGTAAGCACGTTCGATTCGGCGTTGGTCGCTTTCACTGAGCCAGTCTTTACCGACCAGCTGGTTTGTGCTCAGCGATCCCTCTTTGAAGTAGGTGATCCAAAGCAGATTTTGATAATCGCGTAGTCCGCCGCAGCCGCTCTTAAGATTAGGTTCTTGCAGATAAACGCTGCCGCCGAATTTTTTGTGCCGGGCGACCTGGTCCTCCATGCGTCGCTCGACGTAGTCGCGTTCATGTCCAACGACGCATTTAGAACGAAATTGTTCCCGAAATTCTGTCGCCATCTCCGTATTGCCCGCGAGAAACCGCGCTTCCAGCATGGCGGTCTTCGTATGCATGTCACTGTTGGCCTGCGCAATGGCTTCTTTGATCGAGCGCGTGGAGTGTCCAACTTTGAATCCGCTGTCCCACAACAGGTACAGGATTTGATTCACCATCTCCTTTAAGTGCGGCGAAACTTCGGCCCGCTGCTCATGCAACAGCATGACATCGACATCGCTAAACGGATTGAGCTCGCCCCGGCCATATCCGCCAAGAGCAATCAGCGCCAGGGGAGCCTCAGTCTCGCCATTTCCACGCGTCGCCGCGGATAATGCGGCTCCGAAGACGTATCGCAAGAAAACGTCAACCAGTTCCGCTCGACCGGCGCAAATCTCCCGTCCGCCTCCACCAGCCTGGTGCCTCAGGCGCAACCGATGTTCTTCAACCTTCAGGAATTTTTTGTATAGCGGGAGGACTTCGGTGGGGCGCTGCTTGCCTGTAGGCGCAAGACGGGTTTCTGCATGTGCCAAAACTTTGTCTAGTTCTCTAGATGTTTTCATCGCCCGCTCGTGTTCTGGAACACTTTAGAATCGCAAAGCGAAAAGCCAAAATCTGCTCGCGCTATAGGCGCTGTGATCAGCGCGTTGGCGATTTGCCGTTAAACCGCCTCTGATGACAGCCAACGCTTCAGAATAACTAATATTTGAGAAACGCCGTGACCGGCGTCGGCTCGAGTCGCTTTCGCCCTTCGAGGAATTCCAGTTCAATCAAAAATTGCGCCTCGATCAAATCCGCGCCGGCGTTTCGGATAAGCGCGGCCGCAGCGGCCGAAGTTCCACCCGTGGCGAGCAAATCATCCACCAACACAACCCGCTCGCCTTTCGTCACGGCGTCGGTGTGCATTTCCATTTCTGCCTCGCCGTACTCCAGCGAGTACTTCGCCGTGTGAGTGGTGTAAGGGAGTTTTCCACGTTTCCGGATAGGGACGAAGCCAAGGCCAAGTTCATACGCCACGGCCGATCCGAACAGAAAACCGCGCGCATCAATGCCGACGATCTTGTCGACGTCTCTTCCTCGGCAGCGTTCTAAAAATAGATCGATGGATGCACGGAACAAATCGGGGTCACTCAACACCGGAGTGATGTCTTTAAACACGATGCCTTTCTTCGGGAAATCCGGTACATCCCGCACGCCGGCCCGAAGTTTCTCAACCATTTCAGAACCCATTGGCGCGAACGCTACCGGACTGTAGTCAGACGTCAACCGACCTCGCTATCCGGAACCCCATGTGAAAGATTCCAGAGCAAGCATGAGAACTGAGCGAGCCGGTTCTTTGCGGTTGAGTAATGATTTCTCATGTGCGGTTCAACCATATGCGAGGAACCGCCGAGTTCGGGCTTCGAGAGCTAGTTGCCGGCCGCAGCCGCGATTGGCATACGGCCGGCAACCTAACGACAAGCGTGCGTTGGCGCGTTACTGTACTTTATCGAGGTTGATGGTCGCGTTATCCCCAGCAGCAAGCGTAAGCGCGACACCACCAACAACTAGTTGCACTGTGTCACCTGCGCTAGCCTGGAACGTGATCTGATCACTCAGGGAAGTGCCTGCGATGAGTAAAGGCGCAGCGGGGCCAACACCGACCCCATTGACTTGCACCCGAACATTACCCAATAGCGACAGGAGTGCCGTCCGCAGTGTATAGGTTACGCGATAAACACCGTTCTTGTGGACAGTAAACGTTGTGTCATTGGTCTTGGTGATTGCTGAGCCGACAATAAGCGGTGCCTGATTGAAAGGCACGGCGCCCCCAACACCAATCACGACAGTGCCATTGTTGTAGTCGAACAAAATCGCTGCCAGGCCACCTGCGGGAATTCCTGCCAGATATGCTCTTGTGTGAATTGCCGGGTCGCCGATTCGGATGGTGTTAGACTCGTCGTCGTCACCAGGATTGCCGATATAGATGTTGTTACTGCCCGTCGTAATCGAACTGCCAGCGTCGCAGCCAATGGCGATGTTGTTGTCCCCGGTGGTACTATTAAGAAGCGCGCTCTCACCGACCGCTACGTTACAGTCGCCGCTGGTATTGCTAATGAGCGTATCAGAGCCAAGGGCGGAGTTGCTGTTGCCGGTATCGTTGTTGTACAGCGAAAAATAACCGACGCCAGCGTTGTCGTTGCCGGCACTATTCCAAACCATCGCGCCCGCTCCATTGGAGGTGTTTCGCGTACCGGTCGTGTTCAGGATAAGAGCAGCGACGCCGCTGGCAGTGTTGGCCGGAGCGGTGTTGAGAGCGAGGGTTCCAGCGCCAAGGCCGGTGTTATAGCTGTCACTTGTGACACTGAAAAGTGAATACCAGCCAAATCCGCTGTTTCCGATGCCGGTACTCAGGTTCTTCAGGGCATTTTGGCCCTCTGCTGTTGTGAAGCCGGGATAGCCCCCGTCGGGAGCTGGAGTAACGTCCGACTCTGCATGCGCCATGGGAGAAAACGTAAAGCAGGCTAGGAGGAGTGAAGTTAAGAATATTGTTGTTATTGTCGTTGTTGTTGTTGTTAGGATTTTGAGGGATTTTTTCATAAGAGGGTTTGTTTAACGGGTCTTTTGTGTCAGAAGTGACTCTGCGGTGTCAAGAAAAAACTTAGTATTACTACCTGCCTAGCTCAGCCCTATGTCAGCAGGCGGCCTAGGTTGCGGGTGAAATATAGTTGGAAGCGACAGGGCGGTGAGGCGAGTGCTGTGCAAGATTGCGAATCGCGGGCTGGCGCTGTAAAATAGTTCTTCTGTGGAACGTTATTTTCTAATCATTTCGACAATCTGTTTTTTCGCCGCGGTCGTGCACACCGTCATCGAGTTGCGTACCGGCGTATTCCGTCCGAAGCGCTTCAATTTCCTGGCCATCGGGCTGGGCTTTATTTTCCAGACAGCTTTTTTGTGGATTCGAGGCCAGCAGTTAGGACGATGTCCGATTACGAACCTTTTTGAGGTTTTTGTGTTTCTCGCCTGGTCAGTGGCGTTAGTTTACCTGCTGGTGGGGCCGGCGTACCGGCTTTCACTGATGGGCGCGTTCACGGCGCCCCTAGTGTTGTTGCTGCAAGGCTTGGCCCTGATTGCGCCAATCGACATCAGGCATGCGGTGAGTGCCGAGGCGAATTCCTGGCTTGAGTTTCACGCATCGATGTCGCTGGTGGCCTATGGAGTATTCGCGCTCGCTTGTATAGCCGGCGTGATGTACCTGCTGCAGGAGCGCCAACTTAAAACGCACCAATTACATTCGATCTTTTATCATCTCCCGCCGCTGACCAACTTGTTTGCTGCAATCACGCGGCTCCTGTGGTGGGGTTTTGCGCTTTATACGGTAGGCATCGTGAGCGGCTTTTTTACCGGGCACCCCTTACCCCGCATTCAAGTGATAGCTGCGGTTGCGGTGTGGCTTCTTTACGCGGCGATCTTGCAGGCGCGACATCTCAAATGGCTGGCGCCAAAACGTGTGGCCGCGTTATGCATTATTGGCTTCAGTGCTGCTCTGGTGCTTCTATGGGGAATCACATTCACGGCGGAGCTGCATCACGTTCCATGAACCTGTTCTGCATCGGATTGAGCCATCACACCGCGGACGTGGCAACGCGGGAACAGTTTGCTGGTAACGCCACAGCCGAATCCATCGCGCGCCAAGTCGGTTGCGCCGAAGCATTACTACTGACGACATGCAATCGGGTGGAGGTTTACGGGGTTTCAAATAAAGGGATTTCCACCGATGAAATTGCGCGGTGTCTCGTCGCAGAAACAAACCGCCATCCGGACAATTACGCGCCTCCATTTTATCATTACGAAGACAACAAATGCGTTCAGCATCTCTTTCGAGTTGCGTCGGGACTCGACTCGATGGTCGTTGGCGAGAGCGAGATTTTCGGACAGGCAAAGAAGGCATATGAGTCAGCCAGAACATCGGGAGCAGTCGGTCCTTATTTGCACCGTTTGTTTCAACGTGCGTTTAGAGTGGCAAAACAAGTGCGCACGCACACAGACGTTGCCCGTGGAGCGGTTTCGGTCGGTTCGATTGCGGTCGAACTTGCTCAACGAATTTTTGGCAAATTAGATAAGTGTAAAGTGCTTGTGCTCGGCGCCGGCGAAATCAGCGAGCGCACGACACGAGCGCTTATCTCGCGCGGCGTCACCGATCTTCGCATTAGTAATCGCTCGCTGGATCGTGCCCGCGAGCTGGCGCAGGCAGTAGGCGGGCGCGCCGTGGCGTTCGAGGATTGGCCGGCGCAATGCCGGGAGATCGACATTCTGCTCACGTCGACAGCATCGGCGGCGCCGTTGCTGACACGCGAGATACTAGCGCCGATGTTGTGGCAGCGCCTGGATCGTTCCCTCTTCGTCATCGACATCGGTGTGCCACGGGACGTCGATCCCAGCGTAAATGAACTGCAAGGAGTTTATCTTTACGACATTGATTCCATACGCTCTGTCGCGAACCAATCGCTCGAACTCCGGCGTCAGCAGGTCGCTGCGGCCGAGGCGATCATTGCCGATCATGTCACTGAGTTTGTCGATGCAATCTCACGAGGATTGAATCGCGCGGCGCAGGCCCCCGAGCATTCCTCCCTCCGCGAAAATTCACTCCGCGCCTCGGAGCTGTAGAACAGCTAACGGCTTCCCTTGTTGACTATCGCCGCTTACTTTGCGCGATGATTGGCAAGATGACCCTCGGCACGCGCGGCAGCGAGCTTGCGCGCGCACAAACTCTGCTGGTTGAGAAGGCAATTCAAAACGCGCATCCGAACGTCACAGTCGAGACCAAAATCATCAGGACACGTGGCGATAACGGCAAGATTGTCGATCCAAATGCTGGTCGAAAAGGCATATTCACGGCGGAAATCGAACGAGCGCTTCTGGCCGGCGAGATTAATGTTGCAGTCCACAGCGCGAAGGACCTGCCGAGCCAAACCACGCAGGGAGCACAAATCGCGGCAGTTCTTGCTCGGGCGCCAACCGAGGACCTGCTGATCTCCAAACACTCGGGCGGTCTCGCTTCTGTTCCCACTGGCGAGACAATTGCGACGGGCAGCGTACGAAGGCAGCGTCAACTGCATTGGAAACGCGCAGATCTCAAGGTCGTTGATCTTCGCGGTAACGTACCCACCCGCTTGCGCAAGCTCGCCGAGAATAATTGGGAGGGGATTGTGTTAGCTCGCGCAGGAGTGGAGCGCCTAAGCTTTTCGCAAACTCAAACCGAAATCTGCTTCGAGGATACACGTTTTTTCCTTGAGATTCTTCCGCCCGAAATTTTTGTTCCCGCAGGTGGTCAGGGAATCATTGCTCTCCAAATTCGTGCTGATGACCAAAGCACAAAAGCGCTCCTTGAGTCGGTAAACGATCCCGAAACGTTGCTTTGTCTTTGCGCAGAGCGACAATTTCTGAGTCGGCTGCACGGTGATTGCAATTTTCCAGTCGGCGTGAATGCAATAATCAGCAACGGAAAGATGAAATTGCGCACGCAAGTGTTCGAAGGTGAATTGCCGTGGCCGCGACAAGCCGAAGTCGAGGGTGAATTCAACGACATCGAGCAATTAGCAGCAGAATTGCTGCGAAAAGTCGAGCAAGAGTGAAAGCATGAGCAAGAGCGGAAGCAAGAATGGGAGAGTCTATCTAGTTGGCGCCGGGCCAGGTGATCTCGGTTTGGTCACGTTGCGTGCAAAGGAATGCATCGAAAACGCGGATGTGATCGTTTACGATCATTTGGCGAATCCGGATACGCTCGGCTGGGCCCGGGAGAATGCAGAAGCCATTTATGCCGGTAAGCAACCGGGCGAAAGCCGGACGCAGCAGGAAATCACAGCGCTGCTGATCCAAAAAGCACGCGAAGGAAAGCAGGTCGTTCGGTTAAAAGGAGGCGATCCATTCGTGTTTGGCCGAGGCGCAGAAGAAGCGCAGGAAATCGCCGGTGCGGGAATCGCGTTCGAAATCGTGCCTGGAATCACATCGGCTATCGCGGGACCGGCTTACGCGGGCATCCCGATCACGCATCGTGCGCACAACTCGCACGTGACATTCTTCACCGGCCATGAAGATCCAACCAAAGCCGAAAGCGCAATCGATTATGCGGCGCTGACGAAACTTGGTGGTACACAAGTCATGCTTATGGGCGTGGAGCGGCTGGGGGACGTCACAACCGAAATGCTTAAGCATGGCGTCCGGGGCGATCTGCCGGTAGCACTGGTTCGCTGGGCCACGACGGGCCAACAGGAAACGCTCGCCGGCACGCTTTCGGACATTGCTCAAAAAGTTGCGGCGAACAATTTTGAAGCGCCGGCGGTAGCAGTGTTTGGCGATGTTGTATCGTTGCGCGACACACTCAACTGGTACGACAAGCGCCCGCTTTTGGGAAAAAGAGTTGTCGTCACCAGAACACGGAAGCAGGCGAGTGCGTTAAGCAATAAACTCCGCGCTCTTGGTGCACACGTCATTGAATTGCCCACCATCCGCATTGAGGCACCGACCAACTTGCGCGAGTTCGCGGAGCTCGTGCAGGACTCTCACAGCTACGATTGGATCGTATTCACAAGCGCAAATGGCGTTGAAGCGTTCTTCGGTATTTTCTTCAAGCTTTACGACGACGCGCGTGAAATCGGCGGAGTGCGCATCGCTGCGATTGGACCGGCCACAGCGCAACGTGTGAAAGATTTTCACCTGCACGTCGATCTTCAGCCGGAAGAATTCGTTGCCGAAGGGGTGGTCCGCGAGTTCAAGAAACAAGGGAGCATCGAAAACGAACGCATCCTCGTCGTGCGCGCAGAGAAAGCGCGTGACGTTTTGCCAAAAGAACTCTCGGCCGCAGGAGCAATCGTGGACGAAGCGTTCGCGTATCGGACGGTGCCTGAGACGCGCGACACCAGCGGCGCGCAGCGGCAACTCGCCCAGGATGGCGCAGACCTCATCACGTTCACCAGTTCGTCAACAGTCGAAAATTTCCTGGCGCTCGGCCTGCCGTGGCCGGAAGGAATGCGCATCGCCAGCATTGGCCCGATCACGTCAAAGACAGTGCGCGATCATGGACTCAACGTCGACATTGAAGCGCGTCGTCACGATATTGACGGCTTGATTCAAGCGGTCAGGGAGCTGTTTGCTCGTTAAACCGTTAAAACAGCTACATCGTTACAACGATTTCCCCAATCTGCTCGTTGTAACTTTTGCAACTGTCTTAGGAATTAAATCGAAACTTCATTCGGGCGCGCTTCGCGTTGGCTCTCGCCTTTCGGCGATGCTTTTGCGACGGCGTCTCGAACGCCCGCAAACGGCGGACTTCCTCGAGAATGCCCTCAGAGTCCAGCTTGTTTTTTAGCCGTTTCAATGCGCGGTCGACCGGTTCCCCTTTGCGCACAATCACTTCTGGCATGCAATAATCACTCTCCTCGCTTTGGAAAAATACTGTAAATCGGTGAGCGGGAGAGTACTCGGCCGAGACGTGCCCGTCAAATGTGTCCGAAGCGGCTCTTTTGCCGTTGATTTCGTATAAATTTTCACTGCTTCGTCACGATCGGTGCCGAAGAGGTCTGCAGCGCATTCGCGATTGTATTTAATCCTATTTCCAATAAAAAAACCACAGGCCGCTGATCTCTTGACGTTCAACTGACGGGGCAACGTAAACTCCATGATGCAGGACTCGCTCACTCCGATGATGCAGCAGTACCAGCGGCTGCGGAAAAGCATTCCTCCGGACACATTCCTGCTGTTTCGCCTCGGAGATTTCTACGAAATGTTTTTCGACGACGCGAAGGAGGCTTCGGCGCTGCTGAACGTGGCCCTGACCAAGCGCAACGGCGTTCCGATGTGCGGCGTGCCGTATCATGCCGCACAGGGATACATTCGGCGGCTAATTAACGCCGGAAGGCGCGTCGCTGTTTGCGACCAGATGAGTGAGCCGCAGCCTGGTCGGAAGATCGTTGATCGCGAAGTGACACAAATCATTACCGCCGGAACGGTGAGCGAATTGAGCTGGCTCGATGCCAAGCGCGCGAATTATCTCGGCGCGATCTATGCCGATGGCGATGCATTCGGTTTCGCATACGCCGACCTTAGTACGGGTGAATTCCGACTCGCCCAACCACAGGATCAACAATCACTGCACGATCAAATCGCGCGGGTTTCACCCGCCGAATTGTTGATTAGTTCGGAACAGAAAGCGCAGATCGGCGAAGTGGATCATGCGCTCGAATACGACAGTTACGCGTTTCTGCCAGAACAGGCAATTTTCACCTTGTGCGAACACTTCAAGGTAAAATCGCTCGACGGCTTCGGATGCGCGCAAATGCCGGCGGCAGTCGCTGCGGCTGGGGCAATCGTGCATTATTTAAAGCATCAATTAAGGCGCAAAATCGATCATCTCACTTCGTTGCGTTGCGATGCGCCGGCGGATCACGTCCTGCTCGACTCCGCCACACAAGCCAACCTTGAGCTGGTTGAATCGCGCGGCGCGCGCGACGCGAGTTTGCTCAGTGTGCTGGACCGCACCACGACGCCGATGGGCGCACGCAAATTGCGCGCGTGGATTCTGCAGCCGTTGCGTAATCTCACTGAACTGCAACAACGGCAGGAAATGGTCGGTCAGCTTTTGCAAGAGTCGGACTTGCTGGGGTCGATTCGCACTGAGTTAAAGTCGATCCGGGATATCCAGCGCGCCGCCGGGCGGCTCAGCCAAGTCTCAGGTAACGCGCGTGATCTTGTCGCGTTGAAAATGTCGCTGCAGCAAATTCCGGCGCTGAAACGGGAGCTTGGCAAACTCATTGACCGAATGGAATTTGGTAGGCCGCGACCAGAGCGTGTTCGCTGTGGCCAGGACGCGCCGAACGTCGCGGAAGGTGGCGGGCTCACCGAGCTTTCCCTACCAGCGCATCTCCAGAACGCTATTCGCGAAATGCCGGTGCTTGCTGAGAAACTAGCCAACGCGCTGCTGGATGATCCGCCCCTCGCGCTGAAAGAAGGCGGCATTTTCCGGGATGCTTACGATGCAGACCTCGACGCGTTGCGCCAAGCCTCACGGGAGGGAAAAGGTTGGATCAGTGATTTACAAGAACGCGAGATCGCAGCGACCGGGATCAAATCACTCAAGGTTCGTTACAATTCGGTTTTCGGTTATTTCATCGAAATCACAAAATCGAATCTCGCGAACGTGCCGGCGGAATACACGCGAAAGCAAACCACCGTGGGCGGCGAACGTTTCATCACGCCGGAGTTAAAGGAGATGGAAGCAAAAGTTCTTGGCGCGGACGACCGCGCCCACAACCTCGAGTACCAACTGTTTCAGAAATTGCGCGACGAAACGTTGCGCGAGATCGAGCCACTCCAACAGACCGCCGACGCCATCGCGGTGCTCGACGTGCTCTGCGCATTAGCAGAAACGGCGCGACTATTTCGCTATTGCCGGCCGGAGTTAAATGATTCGCTCCGACTTGTCATCAAAGATGGGCGCCATCCGGTGCTGGATCAAAATCTCGTGGACGAAAAATTTGTGCCTAACGATACAGAGCTGGATGGCGAGAACATTCGTCTGGCGATTGTGACTGGGCCAAACATGGCCGGCAAATCGACGTACATCCGCCAGGTGGCCCTGATCGTCTTGATGGCCCAGATCGGTAGCTTCGTACCAGCAGAGAGCGCGGAGGTCGGCTTGGTCGATCGCATTTTTACCAGGGTGGGGGCAAGCGATGATCTGGGCCGAGGCCAATCGACTTTCATGGTCGAGATGAACGAAACAGCCAACATCATCAACAACGCTACCGAGCGATCATTGGTGATTCTTGACGAGATCGGCCGCGGCACATCCACTTTCGACGGGCTTTCTATCGCGTGGAGCGTGGCCGAGTTTCTTTACGACAAGATCAAAGCGCGCAGTTTGTTCGCCACGCATTATCATGAGCTGATCAAACTCGCCGAGGATCGCAAAGGAGTTTGTAATCTGAATGTCGCCGTACGCGAATGGAATGAGCAGATCATTTTTCTGCGCAAAATTATCTCGGGCGGCGCCGACAAAAGTTACGGCATACAGGTCGCGCGCCTCGCCGGCTTGCCTAAAGAAATCCTCGACCGCGCGAAAGAAATTCTTGCCCATTTGGAAAGTTCCAGCCGCGGTGAAGCAGAATCAAAGCGGCGACGAAAAAAATCGGCCAAGCCGATGCCGGAATCGCAAAAGCCCCAGATGGACCTGTTATAAACGAGAGAGGCTCCGCGGTCCGGTTCGAGTTACCACCTTCGCCCAGGGCTAACGCATGCACCTTGTTTGTGATAAGCTGTGCTGGAAGTATGGCCGTCAAGACCGAGAAGGAATTGAGCGAATCGCTCCGCGCGCTTTGGCTTAAAGTGGTGACCGCCGTTGAGCTGCGCAATTTCGAATACGCGATTTCGCTCCTCCAGGAAATTCTCAAGCAAGAGCCTGAGTTTCTGACAGGCCGCCAACTGCTGCGACGCGCGGCAGTCACAAAAAGCAAGTCGGCTAAGAAACGCTTTTTCAACATCTCGACGGCGTCTATTGGCGTGATGAAGGCGCAACGAGAACTAAAAAAGGATCCGCAGCGCACAGTTGAAATGCTCGAGGAAGTTCTGGAATCAGAACCCTACAATCGCCAGGCAAATTTGCTTTTAAAGGAAGCTGCGGTCGCGGCGGGTTGGCCAGAGCTCGGAGTTTTTGCACTTAAGACTCTACTCGAAGAAGACCCCCGTGACGTGAAAGTGCTGTATGAGCTTGGGCGTTTGTATCACGATGTTGGTGATTACGAGAACGAAGTTGAAATTTATAATCAACTCAGCGCGATCAATCCGCTTGATGCGCAATCGTTACGTCTTGGCAAAGATGCTTCGGCGCGCGCTTCAATGAAGAGAGGCGGTTGGACGGAGGCTGAAAGTTATCGCGACCTGATCAAGGACAAGGATGAAGCCATTTCACTCGAGCAAAAGAGCCGTATCCGGCTTACTGGCGAAGCGCTCGATCAACAGATCGCCGAAACATACGCGCTTCACCGCGCCGAACCGGAAAACGTGGACTTTGCGCGTCGGCTCGGGGCGTTAAGCGAGCAAAAGGACGACTTCGAATCAGCCATTCGCTGGTATCAATACGCCGCTGACCTCGTTAAGGGTGCAGACACAGGATTGGTTCGAAAGATTTCCGATTTGAAAATCAAATGCCTCGAGCGCGAGATCACTGCGCTCGAGGCATTTCTCTCGACATGCGATGCACGAGACGGCGTGTACGGTGAGAAGTCTGAACAGCTGCGCGCTGCGAAAGTCAGCCACGCAGAAATCCTCATCGAGGATGCACAACAGCGTGTGAAACGCAATCCGACCGATCTACAGCTCCGGTTCGAACTGGGCGAGAACTTTTTCAATGCCGCGCGGTTTCGTGAGGCAGTGCCGGAACTGCAGCGCGCACGACAAAATCCGCACGCTCGCTTGAAAGCAATGAACGTGCTGGGTTGCTGTTATCGCGAGCTTGGCATGCTCGATCTGGCAATGAAGCAACTCGAGGAAGCCTCACGCGAAATCTTGTCGATGGACGCGATGAAGAAGGAGATCGTGTACAACCTCGGCCTGGTCTATGAGCGAATGAGTGAGCTGGAGAAATCGCTCTCTTGTATGAAGCAAATTTACGAAATGGATTATGGCTATCGCGACGTTGCTCGGCGCGTTGAAAGCTCGTATGAACGCAATGTCTCCGAGTCATAGAACGGAAAGCTAACAACCAGAAACAGAAACGTAATTCTCTCGCGTCCAATAAGCGCCGAGCTTTCGATTGTTAGTTAAAGCCGGGATGAGCCCGGCGCGTTCAACCAAATAAAGCTATGAAAATTAAGATCCGAATTGTTTCGCAGTTTTGCGTTCTTGCTCTTGTAGTTGGGGCGCTGAGCCTGGTCGGAGCGGCCAGAGCAGCCGACACCACTCCGACCGGCGGCGGTTCGTCCCTAAGTGAAAAAGATAAAACCTTCATGAAGAAAGCCGCGAAGGGCGGAATGATGGAAGTTACGATGGGCAAGATGGCTGAACAGAACGGCCAAAGCGATGATGTAAAATCATTCGGCAAACGGATGGTCACCGATCACAGCAAAGCAAATGACGAACTTAAATCCATTGCTTCTAAAAAAGGTTTCGAACTCCCGAGTAAAGAGCACGCCGGCAAATGGACTTCAGATAAGGCTTACATCGACATGATGGTGAAGGACCACGAGAAAGATCTGGCTGAATTCAAAGAGGAAGCAAACAGCGGTAGCGATCCCGACGTAAAGAAATTCGCGGATGACACGTCAAAAGTGATCCAGGAGCACCTCGACCTGGTGAAAGACATCCAAAGTAAGCTGAAATAATCGAAGCTCTTGCAGTCGACGCGGGCACGTTCAGTGGAGCTGTCGCGTTAAATTGTAGCCGCTGCTGAGCGGCCGCAATTCCTGCAGGGTTCGCAGACCAGCTCTCCCCTTCCCACAAGCAAGCGGCTTACAGCATCACGCTTCGACGGGTAGCTCGACGTCAACCGGGCGCTCTTTCTTTGCGAGCGCGCGGCGAAGCTTCGAAAGCGCAATGTTTTGCAACTGCCGAATGCGCTCCCTGGTGACACCAAATTTCTTGCCTACTTCCTCCAGCGTCTTGGGTTTTCCGCCGTCCAGTCCGAAACGCTGAAAGATGATCTTCTTTTCGCGGTCGTCCAGAACGTCCAACAGCCCGCCGACTTCGTTACGGAGATTTTTATCCCGCAACAACTCAAACGGCGTCTGCGCCTCTTCGTCGCCGACGATTTCCCCGAACTCGGTTGAATCGTCGTCGCTAATCGGCGCGTCAAGAGAAGCCGGTCGGATGGAGACCGTCTTGAGCTGAGAAACCTTCCCGCTCGCGATGCCGATCTCGTCGCCGAGCTCTTCGTCGGTCGGTTCGCGGCCGAGCTCTTCGCTCATCTGCAATGAAACGCGACGCATCTTGGAGATCTTGTCCACAAGATGCACAGGTAAACGGATCGTTTTGCTCTGGTTAGCCAAGGCGCGTTTAATCGACTGTTTAATCCACCACGCGGCATAAGTGCTTAGTTTTCCGCCCTTTGCCGGGTCGAAGCGTTCCACCGCCTTCATCAGGCCGATGTTGCCTTCGGAGATCAAATCAAGAAGCGGCAATCCGAGGTTGGCGTAGTCGTGTGCGATTTTGACCACCAAACGCAAGTTGGAACGGATCATCAGGGCGCGCGCCTCGCGATCGCCTTTTTTGATCTTTGCGGCCAACTCGATTTCCTGCTCCGGAGTCAAAAGCGGGATTTGCCCAATTTCACGCAGGTAAATCTTAATTCCTGTATCGCTATCTTCAGCAGCCATATAACTCTTTTTCATCGTTCATCCGAGGGGATAGAAACTTCCCGTATATTGTATTCGCCGACGCCTTATCGATCACGCGTTGTAGCATCCGAGCAAGTATTTAACAAGGTTAAATATTCGAATTTGTGACATCAAGTGGATGCCTCTCGTTCAAATTTATTTGCAGGGCTTCAACTGGCCCCTTGAACACGTGTTTGTCCGCCGATCCTTTGATTATTGACATATTTTCAGGCGTTTCGTTGCATCTCACCTTTAAGAGGTATTTGGCGCTTTTCGTCGCAGTGATTTTCTGCAACTCTGCCGCGACATGCTGGCGAAAATCTACTCCGCCGCGGTGTACGGCGTCGACGCGTACGAGGTCGAAATCGAGGTAAACGGCGCGGGCGGCGAGCCGGTCATTGTTATTGTCGGACTTCCAGATGCGGCGGTGAAAGAGAGCCGCGACCGCGTTACGACCGCGATTTCGAATAGCGGTTATTACTGGCCGCGTGGACGGACCACAATAAATCTCGCTCCGGCAGACATTAAGAAAGAGGGCCCGAGTTTCGATTTGCCGATTGCGCTTGGAATGATTGCGGTGACCGAAGAACTCGACAGTTCACCGTTCGAACATTTTAGTTTTGTCGGCGAATTGGCGCTCGATGGTTCTGTTCGGCCCGTGAAAGGCGTGCTGCCGGTCGCCCTTGAGGCGCGACGCCGCGGTAAACGCGCGTTGTTCGTACCCGAAGCCAATGCGCTTGAAGCCGCGATGGTCGGCAACATTGACATATACGGAGTGCAAAATTTGCGGCAGACATTCGCCTTTTTGCGTGGCGAGATAGCGCTTCTACCCACACGGGCTGATCTCACCAAATTCTTCGTTGCGCATCAAAGTTACGACGTGGATTTCAGCGACGTGAAAGGTCAGGGCCACGTAAAGCGCGCAATTGAGGTAGCTGTCGCCGGCGGTCATAACGTCCTGATGATTGGCCCACCTGGCTCGGGCAAATCGATGTTGGCGAAGCGAATCCCGACGATTATCCCGCCTCTCACGCTCGATGAAGCGATCGAAACGACCAAGATCCACAGCATCGCTGGTTTACTAGACACTGATCAGTCCTTTGGCGCGAAGCGACCTTTTCGTGCGCCGCATCACACGATCAGCGACATCGGTCTGCTTGGGGGCGGCACGTTTCCGAATCCCGGTGAAGTAAGCATCGCGCACAACGGCGTGCTGTTTCTGGATGAATTGCCGGAATTCAAACGATCGGCCTTGGAAGTGATGCGTCAGCCGCTCGAGGACGGGAGAGTCACCGTGTCGCGCGCCGCCGGAAGTGTCACCTTTCCTTCCGAACTCATGCTCGTCGCGGCAATGAATCCCTGCCCATGTGGTTACTTCGGCGATCTGAAGCGCGAGTGCCGTTGCGGTCCAGTGCAGGTGCAGCGTTATCGTCAACGGATCTCCGGTCCACTACTCGATCGGATCGATTTGCACATCGAGGTGCCTGCCGTGGAATACCGCGACGTCGCGAGCGAACGCGCTGAGGAACCTTCCGCTGCCATTCGCGATCGCATCATGCGAAGTCGCAAACGCCAACAGGAACGGTTTCGCAATGATGCCAAAATAAATTGTAACGCGCGCATGGCGACGCGGCAGTTGAAACAACATTGCAAGCTGGGCCAGGACTCTCACGAATTGATTCGCGTGGCCATGAGCGAATTAAACCTCAGCGCCCGCGCCTATGATCGTATCCTGAAAGTCTCGCGCACGATCGCCGATCTCGAGGGGAAGGCCGATATCGCACCTGAGCACGTCAGCGAAGCCATCCAATATCGGACATTCGATCGGACGCTTTGGGTATGATTCGCCGCTGCCGGTGCGCCTGCTAGGACCTGTGCGTGCGATATTTGCTAGCTGCGAACGGATCTGGTCAGTCCTTGCTGCACTGCTGATGTTGAACGGCTGCGGCAGCGGGAACAACCGGGTGCTCGAAGAGGTTTCGGAAAAAGTTTATACCGTCGAACCCAGTGCGAATATAACCATTCACAATTATGACGGCGCCGTTCTGGTCTACGGTTCGAATGTTAACGAGGTGCGGGTTCGATCGCTCAAAAAAGCGTACAGCCAGGAGCGATTAAGTCGGATCGTGATCGATGTCTCCGCAAAACCGGGCGCCGTTTCCATCACGGCGAAGGCTCCTCCACAGCCAAAGTGGGCGTTCTCGGATCATTCAGGCACGGTTGATTGCACAGTTGTGGTTCCGGCAACAGCCAGCATTTCTGCTCTGGATTTAAATGCGGGCGAGGTTCTCCTGGATTCGATCGGCGGGGCAGTACATGCACGTTTAAATGATGGCCGGCTTTCGGCCCGGAACTGTTTCACAAACATGGATCTTACAGTGAAGCGCGGCACACTCGCCCTGTCCTACGAATGGTGGCAGGAGGCAAACTTTTCGGCCCGAGCGACATTGATTCAGGGGAAGGCCTGGGTTTGGTTGCCCAGCGAAGCAGCCCTCCATCTGCTCGCCCGCGCCGAGCATGGGAAGATCGCCAATGATTTCAACAATGTCCCGGTCACCGCGCATTCCTCCGGCGGTGACATGAAGATAGATCAAATAGTTAACGGTGGAGGCTCGGCGACAATTAACGTTCGAGTCGAAATGGGAGACATCAAAATCGCGGAGGCAAATCCATGAAGCCCAATTTGTCGCTCATCGAAGTTGAAATCTGCAACCCGAAATCCGAAGTTCAACGCCATGCCTTCGTTCGACATCGTCTCAGAAGTGGACAAGCAGGAGATCGACAACGCCATTAATCAGGCGCGGAAGGAGCTTACCACGCGCTTCGATTTGAAGGACGCGAAAACCGAAATCATTCCTGAACCGGACAAAATTATTTTGATCGCCGACGACGGGGCGCACTTGAAAGCGTTACGAGAAATCGTCATCGGTAAACTGTCCAAGCGGGGCGTGGATTTGCGGAATATCGAGCAGGAAGAATCCTCGATCTCATCCGTGGGCCATGCGCGCCAGGAATTAAAGATCAAGCAGGGCCTGGAAGGGAACAAAGCCAAAGAAATTATCCAGGCGATCAAATCTCAAGGCTTCAAGGTGCAGAGCCAGTTACAGGACCGGCAAATTCGCGTCACCGGAAAAAAGAAAGACGACCTGCAATCCGTAATTCAGTTTGTGCGCGATCGCGACTTCGAGGTCGCAACAAATTTCAAAAATTTCAGAGACTGAACAGCGTCAGCCCTGTTGTGGCGTGCAAACGCTTCGATCTTCGTTCCACTAGGGCGCGTGTGACTCGTGATCATAAATGCAAACGCCAAATGCTCGGAGCGAGTCGGGCCGGTGTTGACACGCGGCACGAGGCCTAACGAGAGTTCGCCGAAAGTTCTCAAAATCGCGAATTATTTTGTCTAATTCGCGGTTGTCGAGTCGAGCGCAAGCACGGCCAGCATTCGGCCGGTTTTTCCTTTCTCGGCGCGATACGAATAGTAGCGACTCAGATTGCAGGCAGTGCACGTTCCGGAGTCGTGTACGTGTTGAACGCCTGGCGCGCGACATTGCCGAATAATTTCAGAAGCGAAATCCACATCGTAGTGCGGCGGGCGGATGCACGGACTGAGTTGCACGATCATCTTCGCAGGATCGGACCCGAAGCGTTCAATCATCTGTCGGATCGCGTTTGGGACAACGCCGAGCTCGGTGCCTTTGCGGCCGGAATGCACAAGACCAATTGCGGGCGTCGTTGGATCTACAATGTAAACCGCGCAACAGTCTGCGACGTAAATGCCGAGCGCGGCACCGGGTTGATTGGTGATAATGCCATCGCACGCCGCGAATTCGCGGACTTGCAGGGACGCCGCTCCTCGGCGCCCGCGGTCGGCGCGGCGCGCCGACCCTACCTTGTCGACTACTGCAATTTCATTCCCATGGATCTGTTCCGCGGTGAACAGCGGCCAATCGCCAAGGCCGGTTGCGTTGCGAATTTCCCGATGGGCGTCGTCGAGCCGCTCCAACACCTCGGCTTTCTCATCGGAGACGTCGATGCCAGGAATTCTTTGCGCGAAAAGGTGACGACAGATTGTGATCGCGCTTAGCGCAGGAAATTGTTCAAAGGGTAGATCCATTTGCACTTCAATTCTAAGGTTCAATGTGCGCGTCGCCACTGTCATCGCGAGCGAACCGAAGGATCTCAGATAATTCTGCTTACCGTGTGCTGAATGCGAAGAGAGCAATGAGAGATGTTTCGCTCTGCTCAAACATGACAGCAATGCGGATTCCTTGCGGTTGGCAAACGCTCTCCGCAGTCGGATGTCGCTACTTGGAGCTGGTCCTTCGCGTTGTAGTGGTCGAAGTTCGTTCTTCCCAGACTTCCTTCGGCTTGCCCATCGCATCTACATCGCTGCCGGTGTAATAGGTTTTTGTTGTCGTCGCGCGCGGCTGGAGATTGGCAAACAGCTCCGAGTAACTGCTCTGGGCACCGGTTGCCCGATCAAACTCCGCTAATGAAGAGTTGTAGCCAAACAGCGCTTGCAGGCGCGTAGATTGGGCTGTGAGCAATTGCACTGTCGCGTTCAGCACATCCAACTGAACTCCTGCGCCAGCGTCGAGCCGCGCCTTGGCCAGACGCAATGCTTCGTCAGCCAGTTCGACATTTTTTTCCTGGCTTTGGATCAGCTCACGGTTCTGCTGCAAGTTTGAATACGCCTGCTGTATCTCCAACTCGACCTGTCGAACGTCGTCGTCGTAAGTGATTTTTGTTTCGGAAAGGAGTGCGCGTTGTTGTATGACCTGGCCGGCGATCGCGCCGCTGTCCCAGATGGGCAGACTGCCCTGGACCAGCGCGGTCCAACCTTTTGAGATATCGTTGATACTTGAGTTGATCGGGGAGCTGACCCATTCGTACCCGCCAGTCGTGGTAATGTTGGGAAGCCACTGACCCGCTGCGGCACGGACTTGTTGGAGTTGGTTTAGCACATTTGCCCGAGCCTGTTTCAGGAACGCTCGTCGCTGCTTACCCATTTCGATTGCGTCCGCGAGTTCAATGGGGCGCGGGATGAATGGCATGTCACCAATGACGTCCAGCGGCGGGGCATCACCACGTCGTCGCTGAAAATCGAGCCCAAGAGTTTTGGCCAGCTGCAACTTCGCTATGCGTAAGTTGTTTTGGGCAGCAATCAGTTGCGGAATTTGATTGTGCAGCTGCACGTCTGCTTGCAGCACGTTAAAGCGCGGAACTGTTCCCGCTTCGAACCGGTTTTGCTGATCTTTCAACTGAGCTTCTAAAAGCCGAACGTTTTCCTCGTTCACACTAACGAGGTCACGATTGACGATGATCTGGTAAAACTGAGTTTTCACAACGGCGATCAGTTGATCCAGAACGTTGCGAAAAGCGAAGTAGGCGCTGTCCCGTTGAAAAAAAGTGCCACGGATCTGATTGAACGTTGTGCCGTTAAAAATCAGCTGGGTTCCGGTGACACTGATCGCGTAGGAGATATCGCTCGTTTCAACCTTCCTAACAGGGGCTGGCGTTGCACCGACTACCGGTGCACGGAAATCGCTGACCTGCGACGGCAGTCCTTCCATTAATGATGCGGCCGCCCTGGACGGGGTAAATCCTGACGTGTTGTTGTTGGTATTTCCGAGCACACGCGCGCCAGTCAGGTTCGGATCGGTCCATTGAAAATTCGCATTCGCATTGATCTGCGGCAGCGCCTGCGCGCGTACCTGAATAATCACGCCTTTGCTTCGTTTGATCTCCTGCTCTGCATTGAGAAGGGTAGGGTTACGCTGCAGCGCGGTAAGGATGGCTTGGTCCAAAGTAAAAGCAGGCACCCTGCTTGACGACACTGTTTCGCGATACGTTCCCTCGCTGCCGGCCAAACTCGGCTCAACAAGAATCCCGAACGTTGCGACTAGTGCCAGGTAAAGAAAGAACTTTGTCATACAGCTTAGCGATTAGACGCACAAAAGCCCGCGAGTGGATTCAACGCAGTGTGATAACATTCCCGCCAGCCAAAGCAAAATCATTTCGACTGACAGTAGTCGTAAATCTTGCTGTAAATGTGCAGCCACGCTTTTTGCTCATCGGGTGTGAGGTGATTCAGGATTTTCATAACGTTACCAACCATCTCCTCACGAATTCGGCGAACGAGCGCCGAGCCTTTCGGCGTGATGCAGACCATCACTTTGCGGCGGTCATCTCGCGCGCCGGATCGCATTACGTACCGAAGGTTTTCCAAACGCGCCACAAGACCGCTCGCCGCAGCCGTGGTGTGACCCATTTTCTTCGCTATCTCCGACATGCTCAGCACTTCCTTGCGGTCGAGATAGGCGAGAAGAAAAAATTGCGGGAACGAAACGTTGCCTGGCGCGAGTTCCTTCGACAGGTGCAGCAAGAAGCAGCGCTGCATTTCCCAAATGATGTGGGAAAGCCGTTCGGCGTCCCCACGAGTTTCGTTCGCCGGAATTTCTGCAAACGCGGTAACTTGTCCCGTGTTCAAGGCGATAAAGCTAGGAACGCCCGCCCCGGCTGTCAATGCTGCTCGTGAGAAGGAGGCTCGTGAGCAGCGCATCAATCCCACATTTGAACGTCAATAATTTCATCCGCTTTCAACGATTGTCCGGCTGCTACCCGGAGCAGCGCATTTGCCTGACTCAAACCAAACAGCGCGTGCGATTCCTGACGACCGACCGGCGTGAACTTTCCGTCTTCGAGTCTCCCGCGGATGTAGTGCGGTCGATCGCCGTCGTTCGTTAGGCTAGCCGCCAACTTCGCCGGAAGTTGCCGCAGATCGAGGTTCGTTGCGCCCATCATTCGCAAAATCGCCGGCCGGACGAACTGTAAGAACGTCATGAATGCCGACACCGGATTTCCGGGCAGGCCGAAGACGAAGCACTTGTGTATTACAGGCATCTTGCCTGTGGGGCGGGCGGGCGTCTCGCCTGCCGAATCAACTCTTTCGCTCTCAAACCCTCCGAACAAAAACGGCTTTCCCGGTTTCACCGCCACGCGCCAGAGGTCGATTTTCGCTCCGAGTTCGAGCAATGCGTCCTTCACCAAGTCGTGTTCCCCGACCGAAACGCCACCGCTAATAATGAGAATATGACTTTTCATTCCGCGTTTAATCGCATCGTGTAGCGATTGCCGATCGTCACGCGAATGTTCCACGGCTGTCGCCCTTACACAGCACTGCTGCAGGAGCGCACTGAGCAACACGGAATTGCTATCGTAAATTTGGCCCGGCTGAAGTTCTTCGCCCGATTTCACCAGCTCGTCGCCGGTGCAAATGATTGCCGCAGTTGCTTGGCCTCCAACGATCACCTCTGCGAAACCTTGTGATGCCAGCAGAGCAATCGTCGCTGCGCGAATTCGTTCGCCTCTCGCTAGAATCATCTGTCCTTGCGCCAAATCGCACCCGCGCCGGCGTAGAAACTCGCCATTTTCAACGTCCACATTCACGCTGATGTCAGTCCCGTCGGTCGTGACATCTTCCTGCATCACGATCGCGTCTGCCCCTTGCGGAATTGGCGCGCCGGTAAAAATCCGGACTGCTTCACCGTCACTGACGCGCAGCTTTCGATCAGGGCCGGCAGGTTGCTCTCCAATCACTCGTAGTCGCCCGTGTTTTTTGCAGGAGCCCGCAAGGACCGCGTAACCGTCCATTGCCGAATTATCGAACGCGGGCAGCGGCAGCCGTGCGAAATAATCCTGCCCTGCAAAGCAATCGAGCGCTTGCGAGAGTGCTACCTGTCGTGGAGGCAGGGTCACGACCGTTTTGACAACCTGCGTTCGAGCTTCGTCTTCCGAAATCATTTCTATAGCAGACGCCATTGGGTCTCACCCTTGGAAAGGAAGCTAGCAGCTTCCTCTAAAGGATTCTATCCTGACCGCCTCATCAATCGACGATTGGCAATCCACAATTCTTCGCGATATTCTCATCCCGAATTTGGTGAGGTGGCTGAGTGGTCGAAAGCAGCGCTTTGCTAAAGCGCCGTAGCCCAAAAGGCTACCGAGGGTTCGAATCCCTCCCTCACCGCCACCGCATTTTGATCTTCCTGAGATTGGCCGTGCTCTGGCTTCGTGCTTTGCAAGGTTTCGACGCGTTGGATGCGTAGCCGAAGCCGACGTATTCAAACTGCCAAGCCGGCGATTTACGACGGCTACAACTGAGTCGCTCTAGAACTCTTTCACGCCAACAGCTCAAACCAACCTGTTGACGTTTACTGCCAGATTACGGGTGCGTCGGCGTAAAAGCGTGATCGAACACGTAATCGCCCACGCGGCGACCAAGGGCGATTCCCTCCGTTTTGTCGAAGGACCAGTGAATGCCAAGATAAATTCGGCTCTGGCCGTTCTCCTCCTCGGCCTGCGACAAATTCGAAAAACTGCGCGGCCGATAAGGACGGATGTTTCCATTATGGTCGCGCGTCTGCCCATTGAACTCGTCAGAAACGAATGTAAACGCGATCTCATCGGTGCCGTAAAACCGGCGGATCGTCTCAAAGAGCGCGCCCCCGATCCCGGCATGACCGGACGGGTAAGTGGGGAACGGCGGAGTAAAATTCGGACCGGTGAGATTGCTGGCTGGTGCGCCTAACGGCGTGAAGTTGATATCTCCAATCGTGTCGGGGTTGCCATCGCCCAGTCCTGTGAGTCCTGTGCCCGGGTCGGATTCTCGAATACCGGCAACTGGACGCCACAAATCGTAGTAGTACTTCGATTCCCAGACAGTCGTTGCGGCGTCGGCCATGGCGACGTTCACTAAAGCCAGGAACCGTGCGAATTGAATCCCGCTTGATCTTCTCTGGTCGGCAATTTGCACCGCGATCTGGTTGTAGAGCCTCGGAGGCGCGCACAGGGTTGGGGTGCCATCATACGCCCAGAAAATACCGATGAATGTTTGCTCTTCCGTCCGCTGCGTGGGCGTAACGACTCCATCGCCGCCCAGGCTTTTCGCTTCGTTGTATGCCGCCGTATATTCAGCGCTTGTCATCCCTGGTGGCGGCGGCGCGCGGAATTGAGTGGCCGAGTTGACGACAAAGGGAAGGCACTCGCCCCAGTGCGCGCCCAAGGCGAGCGGGATCAAGCTGATCGGATCCTGCCGCCAGTGCCCGGGCTGATCGCTCGGAAAATAATCGACGCCGACGCGTGGCTCGGGGAATTGTGAGCCATCATTGAGACGCATGGCCAGAATAGCGGCAGCCGTTCGATGCCCTAAATCGACCCCGTTTGCTCTTTGCTGTGAGTTGGGGACGGCAGCTAAATCTTGCGCGAGGTACGCATCAAAAGTCGGCGTTTGCGATGGAAACAGCGCCGCCAGAGTGTCGCGCGCAGCCTGGGTGATCGCAGCGTCCACGGACATTGGACCATGCGCAGCCTGTGTGCCGGTATAGCTGGTGTAACCGCCGACGACCGCATCAACTGCATCGAACATGGCGATGTGGACAATCGCCATTGCCCTGCTCGCTCGACCCGGCCCGAGTTGTTCTCCGAAAACGCGGTTCTCCCCGGGGGCAACTGGAGTATGATCCAGACCGCTGGCATTAATTGCGATCACGTTCCAACGGTGAAGCGAATCGAGCCCGCGCCTTGGACCTCCTGGGTGCGGGACGCCGGGAGCCGCGTGAAACAACGGGCCGAACACGTCGTTGAATCCGTGGTTCGTCCCGAACGCGAAAGTGAGAACCGACAGAACGAGGCCGGCGAGGAGCGATAATTTTTTCATATGATTGTTTTTGGGGGCAGAGGTTTTTACATCACCATCATGTGCCCGGCGAGAATAATTTTTCCTCGTTGAACGTTCGATCTTGACGACGAAGGTTAACCTTTCGCTCCACGATGCGCGCCGAGCCATTCCAAATCCAAAATTTTATCGATGGCCAATTCGTCGAGCCGATCGGCCTTCTTGTGATTCCGAGCGACGTCGAGGAATCTCTCGATGTTTCTCTCTGCACCTTCCTATGACCCCAGGGCGGGTTAGCATCCGAAACTTCATCGACGGCGACTTTGTCGAGCCGATCGGCGGCCGATATCTCGACAACATCGAACCGGCTACGGGTAAACCCTATTCGCAAGTCACCGATAGCGACGCGCATGACGTTGATCGTGCGGTGACCGCAGCCGAGAAAGCCTTTAGCGATTGGTCAAAAAAAACCGCAGCCGAACGATCCAATTTTCTACTGCGAATCGCCGAGTTGATCGAGCGGGACCTGGAGAAATTCGCGCGCGCGGAGTCGATCGACACTGGTAAACCCATTTCCCTGGCGCGCTCATTGGATATTCCGCGCGCAGTCGCAAATTTCCGATTCTTTGCCACCGCGATTCTGCACACCGAATCCGAAGCGCACATCACCGACAACGTCGCGTTCAATTACACACTCCGTCAGCCGCGCGGTATCGCCGGACTAATTTCGCCGTGGAATCTTCCACTTTATTTATTGAGCTGGAAAATCGCGCCGGCGATCGCTGTCGGAAACACCGCCATCGCCAAGCCGAGCGAGTTAACGCCGATGACGGCTTACATGCTCTGCGAAATCGCGCGTGAAGCCGGTCTGCCGAATGGAGTTCTTAATGTCGTCCACGGGACAGGACCGAATGTCGGGTCGGCCATTACCGCTCATCCGAAAATCAACACCATCTCGTTTACTGGCGGCACCGCCACAGGCAAAAAGGTCGCGGAAGCGTGCGCGCCGTTGTTCAAAAAAGTGTCGCTCGAGCTCGGAGGCAAAAATCCAAACATAATTTTCGCTGATGCCGACCTCGACGCCGCAATCGCCGGCAGCGTGCGTTCATCGTTCGCAAACCAGGGACAGGTCTGCTTGTGCGGGTCGCGTCTGTTTGTCGAGCGATCCGCTTACAAGGATTTCGTGGAGCGGTTTATCGAAAAAACGGCACAGTTGCGCCTGGGCGATCCGCTGGATGAAAAAACCGAGCAGGGCGCGATCGTGAACAAGACGCAACTCGAGAAGGTAAAGTTTTATGTCGATCTTGCGCAGAAAGAAGGCGGCAAAATCGCGCTGGGCGGTTCTGCGCCGCAATCGCCTAACGAACGCTGCCGCAAAGGTTATTTCTTCCAGCCGACTGTGATTACCGAACTGTCGGTTTCATGCCGCACAAATCGCGAGGAAATTTTCGGCCCGGTCATAACGATCACGCCCTTCGACAGCGAAGAAGAAGTGATCAATCACGCCAATGACGTCGAATACGGCCTCTCGTCGAGCGTCTGGACGCAAAACCTGAGCCGCGCCCATCGCGT
>JBJMXF010000120.1:0-3376 GCA_045809725.1 Candidatus Udaeobacter sp. | reverse complement strand
TTGCAGCGGTTGGCTGAATGGGCGCGCACGACGCGCGGTGGATCGCTTAGCGATCTGTCGGTCGAGCCCGATCCGAAAGTTTGGGCGCAAGTGTGCAGCGAAGCGCATATCTGCACTCAAAAAACCTGTGGCCAGGCTCCGCGATGTTTTTATCAGCAGGCCCGCAAACGTCTGCTGGCGGCAGACGTGATCGTGCTCAATCACACGCTGCTGTTCACTTTGATGGGTTCGCCTGACCTGCAGGAAGAACGCGAGAGCGGCTTCCTGTTGCCGAATGATTTTATCATTTTTGATGAAGCGCACACGGTGGAACAAGTCGCCTCGAAGCAAATTGGTATCGGCATCTCGCAATACGGACTGCGATCGACGATCCAGCGACTCTACAATGCGCGCACTCGCAAAGGTCTTTTCACCGTGATGCGTGACGCGGCCGGGGTGCGACTGGCGGCGGAATTACTAGATGACGTTGATAAGTTTTTTTCCGCCGTCGAGTCGAGATCGAATTTCCGCAAAGGCCGCGAGTTTCGGGTGCGCGAAGTCGAACTTGTCCCCGACACAATCACCGCCCGGTTGACCGCGCTTCAGGCGCGCGTTGCCGATGTTGTTAAACGCGCAGACGACGAAATATTGAAAGCGGAGCTGCAAGAATTCGGCCGGCGCATTCGCGATGCGCGCGACGGCATTGCGATTTTCCTGGAGCAAAGCGCGCCGGAGCATGTGTATTGGGTCGAGCGCACCGGGAGAACTGAACGCTTCCTCGCGCTAAACGCCGCGCCGATCGATCTCGCACCGGTACTGCGGCGAATGCTCTTTCGAGATAACTGCTGTTGCGTGATGACCAGCGCCACTCTGGCCGTGGGTCGCCCGGATCTGGCTTATTTTCGCGCGCGCGTCGGGGCGATGGAAGCCGAGCCGTTGCAGCTCGGCAGCCCATTCAATTTTCAGAAGCAGATGAAGTTGTTCGTTGTTCAAAAAATGCCCGATCCCCGCGATGATGGTTATCACAAAGCCCTCGAACATTGGATCGCGCATTTTGTCGAGAAAACTGAAGGCCGGGCGTTTGTGCTTTTCACGAGCTATCGCGACATGCAGCAGGTCTCTGCGGCAATGGAAAAGTTTTTTGCGAGTGAGGATATGAACATTCTCGTCCAGGGTGGGGGAGCGCCGCGTAGCAAATTGCTTGAGCAATTCAAATCAACGCCACGGAGCGTGCTCTTCGGCACGGATAGTTTTTGGGGCGGCGTGGATGTTCCAGGCGAAGCGCTTTCGAATGTGATCATCACGCGATTGCCGTTCGCCGTCCCGGATCACCCGCTTGTAGAAGCAAAATTGGAGCTGATCGAGGAGCGCGGTGGGGATCCGTTTACTGAATATTCCTTGCCGGAAGCGGTCCTGAAATTCCGACAAGGCGTAGGTCGTCTGATTCGGACCAAGACGGATCACGGCATCATTGTCATCCTCGACAATCGGGTCGTGACCAAAGCCTACGGCCGCGCGTTTATGCAAGCGCTGCCGAAATGTCCGGTGGAGATTGTCTGAGCGGCACCTCAGAGTGAATTTTGTCGCGCTGAAAGCGCAATCACATCTTAGCCCAGAGCAGCGCCCTGGGTGCAATGAACAGAAAATATTGTCCTGAAGGGGGCAAAATAAACACAACGCGGTCCCATTTGTAATGCGCCTTCAGCGCGAAGAATCTCATCGATTATGTCACCTACGGCGTTGCCGTGGGCTACAATGTTTCGGACTTCCCAGCGCGCCCAAAGTCTGGTGATTAGTATTTGATAACTGTTCACTTGAACATGTACCACGACCTGCTGTAGCTTGCCTGCATGGAAGGGCAGATGGAGGTGCAGGAGATCTTCGCGATTCTGCACAAGTGGGGAATCCATACTCTTGGCCGACTAGCGGCGCTGGATAAAGATCAGCTTGGCGCGCGACTTGGCCCCGAAGCAATCCGCCTGTGGGAGCGTGCCAATGGACGATCCAATCGACTGCTCAAACTGATTCGGCCGCCGGAGGTGTTCCAGGAGAGTTTCGAGTTTGAGCGCGAAATCGAAACAGCCGAGCCGTTGCTTTTTATGCTGCGCCGTTTTTTGGAACAGCTCGTCGTGCGTTTGGCAGCAATTTATCTCGTCGCGAAAGAACTGAGGCTGCAAATCACGTTCAGGAATAAACAAATTTACGAGCGCGTTTTCAAAATTCCGCAGCCGACAAACGATGTCGATCTTCTGTTCCGGATGCTCCAGACGCATCTGGAGAATTTTCGGTCTGAGCATCCGATCGTTGCCGTCGCCCTGAGCGCAGAGCCGATCAAACCGGCTGGGGAACAATTCGGCTTATTTGAAACGACATTGCGCAACCCACATCAACTTTCAGAAACACTCGCCCGGTTGACTGCTCTCCTGGGCGGGGATCGGATCGGTACACCGGTGCTGGAACAGACGCATCGCCCCGACGCATTTCGCATGCAGCCGTTTTCGTGGGCTGCTGTAGAGTCCGCTGTCCCCAGTGGAAAAACTCCCCATGCGCTGAGGACAGCGCACACTACAGCAGCGTTGCGCCGCTTTCGGCCCGCAGTGTCTGCGTCTGTCTTGCAGGATGAAGAGATACCGACGCACGTTCGCAGTGCGGAAATGTCTGGAAAGATAATCGATCAACGCGGTCCGTATTTGCTTTCTGGAAACTGGTGGGATGAAAAATCCTGGTCGCGCGCGGAGTGGGATCTGCAGCTGGAAAGTGGTGAACTAGTTCGGTGTCACCAAGCGGACCAGCCTGCGGCAGGCGATACCCGGGCGAGGGCAACTTGGAAGGTGGATGGGATTTATGATTAGCGATCCAGGGTCATCCTGAGCGGAACGCAGCGAAGTCGAAGGATCCCGCGGAATTACCTTAATTTCGCTACGGGATTCCTCGACTTCGCTCGGAATGACGATGAGTTATATCGAGCTTCATGCATGCAGCGCGTTCAGCTTTTTGCGCGGCGGCTCTTTCCCCGAACAATTAGCAGAGGTCGCAGCGGAAATGGAAATGCCGGCGATCGCGTTGGTCGATCGTAATGGCGTTTACGGGGCGCAACGGTTTTCCGTCGCTGCGCGTGAGCACGGCGTCCGGCCAATCATCGGCGCTGAATTGTCAATGGAAGACGGCAGCATTCTGCCGGTGCTGGTGGAAAATCGCACCGGCTACAAAAACTTGTGCGAACTGCTGACCCAAGCGCATCTGCGCAGCGAAAAAGGCAAATGCGCAGTGCAGTGGGATGAACTGGCGGAATTCTCAGAAGGCTTGGTGGCATTTCTGGGGAGCGCACACTTGCAGTGTGCTGGTTTTGGCATTCTGCCAAAACGAACTTTCCGCGAAAGCAGATTCACGAGCGAGA
>JBJMXF010000119.1:0-5529 GCA_045809725.1 Candidatus Udaeobacter sp. | reverse complement strand
GAATCCCGGAAACTTTTTTTCAGAATTGAAACGTCGCAACGTTTACAAAATCGAAAAGTCCTGTTTCCTGCCTAGCTGGTGGTCGAGATCACCAGGTTCCCATGATGCTGTGATCAATGTTTACGATGTGGCTGGCAAGCTGATCGAAGTAACACAGGCACAAAGGCGATTTGCAAGACGGCGGCGTCGTTGATTTGTAAAAAGGAAGAAAAACTGAGAAATTTCGGATGAACCCTTTCCCAAAGGTCCTTCTCTGCACGACATCCCTGTTGGCGGCCATCGTTGTGCTACCGTCTGCGATTTTCGCCTGGGTGGACCCCACCACAGTCTACGCGCGGGCATTTGCTCTTCTGGCGGCAGAACCCTATGTAGAACAAGGATTTCACCTGCGCGAGGATTACTGGGCAGGCGACCTCGCTTCGGGTGAAAGGAAAGCGGTGCGGCAACAATTGTTTAAAGGGAATGAATATTGGTTCTGGCTGGGAACAGAAGTCGATCATGCAAAGGTGTCCGTTCATATTTATAATTCGGACGGAGAACTCGCGGAACAACCAGACAGTTGGGCGAAAGGCCACTTTGCGGCTGCGCACATCATTCCGAAAACCACAGGCAGTTACTTTATCATCGTTAGGGTGGAGAAATCGCCAGCAGCCCGCACGCATTGGGCGCTGGCGTATGGTTTCCGATAAAGTTGAATTCGTGGCCGGTAAACTGTATGGGCGTGATGCCCGATGCTACGAATTGATTATGCTTGGAACTCGGGAAGCTGGTCGTGACGAACTCTTGATCAACTCGCTGAAAACAGCTTTCGTATGGGAACGCCGGCATAGCTCAGTTGGTTAGAGCAGCTGATTTGTAATCAGCAGGTCGTCGGTTCGAATCCGACTGCCGGCTCATTCAATTTCGATTCCAATCCGCCTCGCCGAAGCTACGGCGGACAAGTTACCGGTCGATTACGACTAATTGCGAACTGCTCTGGCGAAGCGTTGCAGGTAGATCCGGTGGAGATCTTCCGCAGTTAGTTTTGCCGGGCCGAGATCGAATTCTACTTTTTCGATCGTGCCCCTGAATTGTTTCGGCAGAATTTTGGCGTATTCGAGTTTCGGCACAACTGGGAGACCGTTGTCGGTGCCGATGTCCATTCCTTCGTACGACGCAAACCGGAACGGCACGGTATGTTCCATTTTCGCTTCGGCTTGTTGTTTGCCGTTGATGAAGAGGCGGCTTGTACCACCGGTGCCGAACTGACCGGGTTTATCGGCGGTGAACTCGTAGCGCACATTGACTTTTCCAGTGGGCACTGCGTCGTGCGAGCTGATGGTGTCGAGTTTTAAACCGAGCAAGCTGTAGGTGTGCTTTAGGTAACCGTTTTCCACATAAAGCGAAAAGCCACCAAGAAAACTCGACTCCGCCACGATGACGCCTGCGATTCCCGGACGCACTCTCAGCCCTGATCGGCCAGGATTGTCGAGGTCTGCGCTGATCCTGTACGAACGATTGTAGATCGGCGGGATCATGCCCGAAGAAATGTTCTCCGTTCCGTTTTGGTAAATGAATTTCGTCTGGTCAGATAACCCTTTCGGAAAACCCCACACCGCTGCCATCTCCCCGAGTAACGGCAGCACCTGGTATTTCTCGGCCTCCGACCAAAAGAGGGCAGTTAGCTCGCTTACTTTGCCAGGATACTTATCCGCAACGTTGTCGGCCTGTGAGAAATCCTCGTCCAGATTGTACAACTCGCATTTGTCGTTATCGGGATTCCATTTGCCAGGCGCGAATCGCGCAAGTGTTTCGGGATCGATTTTCCATGGGATTCGGTCCAGTCGCCAGCACGCCAGCCAGCCGTCTTTGTACATCGCCCGGTTTCCGAGAATCTCGAAATACTGTTGCGTGTGCCGGGACGGTGCCTTGGCACCATCGAACGTGAAAGCGAAACTCACGCCCTGCATCGGCATCTGAGGAACACCGTTGACTTGCGTTGGCTCAGGCAAGCCGGCGGCTTCGAGGATGGTTGGAGCAACATCTGTGCAATGAGTGAACTGACTGCGCAGACTGCCTTTGTCCGTAATCCGTTTTGGCCAACGAATCACCATCGGGTTACGAATACCGCCCAGATGTGATGCGACTTGTTTACCCCATTGAAACGGCGTGTTTCCAGCCCACGCCCATGCCGCTGCGTAATGCGGCGCCATGTCGGGGCCGCCCCATTTTTCCAGACCACCGTAAGCTTTAATCGCTTTCAACTGTTGATCGACGGTGAGCGGGACGCCGTTGAGCGTGGTCATTTCGTTGAACGTTCCCGTCTCGGTGCCTTCCATGCTCGCGCCGTTGTCGCCGAAGATGTAAAAGATCAATGTGTTGTCAGCGAGGCCCATGTCCTCGATCGCTTTCACCACACGGCCGACAGCATTGTCCGCGTTCTCCTGGTAGCCTGCATAGACTTCCATCTGGTGCGCGTACACTTTCTTTACGTCGGGCGGGACACTATCCCACGCCGGAAAGGCAGGGTCGCGGGGCGTGAGTTTCGCGTTTTGCGGAATGCCGCCGAGTTGCTTTTGACGCGCGAAGGTTTGTTCGCGCAATTTGTCCCAGCCCTGATCGAATTTGCCCTTGTATTTATCGCTCCATTCTTTCGGCACCTGGTGTGGCGCATGCGTCGCGCCTGTTGAAAAATACAGGAAGAACGGTTTGTCAGGCGCCTGCGCTTTCTGGCCCCGAATCCAATTGATGGAATGCGCAACCATTGCGTCGTTAAAATAGAAATTCTTGTCCTTCGGCACGCCGATGATCGTGTTGTTCTCGGTCAGCATCGGATCGAACTGACCAGTTTCGCCGCCGAGAAATCCCCAGAAATAATCGAAGCCAAGCGCGTTCGGCCAGCGATCGAAAGGTCCGGCTGGTCCCTGTTGAGTGTCGGGTGTCAGGTGCCACTTGCCGATCGCAGCGGTGTTGTAGCCGTTGGCCTGAAGAATCTTCGCGATGGATGCCGCGCTGGTGGGCCAAGTCGTATTGTACCCGGGCCAACCGCCGGGGATTTCAGCAATCGATCCGAATCCGATTGCATGATGGTTCCGTCCTGATAACAACGCGGCCCGAGTGGGCGAGCAAAGTGCTGTGACGTGGAAGCGATTGTAACGCAAGCCGTCGGCCGCGAGTTTGTCCAAGGTTGAGGTAGCGACAGGTCCGCCGAATGTGGACGGATTCCCGAAACCGGCATCGTCAATTAAAACGAGCAGAATGTTCGGCGCATTTGGTGGAGCCTTCACCGGTTGGGTGAAGGCCGCTACAGATCCTTCGAGCGTCTTTTTCGTAACGCCTGTAAATGGCTGCGTCGGACGCGGCAGAACGGTTCGGTCCCAGTCCGTATCGGAAGCCGCGACCGATGTTGATTGAGGTGCGACTGCTGCAAGAGCGATCGCAATGAAAAAGACTGTCGATTTTCGCATCCTGACTCCCTCCCGCCGGCGATGCTATACGAACGTTTTCGAAAGCACACGCCCAAACGCGAAGAAATCGCTCGACGTGGAGAACATCCGCGGCTGTTGCGCTCTGAACCAGCCGGAGACGCCGTTTATGCGTGCATCTGGACTACAGCGCCGCAGTCGTCCAACACTCGAATAATTGCGCGCTGTGACCGAAAATGGGACCGATACTTTGCGTATGCGATCGCTTTCCGGATGGCGTCGGGCCCTGCATACCAGATCGGGCCGTATTGGAACAGCTCATTGACTAGATCAAAGCCATCTCTGTCCTTGCGCGGACGAACCTCATAAAGGTCGTGGCGCCGCAACCCTAAATTTCGTTGTTCGGAATACATCGCTTCCATACGTGTTATCCTTTCCTGTTATCTATCAAACGAAATTGCAGGATAAAAAGAGACAATTCTGTTACTTTTGTAAATGGCGTGCCAGTAGGAAGACAACCTGCCAGGTTGTCTCGGCAGGCTGGCAGCCTGCCAGCCGAGTCAGGCAAGCTGCCTGACTTCCAGTGACCTTCCGTACCGTTCCAATTCTTCAGCAGTGAGAGGAATTTGGAGCGGCTTTACCGGCGAAATGCAGATGTTCAAGAATCTCGCTGCGGAAACGTAGAAATGAATCGCTGGTGCGGTCACGTGGCCGTGCGAGGTCGATATCGATCTCCCGATCGATTCGCCCAGGCGCCTGGGTCATGATGAGGATGCGATCGCTCATATAGATCGCCTCATCAATGTCGTGGGTGACGAGCAGCATGGTGGTGCGACGATTTTCCCATAGCCTCAGTACTTCATCCTGCATGCGCATCCGCGTGAAAGCGTCGAGCGCGCCGAGAGGTTCATCGAGCAGTAAGACTCTGGGATGATTGATGAGTGCGCGTGCAAGCGCGACACGCTGAGCCATCCCGCCGGAAAGATGATGCGGATACGCATTCGCAAACGCTTCGAGTCCGACCAACCGCATGAATTCATCCACTTCATTCCGTTTTTCGCGCAACACTCCACGTGCAACCAGGCCAGCCTCAATATTGCGGCGAACAGTCAACCATGGGAACAGATTTGGATCTTGAAAAACGAGGCCACGCTCCGCGCTCGGTCCAACAATCCTTTTGTTGCCGACAAGCAGCTCGCCTGAATCGGCGACATCCAAGCCGGCAATGAGTCGAAGCAATGTCGACTTTCCACAACCGCTCGGCCCGACTAACGAAACAAGCTCGCTTGCGGCCATGGAAAACGATATGCCGCCCAGGGCGAGCCGGCTTGTGCCCGGTGCGTCTGGCACTGGAAAACTTTTGAAGATTTCGTGAGCACGAACGCCTGACGCGTCCGAAATATTCGTCGTCACCACTTGATGATCCCCTTCTGCCACACCAGAACTCGATCGCGCAGTTTAAACAGCAAAGTCATCACTGTAGAAAAGAAGGCCGCCATAATAATGAGTGCGGCGAAGACTTTGCCGTATTCGGCCCAGCCTTGGGCCCAACTAACATACCATCCGAGACCAGACTTAACACCCACAGACTCGGCGACGACCAGTGTTAGAAACGAAGCACCAAGTCCCATGAACAAGCCAATGAAGATGTTTGGAACTGCGGCTGGTATCGCGACTCGAAAGATTAGATAAAGGCGTCCTGCGCCAAGGGTTCGAGCGACATCTAAGTAGGATGCGCGCGTGTTAGAAATCCCGGAGGCAGTCAACATCGTGACCGGGAACCACACCGCCAGCGCGATTAATCCGGCTGAAGACATGATTGCGGAAGGCGAAACGACCATGGCGATTGGGATCCATGCTGTTGCTGGAATCGGTCCTACAACTTTCAGCAGTGGCATCCCCCAATAACGCACCGAGCTCGACCAGCCTATGAACACACCACTAACAAGTCCGACGATGACGCCAAGTGTGTAGCCACTCAGGAGCAAAACCAGCGAGTGCCACGTGCTATCCAGCAAAAGCGCCCGATCGCTAATCAGACTGCGTAAAATCGCTGCGGGTCCGGGAAAGTACGGCAGCGGAAGCAAGTGGAAGCCTGCCGTGATCACGTCCCAGACACCAATTA
>JBJMXF010000118.1:0-11355 GCA_045809725.1 Candidatus Udaeobacter sp. | reverse complement strand
GTGCAGGTTCAGATAGCCGTTATGCCTAACAATCCAACTGATGATTCGGAAGGTTTGCCGGCTTCCACGACTATCCCTGGGCCGCTTCACGTGCAGCGATATCCCGCTCATGATCTGATTGTCTGGCAACCACAAGGCGTGCTGGATGATCGTCTGCTGGACGAGATTGGTGAATGGCTCTGTGCTATCGAAGAAACGTCACCGCCCGCGAAGAGATTCGTTGATTTGAGTCAACTGACGATGGTGGCAGTTCGCACCAGTCATGTTTTTAACTTTGCACGGAAGCGAGCGGAGCAATTCACGGGTGTTACGCCGGTGAAGTCGGCGTTGTTTAGCGAAGATTGGGTCGGGTTTGGCGTTGCACGGCTGTACGAAAGTCTGATGAAGGAAACGTCGATCGAGGCTCGCGCATTTCGTGAACGCGCAAAGGCAGCCGTGTGGTTAGGTGTTCCGGCGGACATTTTGAAACTGGAAAAGAGATCGGCCGCTCCTCATTAGAGTCTCTCGCAAGTATGGCGGCCACATTAAGCATAATAATGTTTCTGCTAATCATCGCATGGGACGAAAGTCTTATTGAGCATCCGCCAGCTTCTGCTCTAATCGCAGCTCACGTTTCTGATCTTTATGAAAATCCTGAAAATCCTTGCTCTCTCAGTCGCTCTGCTTACCAGTGTGCAGGCGGTACAACAACCTTCGGCTCATACTAAAGGCACGCCTACGGGAAAACCGACCGGCCAACTCAAGCCGGGCGAGTATTGGTGGAAACCACAGCTCTCTCCGAGCGGCCCACTCATGGTGCTTGTGAGTGTCCCAGAGCAAACCATGCACGTTTATCGCAACGGCATTCTCATCGGTCGCTCAACAATAAGCACCGGCTCAAAAGGCCATGCCACACCGGGCGGCGTGTTCAGCATCCTCGAGAAAAAGCAGGAGCATTACTCGAAGAAATACAACAACGCGCCTATGCCAAACATGCAGCGCCTGACCTGGACTGGAATTGCCATGCACTCCGGCAATTTGCCAGGTTACCCGGCCAGCCACGGTTGCATTCGCCTGCCGTTCGATTTCTCGCAGTTGCTTTTCAAAGAGACGGCGAAGGGCGGCACGGTCGTGGTGGGTGACGGCAAAGTGCCAGTGCCGCATCTTGCATCGAGTCCCGGACTGCTGCTTGCGCCAAAGGATTTCACGTCTGAGATGTTGCGCCCGCTGGCAAAAAATGACTACGACTGGAACCCGGAGCGCAGCTCAACTGGACCGGTCACGATCGTCGTCAGCGCAGCCGATCGCGCGCTTTATGTCTATCGCAATGGTAATCCCATTGGGCGCGCCGCTGTCGAGGTTGAGGGACGCGGATCGCTCGGAGATCAAGTTTACTCGCTGCTCGATGGCACGAGTGACAGGCAAAGCTCGCTTGCTCCGGGGCGTGCGGCGCGGCGATGGATGACCGTCACGAGCAGAGGCCGCAGTATTCCTGCCGACAAGCTCGCTGAGCGCCTCCGCATTAATCCGGAGTTTGCTAACAAGGTCTACGACACCATCGAACCCGGCACCACTGTCATCGTTACAGATCAACCTGTCGTACGGAACCGCGGCAAAACCGCGATTCTCGAGGGCTGAGGACGAGTTAACAAATCTTGTAGCCACCGGCCTGTGGCCGCTTCACATGGCACTGCTTTGAAATTCCAGGGAGGACGGCCCGCAGGGCCGTGGTTACAGCGGCCACAGTTTCATTTAAATGCTTTAGGCGTGTTGTTAGGCTGAAGTCTGCAGTTTGTTAGCTTCAGGTCGCATCCTAGATCGAGATTTCCATTCCTTCGCGCGCGAGCTGCGCGTTGCGAAATCGCCCCTGGCATAGCTTTTCCATGCGTAGGAGAAAGTCGTCATCGTGTTCAGGATCGTGGTGAGTCATGGCGAGCTGCTTAACCCCAGCCATTTCCGCTACCTGCATAGCCTGGTCAAAACTGCTGTGACCCCAGCCGCGGTGTGTTCGTAGTTCCTCGGCCGTGTATTGCGCGTCGTGCACCAGCAAATCGGCGCCGCGGCTTAATTCCACCACCCGCGGGTCGATTTGTTCGCCATGCTCAACATCCGTGCAAATGACCAGCACCTTGCCCTTGCGCTCAATCCGAAAACCGTACGCGCCGCCGGGATGATTGTGTCGCTGGGCGGTGACTTTGGTTTCCACATCGTTGACGCCCGTGAAATGTTTGCTGGCATCTTGGACCTTCATGAATTCAAAGTGGGCCCCCATCTGATCCAACTGCACAGGAAAGTACTGCTTTTGCAGGGGAACCTCAAAAATCTCCCGCAGATTGCCGATGCTCTGGTCCTCGCCAAGCGCGAGAATAGTGATTTTCTGCCGGGGATTATACGCCGGGGCGAAAAAGGGGAAACCCTGCATGTGATCCCAATGAAAATGAGTGAACGCGATGACGAGCTCGTCTTCCTGTTGGTGGCCGATGGCGCGCATGTCCCGGCCGAGATTGCGAAGCCCAGTTCCGGCGTCAATAATATGGATACGCCCCGTGTCCGGGAACGTGATTTGAAAACAGGTGGTGTTGCCGCCGAATTGCTGGAAGCCAGCGTCACAGACTGGGATCGAACCGCGGGTACCATAAAATTTTAGTTTCATAGAATTACTTTTTGTGAAGGTAAGCTGCGTTTGTTCTTGTTGGATGGTACGTTGAATTGATTCGTTAGGTTGAAGTTCTTAGCTGCTCTGGTATCCCCCACTTTGGATTCGGCATACAAGCGACATCGATCAAAAATTCAGGGCTACGGTAAAAATGAACGTCGAATCTAACGAACCGGGACTAAGCCAGTAAGTGGTAAAATCGATCTTCTTATATCTGAATCCTACGAGCGGTCCGCGCCGGACTTCGAAGTTGGTCCCCAATGCTTTGGTCCGGTCGATGACTATTCCCGCACGAAACCAGGTTACAGGAGCGTAGCTAAGCTCCGACCAGCTATAGAAGAAATTGCCAGAACGAGTGCCAGCATCGAAGAAATACTCGCCTTGAGTAAAGAACTCGATGCGCTCGTAACTGATCGAGATCGTATAACCCGGTGCGATTCCGGTGATGTCTCCAACCACGCCACCAAGCATGGGTGTTGCCTGAAGCACGAGCTTTTCTCCAAGACTGAAGTTGTAGCCTAACCATATCGACCCTGTTTTGATCGATTCATAATTGTAGCGTGCTTCGAGGTGCAGCCAGTCGCGATCTAACACAAGATTTGGATTAACATAGTCGCGGCCATTCTGAACAAGGTACGTGGAAGTGGAGAAGGAGCATTCCCATTCGGTTTGCGCTGCTTCGTCGGCAACCTTCAGTGGAACATCCGTTTCAACTCCCCCTAACGACACCGAAACTACTGAAGCCAGGGCGGTCGCCAAAACTGCGCATTGAACGTTCATTTTTAACCGCCGAGCAGAATCGCCACACCGACGAGCACGAGGCCACTGATCACCATTATCATCCCAGTGATCCCGCGATCGGTCCCGGCATATTGCGCCCATTTTCGCCCAACCAGGAAGAGCAGGACGAGCAAAAGAAAGTTGGACACGCGCAACGCGAAATGCGGTTGTGAAAAAATGAAGAATGGAATTGCCGCCGGCAAACACGACACAAAGACCAGCAAGAAACAGGCGAGCGCGCCGTACACATCATCTTTCGTCACGCCGGGTCTCGCGATCCGCGCCTTCGCTACGTGATTAAGAATGGATCGGCTGAAAGCTTCACGCTGCTCGGGATCTAACAGCAATTGAAGTTCCGGCTCGACTTCATTTTGGATGATGTCAAGAGCTGCGCGCGCATCGAGAGCACGTTTAACCGCCTCGATCAGTCGGACTTTGCCGCTGCGTTCGGTGATGCAGTTCATCACGTACATGACGGCATCGATGATTCCCCAAGCCAGATTGCAGCCGATGGCAGCGGCAAGTAACTGGCGCACACCTGCTCTCCCGTCGTCCGCTGTCAGCCCAGCGCTGAGCGTAACCGTCAACACCATGACCAAACCAAAAAGGATTTCGCCAAGGCGGCTCGCAGGATCGAGGTATTTGGGCACGAAACGCTTCATTTGATCTTAGCCTAGCCGTCTTCCGTTCTAGGCATTTTGCGCTAGATCGAGCTGAGCAACATCAGCGTTCCATTGCTATTGGACCAAGGTCGTATGGACGTTCTGGAACGTACCCGGGTAATTTATTTGCGACAGAATCTCAAGCAAGACTGGGCGCTACAAGGAACGCATCTCGCAAACGACTAACCAATAATTTCAATCAATGCCTACTCAATCGTCAAAAACATCCAAGTCCCCATCCAGTTATTCCGTCGGTATGTTTAGCGCCGGCGAGGCTCGCTCTGATCGCTGGCAGGATTTGGCTCATGCCGCCCAGACGCTTGTCGCCCAATCTTCCTCTGGCGCGTCCACCGGGGAAACACTCGGCAAAATGGAAGCCCTGCTCGAACCGCTCGGCGTTCTGGAGACTTTTCGCGCCTATCCAGGGGAACCCATGATGACTGCGCTGAAAGATGCGCTGGGCCGGAGTGATTATTCCACTTTCTCGAGGCTAACGAACCGCATCGCCAAGGCCATCATCACTGGATCCTATCGTCGTTCCGCGAGTGCCTGGAAGGTCGGCGAGGAAGGGGAGACGGAATTGAGTGATCGTTTGATGAAAGATTATTTCGATACCGGTGACCTGACCAAGCCCTACTTTGAGGTGCTAATTGTCAGCGATGATCCAAGTCCTGAACAGGTACGCCAGGGACGCGCTGAACTACGGCAGCTTCGTCGTCCGGAAGACCCATTTGTGTACGAGACGGTCACGGTGCCGAGTTTTGAAGAGGGCGTGATTGGCGTTGTGATGAACGCTGATGTGCAGGCGGTAGTTATTAGAGACAATTTCCGCTTCAAATCTCAGTTCGAGGCGCCGCTGCTGCGCAGTTATCTGGAGCAGCATCTCTTGCTTGAGCCCGGTTCGCTGGAGCCAAAGGATTACGGAGTGGCTCTCGCGCGGGCGATTGGGAAGATCCGCCCTGAGCTGGACGTCTACCTTATCGTGGATGGGGCCGCGGAAAAGATGGCCAGCCATCTCGATTCCAAAAACATCCGGCGGATTTTTTATGGGCTGGAAGATCTGATGGAAATCCATCTCGCTCTGATGGAGGGCGTGAACCAGCGCTACGACACACCTTATTTCAATAACCTCAAAAATTACGCGCGCCGTCCGATCGGCACATTCCACGCTCTGCCGATTGCCCGAGGGAAGTCGATTTTCAACTCCCACTGGATTCGTGACTTCGGCCATTTTTATGGAGCCAACATCTTTCTGGCTGAATCTTCCGCCACGACTGGCGGTCTGGATTCGCTGCTCGAACCAACTGGCAATATCAGGGTTGCCCAGGAAAAGGCAGCACGGGCCTTTGGATGCAGAGAGCTGTTTTTCGGAACGAATGGCACTTCGACCTCGAACAAGATCGCAGTGCAGGCACTTGTCCGTCCAGGAGACATCGTGCTAGTGGATCGGAACTGCCACAAGTCCCACCACTATGGTTTGGTGCTGTCCGGTGGTCAGCCGTTATACGTCGAGGCTTATCCGTTAACAGAATACTCGATGTATGGCGCTGTGCCGCTGCGCACGATTAAAAAAGCGCTGTTGGACCTCAAGGCAGAAGGGAAGCTCGATCGTGTGCGCATGTTACTTCTCACTAACTGCACGTTTGATGGACACGTTTACAACGTGCAGCGCTTCATGGAAGAGGTGCTAGCTATCAAACCGGACATCGTCTTTTTGTGGGATGAGGCATGGTATGCCTACAATCGCTTCTCTCAGTTCCATCGCATGCGCTCAGCCATGGGAGCCTGCGAGGCATTGCGAGAGCGCTATGCCAGCGCGGAGTACCGAGCTGAGTATGCCGAGTTCAAAAAGAAACACGGCAAGATTGATCCCAAAAGTGCCAAACTCCTGGACACGCACCTGCTACCCGATCCTGACGCAGTAAAGCTCCGGGTCTATGCCACGACCTCGACGCACAAGTCACTGTCCTGCTTCCGCCAGGGTTCCTATATCATGGTGAACGACGATTGCTGGGAAACCACACAGGGGCCATTCAAAGAGGCTTTCTTCACGCACACCAGCACCTCGCCAAATCTGCAAATCATCGCCTCCCTGGATGTCGCCCGTCGCCAGGCCGAGTTAGAAGGGTATGAGCTCGTCGGCCGCGCCATCGAACTCTCCCTCATTCTGCGCCGCGAGGTAAATAAACATCCGCTCATCTCCAAATATTTCACCATTGCTACCAATGCGCAGATGGTGCCAGCGGAGTACCGGGTCAGTGGATTCGAGGATTTCCATGCTGATGGTGTGAGCTGGAAAACCATTTACGACGCATGGGTGAACGACGAGTTCGTGCTGGATCCCACTCGCGTCACTCTGTTGTGCGGTTCCGCCGGGTTTGATGGCACATCGTTCAAGGGAATGCTCGCGAGTAAGTTTGATATCCAGCTTAACAAGACGTCGCGCAACAGCGTTCTTCTCCAAACCAATATCAATAACACGCGCAGTGACATCGCCTACCTGATCAAGGTGTTGGCCGATATCTCTCGTGAATTGGATCGCACGCTCTCGAATGACCCCGATGAGAAAGCGGCGTTTGACGCGCGCGTCAAGAGCCTCATCACCGACGTACCCGACCTTCCGAACTTCAGCCGCTTCCATGACGCCTTCCGCGGCAATCCACGGAGCAAGACTAACGAAGGAGACATGCGCACGCCCTTCTTTTTAGCTTATGACGAAAATAACAGCACACATGTCAAGCTGAACAGCAAGGAGATCGACGATCTGGTGAGGCGCGGCCAGGCCGTATCAGCAAACTTCGTGATTCCATATCCGCCCGGCTTTCCGATTTTGGTCCCCGGTCAGGTTATAACGCCTGAGACCATTGAGTTTATGCGCAAACTCGATGTGAAAGAGATCCACGGCTATCACGCTGCTTCGGGCCTGAAGGTTCTAAGACCACAAAACCTTGGCTCGAGCCGACGAAGAAACGCGAGTCCTAGTCGTCGGGCTTCTCCTCGAGTCACTCGTAAGAAAAGAACGCGAAAGGCCTAACCAATTGAACACCTCAACAACTGAAACAAACGAACTAACACGGAGCAAACTATGATTGATTGGTTCTTCACCACGCTTAAGACGTATCCGGAAATCGCGATTTTTCTTGCGCTCGCCTTAGGTTACTACTTCGGCAAGTTTACTTACAAGGGGATCGGCCTCGGCGCAGTTACAGCCACTCTGATCGCTGCAGTCGTGATCGGGCAGATCGGAATCACGATCAACCAGCCGCTCAAGGCGTTTGCATTCCTTATGTTTCTATTCGCAGTCGGCTACGCCGTCGGACCGCAGTTCGTCCGCGGCATTGCCAGCAGCGGACTGCCGCAGGCCATCTTCGCGGTGGTGCAGTGCGTATTTAGCCTCGGCGCCTGCATAGCGGTGGCAAAGTTCGCCGGCTACGACCTCGGCTATTCGGCCGGCCTTTACGCAGGGTCGCAGACGATATCCGCCTCAATGGGGCTCGCGACGGACGCAATCAATCGGTTAGGCCTGACCGCCGAACAAGCCAAGGCTTACCTCGATAACATGCCGGTCGCTTACGCCGTGACCTACATGTTTGGTACCATGGGCTCCGCAATCGTGATCGCCATTATCGGTCCGAAGCTGCTGGGGATTGATCTCGTCGCCGCCTGCAAGGATTACGAGGAGAAGTTTGGGGGCGGCAAGAAGCAGGTAGGCGGTCCAGGCACGGCTTGGACCCGCTGGGCGGTGCGCGCCTACAAGGTGCAGCCGGGTGGCAGAGCCGCTGGTCTGCGCGTCGCCGAGGCTGAGTCGCTGGTGCCCGACGCCCGCCTCTTTATCCTGCGCATTCGGCGCGGGGGGGAAATCATGGACGCGACTGCCGAGACCGTCCTGCAGGAAGGCGACGTAGTGGCGGTCGCAGGCGAGCGCGAAGTGCTGGTAAACATTCTCGGCGCAGCGGCAGTCGAAGTCGAAGACCGCGAACTGCTCGCTTTGCCGGTGGAGGGTGTCGACGTCCTGGTAACGAACAAGGATGTCGATAGTAAGACGCTCGAGGAGTTAGCGGCGCGGCCGGCAGCGCGTGGCGTGTTCCTGCGCAAAATCACGCGCGGCGCTACCGCCACCGATATTCCGATTCTGCCGAGTACCGAGGTCAATCGCGGCGACTTGCTCACTCTCGTCGGCCGCACGCAAGATGTTGCCGCGGCGACGAAGATGCTAGGTGTCGCTGATCGTCCGACCGATGTCACTGACATGGCGTTCGTGGGCGCGGCGATCGTCGTCGGCGCGCTGATTGGCGCGCTGGTCTTCAAGGTGGCTGGGGTGCCGCTGACCCTGTCGACCGCCGGCGGAGCGCTGATCGCGGGGATCATCGGCGGATGGCTGCGCTCGGTTCGGCCGAAGTTTGGACGCATTCCAACGCCCACCGTCTGGTTCATGAATTCAGTAGGCCTCAATATCTTTATCGCCATTGTCGGCATCTCCGCTGGACCTGGTTTCGTTAACGGTTTAAAAACGCAAGGCGTCGGTCTTTTCCTGTGGGGCGCGGTCGCCACCACGGTTCCTCTGATTCTCGGCATGTTCGTCGCCAAGTACGTGTTCCGCTTCCACGACGCGCTCAACCTCGGAATCATTTCCGGGTCGCGCACGACGACGGCGTCGCTCGGTCTAGTGTGCGATCAGGCTAAGAGCCAAATCCCGGCGCTAGGCTACACTGTTACCTATGCCGTGGGTAACACCCTGCTCACCATCTGGGGCATGATCATCATTATGTTACTCTCGTGACAACACATTTGCCGAATGTGATTCAACAACAAAGAAAACTATGACAACAACAAAGAAATCTTCGGGGGCTGCGAAAACGAACGGACAAGGTCAACGTGGCACTCGCGCGTTATCAGATACCGCTAAACTGAAAGAGTTCGACAAACTCGGTCCGTTCGAGATCAAGGATTTCGTCCAAAAAGTCGCTTCCAAAACGGCGCTGGAAAATTCCCTGTCGTACCTGAACGCTGGCCGTGGCAATCCAAACTGGGTAGCTACTGAGCCGCGCGAAGCGTTCTTCCTTCTCGGGCAGTTCGCAATTACTGAGAGCAAGCGGGTGCTTGACCTGCCACCTGGCGTCGGCGGCATGCCTGCCGCAGAGGGGATTGCCGGTCGACTTGAAGCGTGGCTCGCGAAACACTCCGACATGCCCGGTGCATCTGTCCTGCAAGCAATGGTGCCCTGGGCGGTGAAAAAGTTCAGCTTCGATCCGGACAAGTTCGTGCACGAGCTGGTCGATTCGATCATCGGCGATCACTATCCGGTGCCCGACCGAATGTTGGTGCACAACGAACAGATCGTTCATGAGTACCTGGAGTGGGCGATGTGCGGAAACCCGCGGCCGAAAGGCAAGTTCAAGATCTACGCCGTCGAGGGCGGCACTGCCGCGATGTGTTACATTTTTAAGTCGCTAAAAGCCAACCGAATTCTCAACCAGGGTGACACAATCGCGCTCGGCGTGCCGATCTTTACGCCTTACCTGGAGATGGCGCATTTGGAGGATTACGACCTCCATTACGTCGAGATACACGCGAAGCAGGATGCTAAGTTTCAGTATCCTGATGAAGAGATAAAGAAGCTACTCGACCCAAAGATCAAAGCCTTCTTCATCGTCAATCCCGGGAACCCGTTCGCTGTCGCGCTTTCTCCGGACACGATTAAGAAAATCGGCGCGGTGCTCAAGAAGCGGCCCGACCTGATCCTGCTGACGGACGACGTCTATGGCACCTTTGTCCCGGGCTTCCGTTCCTTGATGGGACAGTTCCCGGAGAACACCATCGGCGTCTACTCTTACAGCAAGTATTTCGGCTGCACCGGGTGGCGACTCGGAACCATCGCGGTTTACGAGGACAACATCTTCGACAAAATGATCGCCGCGCATCCAGAGCCAATTAAGAAACAGTTGGACAAGCGCTACGGCGGCCTGACTCTCGAGCCACGTAAGTTCGCTTTCATCGACCGCATCGTTGCCGACAGCCGCGACATCGCGCTAAACCACACGGCTGGGCTGTCGCTTCCGCAGCAGGTCATGATGACGCTGTTCTCGCTAAGCGAGTTGATGGATGAAAAGAAAGCCTATCAAAAAGCCTGCCTCGGTATCTGCAAGAAGCGCGTCGCGGCAACGATCGAAGGCTTGGATATCGACGTCGGACCTAACGAGTACTTCGACTACTATTACGGCCTGATCGATTTCGAGTTTTTTGCCCGCAAGCACCTGGGTGAGGACGTAGTCAAGTGGATGAAGGAAAATGTGCACCCGCTCGACATCGTGTTCCGCTTGGCTGAGGACCACGGCATCGTCCTACTCAACGGGGGAGGCTTTGCCGCTCCCGATTGGTCGGTGCGCATATCCTTCGCAAACTTGGAGAACCACGTCTATGACGACATCGGCCGGGCGGTGCGCGCCATCGCACGTGGATACAGGCAGGCTTATGAGGCAGCTACAGGTAAGACCGCAGCGCCAGCGCCCACCAGAACGAAACGTTAGTTCGTTACTCGCGATGCTGCTGTCGTAATAGACAGGAAAACAGGGTGAAAAAAATATTACCGGGGACAAAGCCAACGCAAGCAGCTTCTGGTCAAACAAACTCAATTGTAACTGTACGAAGTTCTCTTCGTTATTACGCATGCACCGCAGTGGCACTACTGACGGGGTTGAGCGGCAGAAGTACCGCTCTGAGTCAGCAGGATAATAACATCGACATCTGGAGGGCCGCTCCCTCTGATCTCACTCTGGCAATAACCCAAGCCCCTCCGGTTTTAACCGTGTCACAGGTCCCGACCGCGGACAGTGCGCTAACATCTACAGAGCAAGGCCACACGATGCTTGAAGAGTCATTTGACTATCGTGAATGGCGATTGGAAGCCCGACGGAAAGCCCTGGAAGATACAAAGTTCGAGTTCAACTTGCGCAGCTTCTATTTCGACCGCAGCGACTTCAATCGCGCAGAGAAACAGGCGTGGGCTATCGGCGGATGGCTGGGAGTGAAGACTGGGTACTTTTTCGACCATGTTGCGTTTGGAGCGACGGTTTACACTTCGAATCCGATATACGCCCCTGACGACAGGGATGGTACGCTGCTCCTGGCGCCCGGGCAGAATGGGTACACGGTTTTCGGCGAGTGGTACGCGGAACTCCGGATCATCAAAGACCTGGGCGTTACTGTCGGAGCGAAGGGATATGACACGCCCTTCATCAGTCGCAACGACAACCGCATGACGCCAAATACGTTTGAAGC
>JBJMXF010000117.1:0-4736 GCA_045809725.1 Candidatus Udaeobacter sp. | reverse complement strand
CTGTAAGTGTGAGTTGCGCGATTTGGTTTCGTGGTGTCCATAATCGCCTAACGAGACACAAGATCAGGGACCGCGAGACCGGTAAAATGTGCGACGGAGCCAAAAGGTGGATGGCAAACACTCATAGCGTAAACGGAAGCTTGGCTCGCGGTTCGCTGCATCGCGCGGTTAGATCGTTTACTCGACTGCCTCTGCACCCAGCCATCATAATCACCGTCCAACTCGTCGGCGAGTGCGTAGAACTCCTGCGGCAAAGCCTGAATCCGCGCGAGCGTCGGGACGAGCGTGGTAACGCCAACGACCAAGTAGCGATCATGGTTCTCGTCGGGCGGCTCGATCGAGGTCTCAAAGCCTCTTTCGGCGAGCTCCCACTCTGCGGCTTTTGCAGCCGCTTCGCTGTCGAGAAACAACGCGAAATCCGGCTTGTGCGGCTTCGTGAGATCGGAGCCAGCCTGTGCCAGGTGGAACAGCACCTTCGCATCGGGATCTGGATCGCCTTCTAAGGATGCGATGATCTCGGGTGGCGTGGGCACAACGATCTAACGAGACTTATGCGGAATTTGTGGGCCTAATTCCATTATCGACGCAGACTTTCGCGCGCGCAGAGGCGCACGGATAGGATAATTTTGTGAAGCTGAACCGAGCTATGGCCCGTAGCTTTTGGTGAATTTCTTTCGCGATTCCGTTTCGGGCTCGGGTGAGGAGATCGACGGGTTTTGTTCTGCAGCACCTGAGACTGTTTGTTCCGCCGGTTGTGAGGACGCAGATGGAGGCGGTTCCGGTTGTGCGGCAGTTTCCGGCGCGCCTTCGCCGCGGCGAGCAGGCTCCGGTTGCGCTCCACCAGACACTTCTACAAATGCCATCTGCAAATTGGACAGGGCGTTTCGCAGAACCATCGTCTCTTCGTTTGTCAGGTTGCCGCGCGTCTTTTCCTGAATCATTTCGAGTTGATCGATAAACATCCTGGCCAGATCCAGATTGATTTCGGCTTCGCCGGTCTTTGGATTTGGAATTTGACCGAGGAACAGCGCAGCGTTTTGCGCGTGCATCATTACGAATTCGATGAACCGCTGCGTCATCTCACCGGTCTGAACAGTTTTTTGGACTTCAGCCATTGCAGAAAATTAAGAGTTAGGGTTGTTTGATGATAGCCAACGACAACAAGTTTCTATCAACTATGAAGTTTCGACTGGCAACTATTTCTGTGGCGGTTGCACCGTTGCCAATACGTACGGTTGATCGCGGAAATATTTCGCAGCCACTTTTTTGATGTCGTCGAGGGTCACGGCGTTCACATCGTGCTCGAGGCGTTTGTAGTAATCGAAACCGAGGCCGTAAAGTTCGTCGAGCGCGCAGTGATAACCAAAAGCATCGTTGCTTTGATTGGCAATTTCCTGTTGGCCGATCAATTTCTTTTTAGCTCGCTCCAATTCCACCGCGGTAAGACCCTCATTCGCAAGCTTCTGAATTTCGTCGAGGAACTCGGCTTTCACGCGCTCGAGCTTTTGCGGATCGGTGCCAAGATAAAATGAGAACAGGCCCGGCACGAGACCCTGCATTTGAGCGGCTCCCACGTAATAGGCCAGACCCATTTTCTCCCGGATGCGAACGAAGAAACGAGATCCAAGATCGCTACTCGCTTCATCGATCAATTCCAGCGGATATCGGTCGGGACTGAAGAGGCTCGCGCCGCGGAAACCGATCATGAGTACCCCCTGCGCCTTGTCCTTACGGCTCTCGACGGTCTCCGATTTGCTCAAGGGCATGGATGGCTTTGCATCTGTCAGCGCAAGCGCACCCGGCTGCATTTTTCCAAGCGTTTGCTCGACAAGTTGTTTTACTTCGACCGCTTTAACGTCGCCGAAGACATAGATCACACCGTTCTTCGCTACGACGTAACGATCGCGAAAATTGAGCAAATCTTTTTGCGCAAGATGCTGCACAGCTTCGACTGAGCCATTCGAACGCAACGCGTATGGGTGCTGCGGAAAAAGCGCCTGTCGCATGATGTTCCGGGCAACGCTGGTCAGTTGCTCTTCCTCCTGCTGGATCGCAGCGATTTGGATTTCTTTTTCGCGCGCGATCACTTTTTCCGGGAACGTCGCGTTGAGCAATACGTCTGAGAGCACGTCCAGGCCCAATTTCACATCAGGCTTCATAACGTCGACCGACACGCTGAAGGAATTGTTGCCCGCATCACTGGAAATGGAACCGCCCACGGATTCGAGCTCATTGGCAATTTGCTCGGCACTACGCGTCTTGGTTCCCTTCAACAGCACTTTCGCCATTAATCGCGTAACGCCATTGTCCTCCGGATTTTCAGCGAGCAACCCACCACGAAACACGGCGCCCATTCCAACCAGCGGCAAGCGATGATCTTCGCGCACGAGCAATCGCAATCCGTTTGAGAGCTCGAATTTTTGAATCTCACCCGCGGCAACCGGTTTCCCGGCTTCAGCTTTCCCAGTTAGCGCGCCTTTCGGGTTTAATGAAACCACCGTCAGGTTCTTCTCCGTTAGATAAGTGCGAGCGACGCGTTTGACGTCATCAAGCGTCACCTTCTGAATCGCATCCAGGTATTGGCGACTAAAATTGAGATCCCGCGTCAACAACCAGTTTGAACCGGTGTCCGAAGCCTGACCACGCATTGTAGTGAGTCCGCCTAGATGCTGACCGAGAGTGATCTTCTTCGCCTTTTCCAATTCGTCTGCGGCGACGCCGGTCTGTTTCACCTCATCAATGATTTGCAATGCTAGTTGTTCGGCAGCTTCGCGCTTCTTCGGGTCGAGAGTGGCGTCGATGCCAAACAAGCCGGGATCGCCCGGCGTATAGGAAAACGCCGATACACTGAACGCGAGACCGGCTTCTTCGCGCACGCGCCGATAAAGCCGGGAACTGCGTCCGTCGCCGAGAATTGTGGAGAGCAAATCGAGAGCTGGAACGTCCGGACTCGTGACTTCCGGGATGTGCCAGGCCATCGCGAGATGTGTCAACTCCGTGGAAAATTCGCGGTGGACTTCTCGCCGGCCAAGTTGCGGCGGTTCTGAAGGAATGAAAAGGGGTTTCAGCGATTTGCCGGGATATGCTTTAAACAACTCGCTCAGTTGTTGCCGCACTTTTTCCGCGTCCACGTCGCCGACCACTACGAACGTGAGATTGTTAGGCGCATAACGCGTTTTGTAATACTCCATCACCTGCTCTTGTGTGAGCTGGTTGTAGATCTCCAGCTCTCCGATGACGGGAAAACGGTAGGGATGCCGTTGATATGCGGTGCCAAAAAGCAGCAGGGTCGCCATGCGATCGGGATCGTCCATCCCCATGGCAAACTCGCGCCGGATCACTTCCTGCTCCTTATTGTATTCCTCTGGCGGGAGGGTGGAATTCATCATGGCGTCGCTCAACACCTCCAGCGCCTTGGCAACTCCATCTTTCGGCACGTCGATCCAGAAAACGGTTCGGTCAAAAGAGGTATAGGCGTTGATGTAGCCGCCGACGTCCTGGATGCTCTGCGCAATCTGATTTGCAGACTGCGTTTTTGTCCCTTTGAACAGCATGTGTTCGAGAATGTGGGACAACCCCGCGCCAAGATGCTGGTCTTCATCTATGCTTCCAGTGGCGCACCATGCCTGCACGCTTGCGACTGGCGCACTGTGATCTTCCTGCACGAGGACGGTCAGGCCGTTTGGCAACATCCATTTTTGCGCGGTGCTCGGCGGAAACGAAATCAGGGCCGAAGATTCAGGTGGCGCAGCCTTCAAATTGACCATGGTAATTAATAGAGCCGCTGCGACGAAACGCGCTAGTGGGATGCGATACATTACTCAGATTTGTAATGACGAAGCACGAATGGGGAATAACCGAACACCGGCATTGATCTTCTTGTCATTCGAGCTTCGACAGTAACTGACGATTGGTCGTTCGGATCTCGTTTGCGTCACTTCTTGTGCTGGGGCCGTGGAGCCCACATCACGTGCTCGACGTGGCTGGCTTTGACGCAGGCGACTGCGCCCGAGGTTTCACAGTTTCCGGTTTTTCCGGTGCGAACGGTTTCACAAACGCTTCCTCGAAATCGTAGACGTTTTTAAAATCCTCTATCGAATCCTGCTCGGTTTTCCCGAAAACGCCGGCGCCGATCAAATTAAATACCATATGCCCGATGTCTTCGGAGCAACGAATCCCCCAACTATCGAACACCGTCATCACCATCGGACCGAATTCCTTGAGCGCGTATTGCCTCACGCCATCGAGCAATTCCGGCCCACTGACATGACGCACGCTGACACCTTTAACTTTCTTTTGTTGCTTGGTTGTGAAGTCTAGTGCGTCGCGCAAAAAGATATACCCGTCCCGCTGATAGCGAGGGTCGCTGCCCACAACCGATTCGAGAGCTTCGGCAAATCCAATTTTTTGCATAAACAGAAAACGCGCGTTTCAAGACGCGCAGCGAAAGATAACGGCAAAGCTGGAAGGGGCAACCCCCTCAGCGACAAACGTGATCATCTCTGCCAAATGGTAGCGCTGCGCTTACTTCCATGAAGTCGCAGCCGCGCAAACAACCCCGGCAGACTAACAAACGGTATTTGTGCCTGTCCCTTTTTATTCTCAATCGCCGAACTGGTCTTCCAACGCGTCGACGTAAACCGACAACGGGTCACGACGTTTTTGTGCTGGCAGTTGCGATTCATTAACAGCTTTGAGGTAACCTGTAAAATTGCCGCTACCGCTGTTCATTTGTG
>JBJMXF010000116.1:0-5896 GCA_045809725.1 Candidatus Udaeobacter sp. | reverse complement strand
CAACGCGAACCGCCCTGTGGCCGTGCCTTTGATTCCCGTCTTCGGCATCCGCGCCTCAAGCATTTCGAAACCCGGCATGTCTGGCGTTACCAGAAACGCAGTAACAGCGGTTTTATCCGAGCCGGGAACAGGAGTGCGCGCCATCACCGTGAGCTCGTGCGCAATCGCAGCATTCGTGATGTAACGCTTCTCGCCGTTCAAAATGAAATGCGAGCCGTCCTCGCTGGGACGCGCTTGCATCTGCACGTTTGCCGCGTCCGATCCGGCCTCTTTCTCGGTGAGCGCGAACGCGCCGAGTTGCTCGCCCGTTACCAATTTCGGAAGCCATTTCTGTTTTTGTTCGTGGGTGCCAAACAACAGCAGCGCCCGAATTCCGATGGAGTGATGCGCATTAACAAAAACCGATGTCGACGCACAACGTCGTCCGATTTCCTCCAGCACCTTGCAGTTGGCCATCTGGGAAAACCCATGTCCGCCGTATTCCTTCGGCGCTGTCAGGCCAAGGACGCCGATTCGCCCCAACCCGTCGATCACGTTACGCGGAATGTCTGCCTGTCGATCGATTTCCGCAGCATCCAGATCGTTGTTCAAAAATTCGCGAAGTTCAGAAAGCGTTTGGTTTAGCTCGCCTTGTTGCTCCTCCGGGATGCGCGGATACGGCATCACCCAATCCGACACGAAATGCCCTTGGAAAAGTCCTTTCGCAAACCCGAGCGCCTGCGGCCCCGCAAAGAGCAGTTCTTCAGCCTGCTGAATTTCTTTCTGTCGCTGTTCGTCGAGTTTGTTCATTCAATTGAAAAGCGGGCGACGAATTGTAGCCGTGGCAGCCCGCGTGTCCAATCAGGTGCATCGACGCTTTGCACGTCCAAAGCGGGTCTCGGAATTCGATGTTACAGCCGATGTTTCGCGGTGCGTCGTCAGCTGCAGCCCTGGCTCGTACCGCACTCGGTGCAGACGCCGCAGGCGCCTGCGCGAATGACTTTATCGCTGCCGCACACGGAACAGGTGATGCCCATGAAGATGCTGCCGAGCGCTACTGTTACGCGGTCAGATGAACCGCCAGCGCCATTGCCATTTCCTGTGGCAAACTTCCCACCGTTTCCATGATTCGACGGATGGCCGGTGATGACATCGATCACTTCCTTGTCGCCAGTGCGCGCGAGATCAGTAACCGGCCGATTCAATGCTTTCTTTTCAATGTCGGGAATTTCTTTGAGCGGTAGATCGGGTTGCGCGCGATTCGGCGAGGTTGCTTCCTTGTAACCTTTGATGAACTGGCACGCGAGCCAGCGGAACACGTAGTCGGTGATGCTCGTCGCATGGCGAATGTCCGGATTTTTTGTGAACCCGCTCGGTTCGAACCGCTGATACGCGAATTTTTTCACCAGACTCTCAAGCGGCACGCCGTACTGAAGTGCAATCGAAGTGAGCGTGCCGACGGTGTCCATTAAACCGCCGATCGTGCTGCCCTCCTTCGACATGGTGATGAAAAGCTCGCCCGGCTGGCCATCCTCATACAAGCCGACGGTGATATAGCCTTCGTGTCCGGCAATCTCGAACTTGTGTGTCAGGGAGGTCCGCGTGTCCGGCATGCGATGGCGCACGGGTTGATCGAGCTGCCTTCGTAGCGTCGCCAATTCCTGTTCCAGTTCGAGGATGCGGCTTTCAACTCCAGCTATTGCACCGCTCTCGGCACCAGTGGCTACAGTTCCCATGTCTTTGGTCTTGCGCGTGTTTAGTGGCGCGGAGCGTTTTGAGCCCTCGCGATAAATCGCCACCGATTTCAGGCCGAGCCGCCACCCTTCGACGTACGTGTTCATGATATCTTCCACAGTGGCTGACTCCGGCAAATTGACCGTTTTAGAAATCGCGCCGCTTAGGAACGGCTGCGCAGCCGCCATCATTTTCAGGTGTGCAAGGTAATGCAACGAACGCTCCCCTTTGAACGGCTTAAACGCGCAATCGAAGATCGGCAAATGCTGCGGTTTTAGTCCGGACGAAACCTTGGTGCCGTTGGCATCGATCACATCTTCGATTGTGTCGTGCGCGTCGATATGCGCGATCACACGCTCGATCTCGTCAGATGCGTAACCGAGTTTCTCCAGCGCAGGCTTGATCGTTTGATTGACGATTTTAAGCATGCCACCGCCGGCGAGAAGCTTGTACTTCACCAGCGCAATGTCCGGTTCAATCCCGGTGGTGTCGCAATCCATCAGAAAACTAATCGTACCCGTAGGCGCGAGCACTGTGACCTGCGCATTGCGATAACCGTGGCGTTTTCCAAGTTCCGCCGCGTTATCCCAACTGTTTGCGGCTTCCTGTTTCAAATACGCGAACTCTTTTGCGTCGGGAATTTGGTGCACGGCGCAGCGATGCTGCTCGATCACTTCCAGCATCGGGGCGACATTGTCTTTGGCCACAGGTTTCGCGACGCCGCTGGCCCGCGAATCATGATATCCAGGAAACGGGCCCATCGTCCGCGCCATACGCGCGCTCTGCGCGTAAGCTTCTCCAGTCATGATCGAGGTGATCGCGCCGCAGAGTGCCCGGCCTTCAACGCTGTCATAGCCGTAGCCATAGCTCATGATCAGCGAGCCCAGATTTGCGTAACCCAATCCAAGCGTGCGGAAGATGTGTGAGTTCTCCGCGATTTCCATGATCGGATAACTAGCGTTATCCACGATGATTTCCTGTGCGGTAATGAAAATTCGCACCGCCGCTTTGAATCGCTCGACATCAAATTCCCCGTCGGCGGTTTTGAACTTCATCAAATTCAGCGAAGCGAGGTTACAGGCTGTGTTATCGAGGAACAGATACTCGCTACATGGATTCGTAGAATTTTGCCGGTCAGTGCCTTTGCAGGTGTGCCACTTATGGATCGTGGTATCGAATTGCATCCCTGGGTCGCCGCAGATGAAGGTGCCCTCGGCAATTTTGCGCAATAGCGCGCGCGCATTCTTTTTCTCGCAGGGTTTGCCGTCGGTTACGCGACGCGTCCACCATTCGCGGTCCTCGAGCGCCGCGTCCATGAATTCGTCGCTTACACGGACGCTGACGTTTTCATTCTGGTACATCACCGAGCCGTATGCGTCGCCGTTGTAACTGCCGTCGTAACCGTGCTCGATCAGCGCCCACGCCTTCTTTTCTTCCTTTTGTTTCGCGTCGATGAATTCTTCGATATCCGGATGCCAATCCTTCAGTGTGTTCATCTTCGCCGCGCGCCGCGTCTTTCCACCGCTCTTCACGACGTTTGCAATTTGGTCGTAAACTTTCAGAAACGAGAGTGGACCGCTTGGTTTGCCGCCGCCGCTCAATTTTTCCCGCGTCGATCGCAGCGACGACAGATCTGTGCCAGTACCGCTGCCGTACTTGAACAGCATCGCTTCGCTGGTTGCCAGGCGCATGATGTCCTCCATCGTGTCCCCGACGTTCTGGATGAAGCAGGCACTGCCTTGCGGGTACTCATATTGCGACGCCGCGCGTTCCGCTTTACCCGTCTCGCGATTGTAAAAATAATTTCCCGCGCCCGCGCCTTTGCCGATGCCGTATTGATGATACAACCCAACGTTGAACCAAACCGGCGAATTGAACGCTCCGTGCTGGTTTAAGCACAGCCAGGTCAGCTCATCATAAAAAACTTCGGCAGCGTCCGCGTCTGCGAAATAACTGTCCCTGATTCCACAGTCGGTAAGCGTGCGCGTGACACGATGAATTAACTGCCGCACGGAAGTTTCTCTTCCGCCCTTGTATGGATCGGTGCCGTTGGCAATGTCGCCGTAGAAATACTTCGACACGGCGATTTTCGTGGCAAGAGGGCTCCAATTTTTCGGGACCTCAATGTTTTCCTGCTTGAAAATGACCTTTCCGCCGTCGTCGGTGATTTCCGCGGTGCGTCGTTCCCATTCCATCTGATCAAATGGCGCGACGGCAGCATCGCTGAACACACGTTTGAAACGCAGGCCGCCATTTCTCTTCTTTGCCATCGTGCTTTTTCGGCGTGAGGCGGAGTGCGGTGGTTTATTTAGTGACGCAGGCGGAATTCCGGGTTTGAGTTGGATCATCGCGGTATGAGAGGGGTTGAGGTTTCGAATAAGGTGGGAATACTAGTGAACAGCGGCACCAAGAACCTGTGAATACCGGTCAACAACAAGTAATAGCGTGGCTGTCCGTGTGGACATACAAGATGCAGTCATCTCGTCGGTCATGGCAAGACTTTATTTGTAACATTTTTTAGCTTCGTGAGCCGAAAAGTCCTGTCTGTCAGACGGGGTGGACACAGGCAGGAGATGGGCTGAAGAAAACGCTGAACGTCCAATTCAGAGGGCCGTTTGCATTGGGCGTTGGATGTTGGACGTTGGGCGTTCGGCGTTTTCTTCTCTCCTCAAGGGAAGGGTGGCTGAGTCCGGTTTAAGGCACTCGACTCGAAATCGAGCGTGGGGCAACCCACCGTGGGTTCGAATCCCACCCCTTCCGCCATTCTATGCTCGCCGATGCGCCGCGAGAGCCCGCCACTTCGTTCGCCGCCAGATGGAGGTCGATCCACGTAGCGCATGCGCGATCTTGAGCGCAGCCTCCGCAACAAAGGTCGCGCCTTGAGAGAAGCGGCCACGTTTTGTGATCGCGTCGCTTTCGGACGTTTCAAGCAAACTTTGTTCGGACAACCGCGCGTATTTTCCGCCTAACGCCAGCAGTTGCTCGTGAGTTCCGCGCTCGACGATACGGCCGTGATCAAGCACGAGAATCTGGTCTGCGTTCACCACAGTGGAAAGCCGATGCGCGATTACGATGCAAGTACGGTCGAACATCAGAGTCTCCAGCGCTTCCTGGATGTGTCGCTCCGTCGTCGTGTCCACGCTCGCCGTCGCTTCATCCAAAATCAGAATTGGCGGATCCTTCAAGAGTGCCCGCGCAATTGAAAGCCGCTGCTTTTCGCCCACACTCAATTTTACTCCCCGCTCCCCCACGACGCTGCTCAATCCGTGCGGCAGCCGATCGATGAAGGGACGTGCGTTTGCCACCGCCGCTGCCTCCAGCAGTTCTTCGTCGGTCGCATCAGGCTTCCCAATTTGCAGGTTCTCGCGGATGGTGCCGTTAAACAAAAAGCATTCCTGCGTCACGATACCGATCTGTTGTCGTAGCGCCCGAATGTTGGAATCACGAATCGGATTTCCATCGACTAAAATCTCGCCGGTATCGAACTCGTAGAAGCGTGTGAGTAGATTGATGATGGTGGATTTTCCCGCGCCGGTCGTACCGACAAGCGCGATCATCTCGCCGGGGCGCGCGTGAAATGAAATGTCACTCAGCGTCGGCAGCTCGTCGGAATAGCTGAAACTGACATGTCGGAATTCAATTTCGCCACGTACCGGGTCAACCAACGTTTTTCCATCCTTCGGCTCGCCTTCCGAATCGAGAATTTCGAAGACGCGTTCGCCCGCGGCGCGTCCTGCCTGCACTAGTTGATTCAATTCATGCAGCTTCCCAACGGGCTCGTAGAGAAAACTAGCAAGCACAAGAAAGGCGCCAAAATCCCCCAATTGCAAAGCGCCGGATAAAATATCGCGCGCCCCAACGGCCACCACCAGCAGCACGCCGAGCGAGCCAAACAAATACATTGAAGAATGGTAAAGCGCCCACACGCGCGTGACGACGAAAGTGGCGCGCCGCAACTCGTTACTCTCTTTGTTGAACCGACGATCTTCCTCAGGCTCGCGCACAAAACTTTTGATCTGCCGAATGCCGGCGAGATTGTCGTGGAGGAGCGAATTCATCGACGAAGCGGCGCGGCGATGCACACGATATCGTCGGTGCGCGGTGAGCGTATACCAAAGCGCACCGGCGGCTAGAAACGGTACCGGCGCGAGCGCGACCAGGGCCAGTTTTGTGCTGAGATAGA
>JBJMXF010000115.1:0-3909 GCA_045809725.1 Candidatus Udaeobacter sp. | reverse complement strand
GCTAATTGGACGAATCGTACCCCGACGACGACGCGGCCCATTGATATGCATGACGGAATGAGATGCGACAAGCGACGCCAAATTCCGGCGGTGTCGAAGATCCTGGATGCTCTCGGTCACACTGATTTGCCACGACCTTTCGTCGTCGAGATTGTTCGCCAAAAACTGTCACAGATACGTGCGAGTAACGCGCCCTCTGAATTCCAATCGATTGTGGCTCATGTCCGTCGCTCCCTCGATGATTTTCGTGCCACCAGACTTCAATCAGTCATCAACGGAACGGGAATTGTCATTCACACAAATTTCGGGCGCGTACCGCTGCCGCGCGAAGCCGTGGACGCGTTGATTGAAATCGCGGCAGCGTATTCGAACCTCGAATACGATCTCGCGAAAGGCGAACGCGGGCGGCGCGGTTTGTATGTGGAGAGTGCACTCGCCCTGCTTTGTGGAGCCGAGGCGGCAACCGTGGTGAACAATTGCGCCGCGGCATTGCTCCTCATCGTTCAGCATTTCACACGAAAGGCTGGTAGGCTGCGACCGCGGAGTGCGACGGAGGTCGTCATTTCACGAGGGGAATTGGTGCAAATCGGTGGCGGCTTTCGCATTACCGAAATTCTCGAAGCGACCGGTGCCAAATTGCGAGAGGTCGGCGCGACCAACAAGACAACACTCGAAGATTATGAGCACGCCGTCGGATCTGAAACCGCGATGATTTTGAAAGTGCACCGCAGCAATTTTTTCATGGGCGGCTTTGTAGAATCGCCTTGCTCAAATCAGATCAGTGCAGTGGCGAAGAAGAATCGGATTCCGTTAGTCGAAGATCTCGGGAGCGGCGCGATGGTCGCGACTGAATCAGTTAGAATTGCGGAGCATGAGCCAACTCCCGGCGACGTGGTAAAAGCGGGCGCTGATCTTGTGTGCTTCAGTGGCGATAAACTTTTCGGCGGGCCGCAGGCGGGAATCATCGCTGGAAAAAAGCGATTCGTTACCGCGCTGAAACGCGAACCGCTGTTTCGCGCTTTGCGCTGCGACAAGCTCTGTCTTGCCGCCCTCCAAGCGACCGTGGATCTTCACCTGGATCAAAAAATCGCCGAAATCCCGGCGCTCGCGACTTTACAAACTTCGGAGGAGGCATTGCGCGTCCGTGCAACAGCGATTGCCTCGAGTTTGGCGGATTTGCCGCTGAACGTTGCGATCGGCCGCGGCAAAGCGAAGACAGGTGGCGGTACGTTGCCAACGGCGAATGTGCCATCCGTGACGGTCGACTTCATTCCCGAAGATTCGTCACTGGCCGAATTCGCGGCGAGTCTTCGTGCGGCTCACCCGCCTGTAATCGGCTACATCGCAGGTAACCGATTCAAACTCGATCTTCGCACAATTTTTCCGCGACAGGACAAAAGCGTGATCAGCGCGGCTCGCGAAGCGTGCACGAAGTGACGACGCGCCGTTTCATTATCGCTACAGCAGGCCATGTTGATCATGGCAAGAGCGCTCTGGTTAAAGCGTTGACCGGAACCGATCCCGATCGTCTGCCAGAGGAAAAGAAAAGGCAGATCACAATCGATCTTGGTTTCGCCGCCCTAAGTCTAATCGCGCCAAACGGCGATAAGATTCACGCAGGCATCATTGACGTCCCCGGTCACGAAGATTTCGTGCGCAACATGATCGCCGGAGTTGGGTCAATCGATCTGGCACTGTTCGTCGTCGCCACAGATGACGGCTGGATGCCGCAAACCGAAGAGCATTTACAAATCCTCAATTACCTCGGTGTGCAACACGCTGTGATTGCAGTCACCAAAAGCGATCTGGGCCAGGTCGATGCCGTCACTGAGGAAATTCGCGAACGACTCTCCGCAACGCTTTTTGCAGAGTCGCCGATTGTTCCCACTTCCGTCAGGACAGAAACGGGCATCGACAACCTGGTAAACACGCTGGCTACTCAGCTCGCAGCAATAGAAATCCAACGCGACATCGGGAAGCCGCGCTTGTTTATCGATCGGGTGTTCACGCTCCGCGGGATAGGCACAGTTGTGACCGGGACACTCACCGGCGGATCTTTGCACCGCGGCCAGCAAATCGTTGTCTACCCGACTAATCTCGAAACGCGTATTCGTTCGATTCAGAGCCACGGCCACGAGGTAGAAGTGGCGGAGCCGGGAATGCGCACGGCCATCAATCTACCGGATTGCCGGGTCGATCAGATCAAGCGCGGCGACGTGATCACCCTTCCCACTCACGGCACACCAACTTCGACTCTGATTGTTCGCTTAGAACGGATGTCGCGCCCTAACGGCGACAAGACCGTTGCCCATTCCCTGAAAAATGGATCGTGCATATACGTGCACCATGGTGCGTCACGCGTCGTCGCCAGGATCAGGTTCGGTGAAAACGGATCTCTCGACCCAGGCAAAGAGAAACTTGCTCGTTTAAAACTTACCTCACCTGTCTTTGCATTTATCGGAGATCGCTTTGTCGTTCGCGATTCGTCGGAACGACACACCATTGCAGGCGGAATTGTGCTCGATCCGGACGGCGACAAACAATCACTGGCGGGCAGTATTGCATTAGACAACGTCGATTCTTTGGTGTGTGCGACGCTCGCGCGATTGGGATTCGCGCGTCGAGAAAATCTTTTGAGCAAATCACGGTTCAGTGCCAAACAAATTTCTGAAGCCTTAACAAACTTAAAGGAAAAGGGCAGAATTGTGCTGTGCCACAACATCGCGGCTGATTGTGAATTCTGGCGGAAACTTCGTACGCGGGCAGTCGAGTTGATCGATGCGGCGCATAAAGAATCTCCCGAGCGCGCCGGTATCGATTTGGGTGAGCTACGGTCAGCGCTGCGCATTCAAGAGTCGGAGGTGCTTGAATCACTAGTGGCCGATCTGTGTAACAGCGATTTCATCCGCAAAGGATCGGTTATCGCGCGAACTTCCCATCGTGCGACGCTGCCGGTCCATGCTCAGCCGGTGGAGAAGCGAATCCTTGAAGCACTCGCCGCACAGCCGTTCGATCCACCGTCGCGCAAAGCAATCGAATCAGACCCGCAAGCTCGGCAAGTGGTTCGTTTTTTGATCGAAAACGGTGACGTGACGGAACTGGGTCCTGATGTGTTGTTGTTACGGGAAAGTTTTGAAGGAATGAAGTCGCAGGTGATCGAATTCATTTCCAAAAACGGACCTGCAACTGTGAGCAAATTGCGCCAGGCGCTGGGAAGTTCGCGACGTGTCGTGGTACCGTTGCTGGAACGGCTGGATCGAGAGGGTGTTACGCGACGGTCGGGTGACAAACGGACGCTGTGCAGCATCGGATAGACTGTGAAACGATTACGCCCGCTTCTGCTCATGGTCCGATCCCCGCAGGAAGCTTGGGAGGATGTGATCGCTCCCTGGTTCGACCAAGTTTTGCCCGGAGCGTGGCAACGCGAGTTGCCTTCGCTGGTGGTTGTTCCGACGCGCGGGCACGCTAATGACATCAAGACGCGCTTAATCGCAAAAGGTTCGTCGCATTTGGGTTTGCAGTTTGTAACGCCGTCGAGTTTACGTGCGCTGCTTGCGCGGGATGATGCGACTCCGGCTGCTCACCCTGCACTTTTGCGTTTGCTTCTCGCAATCGCAGCCGATGAAATGCAAGATCGGCCTAACGAATCTGAAGCGCTTGCTGCCAAAGCTGTTGCTCGTTCGCCGGCGCCACTCCTGCGCGCGTTGGATCGCCTCCAAACTGCCGGTTGGAAATTCGAAGAGCTCGGGCTGCCGGCGTTTGCGCCAGTGGTTGAGCGTTTTAACCAGTTGTTGAAACAATGTGGTTTTGTACTTCGCGGCGAAAGTGACCGAACTCGTTTGCAACAGTCCACACCTGGCACCCGAGAATTTTCCCATCTGCTTATTTACGGCTTTGACGGAGCCCATT
>JBJMXF010000114.1:0-22475 GCA_045809725.1 Candidatus Udaeobacter sp. | reverse complement strand
AAAGTCTCGGCTCCGGTTTCATAATAGATCCCGCAGGTTACATCGTAACAAATCAGCATGTGGTAGAGCGTGCTGCGGACTTGAAGATTCATGTGACCGCTCACGACGGGAAGACATATCGCGCTCATTACATTACCGGCGATGACAAGACCGACCTGGCGTATATCAAAATCGACGCGCAGACCGATTTTCCTTTCATCAACCTCGACGATATTTCTCCGAACTTGCTGGGTCAGACAGTGATGGTAGTAGGCAACGCTGTTGGCTACGGCAGTTCTATCAGCCGCGGCGTGTTGAGCGCAGTCAAACGGAACATCACCGTTGATGAAACCGAGTATAAAGATTTGGTGCAGACAGATGCCGCTATTAATCCGGGCAACAGCGGCGGACCAGTGGTCGATCTCTCTGGCCGGCTGGTAGGTATTGCGTCCGCGAAAATGGCGTTCACCCCGCAAGGCGTTCCCACCCAGGGACTCGGCTTCGCAATCCCGGCCGATGTTGTACGCGACACCGTCAATCGTTTCAAACAAGTGGCGACGAAGCAGGGCAAGGTTAAAGACTCTCCTGTATCTGCTGAATCCAGCAGTCCTCGCATCGAAAAATTATTCGGAATGCAGCTGCAAAATCTCAGTCCGGAATTGAGCGAAGCGCTGGGGTATCTGCAAGGTCGTGGCGTCTTGATTACCGCGGTCGAACCCGACAGCCCGGCGGATGCCGTCGGAATCAAGCGCGGAATGGTCCTTTATCGCGTTAACAAATCAACGGCCCTGTCCGTAAAACAGGTCGACGAGGCGCTGCGAGCGGTCCAGAGCGGTGCAACCGTGGAGTTTACGATTGGTATAGTCCGAGCGCGTGGAGAGAATCATGAGCTCGCCGCCGTGACTCTCAAGGCTCGGTAAAAAATTAGCAACGCAATCGCGATTCGGTTGTCTGATCGAAGTATTGCAAGATGATCAAGGTTGAGAATTTAACAAAAAGGTACGCTGGTCACACTGCCATCCAGAATTTGAATTTCGAGGTGAGCCGTGGCGAGATCATGGGATTTCTAGGACCAAACGGCGCCGGCAAAACCACGACCATGCGCATTCTGGCGGGCTTCATGCCGCCAACTTCCGGCCGCGCGAGCATCGCCGGCTTCGACGTTTTTGAAAAATCGCTTCAAGCGCGCACGCACCTCGGCTACATGCCGGAAAATGTTCCGCTTTATAGTGACATGCGGGTCACGGAATACCTGAATTATCGCGCGGCCCTCAAGGGTGTGCCACACCGTCGCATTGCAGAGCGCGTTGGCGATGTAAAGGAACTTTGCGGTCTCAAGGATGTTGAGCGAAAACTGATCGGCACTTTATCCACAGGCTATCGCCAGCGCGTCGGTCTGGCCGATGCTCTGTTAGCAGAACCCGATCTTCTCATTCTTGATGAGCCCACGATTGGACTCGACCCAAATCAAATTCGGCAGGTGCGGGAGTTGATTAAGAATTTAGGCCGGCAGCACACCATTTTGCTTTCCACCCATATTTTGCCCGAGGTGGAAATGACATGCAGCCGCGTAATCATTATTCACAAAGGAAAAATTGAAGCGTGCGACACGCCGGAAAACTTGTTAGGGAAAATCAGACAAGCGGGCGGCGTAGAACTTGAAGCAAAGGTCGGAAACGACAACGGCGAGGAGCAATTGAAGAAGATTCCGGGCGTTCGAGACGTGGTAGTGGTTGGCGAGGACGATTGGAAGAAATTCTCGTTGCGAGTCGAATCTGGCGCGGATGTGCGCGAAGAGGTTTTCCGGCTCGCCATTGAACGCCACTGGGCGGTGCGGGAACTCACTCAGCGCCGCGGAACGCTCGAGGATGTTTTCGTCGAGCTTACCCATCCCGATCAAGCCTGACCCGACTGATGGAGTAAAGGAGTGGTGGAGTGGTGGAGCAATGAGCTATCAAACAAAGCTACGCAATAAAAATCGTGGATACATGAATCTGATCGTGTGGCAGCGAGCCATGGACCTGTTTCAACTCGCGTGGCAGCTTACGCACTCGAACGTGCCGATTGATCTTAAGCTTCGTTCACAATTAGTCGACGCAGCGCAATCCGTCTCGGCGAATATTGCTGAGGGTTACGGACGACGCGGGATCAACGAGTATTTGCAGTTCCTTTATGTGGGGCTCGGCTCGCTAGGAGAAACCTTGACCCGCGTCATTGGATTGGTTCGGACCAACCAGATTAGCGACGAGGCATTAAGAAAGTTCGATGAACTCCATTACGAAGTAGAAAACCGGCTGTCGCGGCTAATCCAAAAGCTGGAGCAGAAGCGCGAAGATGGCGATTGGATCGCCAGGATTATGGAGGATCCGGAAGAATACATCACTCCATCACTCCACCACTCCATCACTCCATCGCCTGGTTATGCGTAAATTCTGGACTTTGCTCACGCGCGAAGTGCGCAGCTATTTCTACTCTCCCATTGCGTACATCGTGATGATCTTTTTTCTGATCATCAGCGGGATCGATTTTTATTTCCAAGTCTCGTTCATGAACCAGCGGCAGGTGCAATACACCATCCAGGAAGCATTCTTTAATTCAGTCTTTTTCTGGTTCGCTTTCGTCCTGATTTTTCCGTTGATCACGATGCGCTTGTTCGCCGAGGAATTTAAGCTCGGTACGATCGAGCCTCTCACCACCGCGCCTGTTCGCGATTGGCAGGTAGTGCTCTCGAAGTTTTTTGGCGCCCTCGTGTTTTACCTGATCCTTTGGATCCCGACCCTCGTGTATTTTTGGATTTTCGCGAAAGTAACAAACCAGCCAGCTGCGCATTCTCCGGGAGCATACTTCGGCTCTTACCTGATGCTGTTGCTCCTTGGAATGTTTTATCTGTCCATTGGCTGTCTCACATCGGTGCTGACCCGGAATCAAATTATCGCGGCGGTCATTTCCTTCTGCGCAATTACGCTGCTGTTTTTCCTCGGCCTGGTGCAGTTCATCCTGCTCGATGTAAGCTCCGAGACGCGCGAGTTGCTGGGCTACTTCTCAGCGATCGAACACATGGGAACGTTCTCCCGCGGCATCATCGACACGCGCCCTATCGTTCTCTATGTGAGCATGACGATGGTCATGCTGATGCTCACCTATCAGGCATTCCAATCACGGAAATGGAGGCTCTGATATATGGCTGGTGAATCAAAGGAACCTCGTACGCGCCGCGGGATGAAAATCGGGCGGATCCGGATTGGTCTGAACGTTGTCGTCCAGATCGTGTTGATTCTGTTTCTCGCCGCAATGGTGAACTCGCTTGCCTTCAAGCACTACAAGCGTTGGGATTTTTCACGCGACCAAAAGTATGCGTTGTCAGACAAAACGAAGCGTTTTCTTGACTCGCTGAAAGGCAAGATGCGCATCACGGTTTTCTTTTCGCCCAGCACGCCAATTACCGCAGATGTCCAAAATCTGCTCACCGAATATCAGTACGCCGGGAAAGGAAAGATCGACATCGAGCACATTGATCCGGAGCGGAATCTTTCCCGGGCCAAGGAGTTGTTCGATAAATACAAGGTCGTCACCGACGAAAGCCTTCTAGTGCTCGACTACGACGGGCGTAATAAAACAGTGAAGGCATCGGAGATGGCCGATGTTGACCAGAGCGGAACGGCAATGGGCGAAGGTCCGCGCGTCGCCGCATTCAAAGGCGAACAGGCGATCACCAGCGCGATGATCGACCTTGTGGAGGGGAAAAAGAAGACCCTGGGATACGTCACGGGTCACAAGGAGCCGCCGCTTTCCGCACCCACGAGCCCCATCACGCTGCTAAAGACGTTCATCGAGAATGAAAACATCAAGTTTCAAGAGCTGAACCTTCTGGATCAACCTGTAATCCCAGCCGAGGTGAATGCAGTGATGATTGTCGGCCCGCAATACGATTTTTCCGACCGGGAAATGCAAGTGCTGCGCAGTTTCTGGGACAAACAAGGACGCATCCTGGCTCTTGTCGATCCGGCAGCGAATACGCCCAGACTCCGTGCCTTTCTTGATGAGCTTGGAGTTAAAGTAAATGACGACAGACTCATGGTTTTTGTGCGGACAGGTATTCAGGAGCTTGCATTAACGAGAGATGTCCAGGCGCATTTTCTCGGCGACAGTCCGATTACAAAGCGACTCGCCGATGTTCGAGCGATTTTTGTTGGCGGGACGGCTTCACTCACATTGGATCCGAACCGAGCCCGGGCTGGCAACATCCGGCTCGAGCCACTCATCCAGTCAGAAAAAGGCTATTTTGCGGAGACCGATTACAATTCAGACAATCAAGTAAAGCTGCAAGCCGACGCCCAGAAGGCCGGTGATGTACCGCTCACAATCGCTGCCTCAGCCGAAAAAGGCGGCAGTGCCGATGCTCGTGTGCAGGTCAACTCGTCACGGCTCGTCGCGGTCAGTAACGCGACCTTTGTTCAAGACAATGCGATCATGCAAGATCAGGCGGCACTCGATTTTATTTCCGGTGCAGTGAACTGGCTGCTGAGCCGCGAGCAAATGATCGGTATCGCACCAAAAATCCCGAAGCCGCTCACCTTCAGCCTTGACCCGGAAGGATTGCGCCGGCTGCGCTGGATTCTCCTGGTTCTGATGCCGTTAATTCCCGCCGTCATTGGAACAGTCGTGTGGTGGCAACGTCGCGTCTGACATGAATTGGAGGAACACGCTCATCCTGGCAATCATTGTGCTTGCTGGCGTCGCTTATTTCAAATTTGTCGAAATGAAGCGGCCAAGCACGGAAGAAGCACGCCGTCAGTCGCAGAACATGGTCAATTTCGATCGAAGCAAGATTGACGGCATCGTGATTCAAAACGGCGATCAAAAGATCGAAATCCGTCGCAGCGACAACAAATGGCGTTTGGAAACGCCTATTAAGGACCAAGCTGATGCAGCGTTGGTCGATACTTTGTTATCGGACTTGGAGAATTGGCAAAAAGATGGAACCATCCCGGCCAAAGAAATTGACGCGGACAAGAGCAAGCTCGCTGAGTACGGCCTGAATAACCCAAAGCTAAAACTGAAACTGCTCGGGCACGATCGGCCGCCGGAAATTTTGTTCGGCAAGGACGCCGCAATGGAAGGCAGGATGTATGTGCGGTTCCAAAACTCAAAGGAAACGTTTCTCACCGGCCAATCGGTTAAAAAAGACATAGACAAAAAACCGGAGGAATTCCGGGACAAAAAACTAACCGACTTGAGTAACGCGCAGGTGCGCCGGGTGGTATTGAAAACCCCCGCCGGAGAAATCGAGCTGGAGAAGAAAAATACGAGTTGGGAGATCCTAAAACCGCTCCGCGCCCGCGCTGATGATCAGAAAGTTAACGATTTGATCTCGCAGGTGACGTCGGCGCGCATCGGACAGTTCGTAGCTGACGATCGTGGCGATCTGGGCGTTTACGCATTAGCGGAGCCGCGCGGATCAATCACGTTGTTTGATCAGGAGCAGAAAAAAGATCAGAAAGTCGAGATCGGCGAGTCCATCAAAGTTGCCGGTCGGGACGACAAAGGGCAGACGCTGCAAATCGGCGCAGCATACGAAAAAGAAAAAGATCAGGTGTATGTGCGCTTCGCTCCTCGCGGCTCTGTTTACACGTTGCCGAAAAAAATCGAAGAGATCCTTAACACGACGCCGGCGGACTTGCGGGACAATCATCTCGTTCGGATCGACACGAACATTCTTGATCGGATCACGATCGACGCGCCGGGCAAAACCAAAACCGTTCTCGCGCGCAAAGACGGGAAATGGACAATCGCAAACCGAAACAACGGGCCGGCAGATTCAGGCGCAGTCCAGCGCATGATTGACGCGCTGCAAAATGAGCGGGTGACGAGATTTGTCGAAGACGTCGCTTCTAATCTGCCAAAGTACGGCTTGGATAAGCCACAACTGCAATTGACCTTCAGTTCATTTGCCTCAGAGAACACCGCCGAAACTAAAGCGGGCGAGGAAGCATTCGCCACAATCGCCTTTGGAAAAGACGAAGGCGACAACGTTTACGCACGCCTCGCCGATGAACCATTTGTTGTGGCAGTGCGCCGTGGCTTGCTCGACCAGATTCCATCTGATCCGCTGCAGTGGCAGGATTTGTCGATCTTCAAATTTAAACCGGAGCAGATTCAGAGGCTAAGTGTCACGACCGACAAAGAGCAGTCGTTAGAACAAAATAAAAACAACCAGTGGCATTGGTTGAAAGGAAACGGCGCAATCAATCAGGCCAATTTGCAATCGTTGCTCACAACATTGTCGAACTTGTATGCGGTGCGCTGGGTCGGAACGACAACACCTCAGCAAGGATTCGATAAACCACAGCTCGTGGTCAGCTTCACGACCTCTCCCGACAACAAGACTTCACACCAACTCACCGTTGGCGCTCAAAACAATGACGGCACATTTTGCGCGCGTGTGGATGGACGCGACGGGACATTTACAATACGCGGTTCCGATTTTAACAATTTGAAATTGCCGCTTGAGACGCAAGGCATGGCGTCCCTTTCGCCAACACCTGGCACGAGCCCGATTGTAACGCCCTAACCAATCATCGCTTCGTTTTTTCGCGTGATTTTGGCGATGGAGATGGACGAGCCGCAGAGCCGCCTGTGCGGCTCACTAATTTGCCGGACGCGTCAAAAACAGAATAGCCAGTTTGCTTTCCGGCGGGGTCGTAGCTGTAAACGATCTTATTCAGAAGCGTGCCGTTGGCTGCGCTTTGAGCTTCTTCAAGGATGTGACCTGCCTCGTCATACTTGTAATGACTCTTGAGCCTGACACGACCATCGGGTCCCGAAACTTCTCCGGTCGAGAACCGACCGGCGTTGTCCAGTTGATACCGAACCGTCTGACGAACTTTGCCATCGGGATCTGTTGTCGTCGACACTGCTGTGTGCTGTGTGTTATCGAAGTTGTAAACGGTGCGTGATCCATCTGGGTGCATCGACATCGTAACTCGCACGGCGTCAGTGGAAGCTTGACTGAATGCCGTCGCGCCGCCGCACACGAGAAGAGCGCACGCGAGCGTCAACGCCGACCGAAAACGTTTCACCATTTCGGCGAGTTTACGAATTCCACTGCGGCGGCGCAACAGAACGTTCGTAAAGGTGAGGCGGTGAGAACCGAACTAATCGTCAGTTTCCACCTCTACTTGCGAAGAGAATGTCTACTCATCGATGTAGTAAACTAGGTAGTCTCTAGGCGAAAAACGACTGAAGATTTTTATTGACCGTTTGCTGCGCAGGTGGTTAAAGGTGGGGTCAAGTGGAGTAAAGTGGGCCATTGCTCCACGCGACCAATGGACGCTGATTCCCAATCCGAACGGTTCTATGCTGGAGAGTTCCGGCATTTCATTGACGAGAAGAATCGGATCACAATCCCTTCCCGTTGGCGGCGCGATCGCCCCGAAGATTTCATTCTTTTGCCTGAGGCGACACACCAGTTTCTGCTGGTCATGTCACCAACGGAGTTTGCAAAGATGGGTTCCGCCGCAGAAACCAACGAGAAGATCTCCGCGCGCGATCGCCGCGTGTTCCTGCGCCATTTGCATTCTCGCGCCCAACATGCAGCCGCGGACCGGCAAGGTCGACTTGTTTTGCCGGACGAACTTTGCCGGAACGTCGGCCTTAAAAATGAAGTTGCGCTCGTAGGTAATCGCGGGCGTTTTGAAATTTGGAATTTGCAACGGTGGAAACGAGCACACGAAGAGGAAACAGCTACCTACCAGCACGTAGCGAAGGAGATTGGATTGTAAATTATGGTGCGCCAACTCGTCATGAATCCGCTGTGGATCGAGCCACCCGCATGGCTCGCCACCAATCCAAGAGCATCAGAAGAATCGCCGGAGCCGACGGAGGATTTCATTTATCATCGCCCGGTATTGCAGAAGGAAGCGCTTGAACTACTCAAGCCGAGGACGGGTGCGGTGATCCTCGACGGAACGTGCGGCGGTGGCGGTCATACTGAAGCACTTATAGAAAGCGGTGCTGATGTTCTGGCTCTAGATCAGGATCCGGATGCGGTCCGGCACGTGACCGACCGTTTGGCGCACCTTGGCCGGCGAATCATCGTGCGGCAGGCAAATTTCCGATACGCCGATTGTGTTCTCGACGAGCTCGGGATTCGCAGCATCGGCGGCGTGCTTCTGGATTTGGGTGTGTCTTCCCGACAACTCGAAAACGCGGAGCGCGGTTTCAGTTTAATGCGAAACGGTCCGCTCGACATGCGGATGGACCCGCAAGCGAGCCTCACAGCGGCAACAATTGTAAACGATTACAGCGAAGAGGAATTGACCCGCATCTTTCGCGAGCTCGGCGAAGAACCGGCCGCGCGCCGCATCGCCAGCATGATCGTGAAGATACGCAAAACTTCGCCGTTCCGCGAAACGCTTACGCTCGCGCGCACGATTGAAAAGCTGGTGGGCCGTCACGGACGACACCATCCGGCCACTCAAGTGTTTCAAGCGCTGCGGATGGAAGTGAATGATGAGTTAGGTGCACTGGAACACGGCTTGCGCGTCTTAACTCCTCGAGTTGAGAGCGGCGGGCGGATCGCCGTCATCACTTTCCATTCGCTGGAGGACCGGATAGTGAAAAATTTCTTTCGCGATCATAGCAAGGAATGGCTCGACAGACCTGAATGGCCGCAGCCGCGGCGCAATCCCGATTACGACCTGGCGATTGTTACAGCCAAACCTGTGGCTGCGAGCGAGGAAGAACAGCGCGCCAATCCACGATCACGAAGCGCAAAACTGCGCGTGGCGGAGAAAATCAAATGAACCGATCACGTCGACGAAATTGTAACACGGTAAACGCGGCATCACTGGCGCGATGGATTGTGATGACGGCATTTCTCGCGCTTGCCGGGTTGGCTTATGTGTATTTGACGCTGCAACTGTATCACCTTGGCGAGCGCAGAAAGGCAGTTGAGACCGAGCTCGTGAAGCTACGCACCCAAAACGACGAGGCTGCGGGACAGATCGCAGCGCTCACCTCGCGTACGGCTTTGCAACGCCAACTGAAACAAGGCTATCTGAAGATGATCCCTGTCTCGGATTCAAAGATCGTGCGGCTCACAATTCCGGCGCACCCGACCGACGAAGAGGCGATTCAACCCGTCGTAAATCCTTTACCGCAACATGAATCCAAGTAGCCGAACTCGCTGCGCCTTGGTGTGTGCTGCTTTCATCGGTCTGTTTAGCATCTTTTCGTTTCGGTTGATTTATCTGCAGGCAATCAAGCACGACGAATACGCAGGGCTTGCTGCGGAAACGCACGTTCATCAGCAGGTCATTCACGCCGAACGCGGCATGATACTGGACGCGAATAAGGAAGTTCTCGCGCACAACATTCCTGTGGAAACCGTCGTAGCTGACGCAACGCATCTTAGCGATCTGCACGCAACCGTTGAAGTGCTGAATAGCGACTTGGATGTCCCTTCCGAAGAAGTCTCCGAAAAATTAAACAGCGGCCGCCGCTATATTGTCATCAAGCGCGAGGTGGCCCCGGCGCGAGCAAACGCGCTGCGTCAAAAACTCCAGGACGGCAAGCTGCGCGGGATTTATTTCGAGCATGACGCCACGCGCATCTATCCCAACGGCTCGATGCTTTGCCACGTCATTGGTTTTACAGACTTCGATCACCACGGCGTCCAGGGGGTTGAAGCCTCAATGGAAGAATACCTCCATGGACAGGATGGTTACCGTTTTATTGAGCAGAATCGCGCCGGCAAGGAGATCGTGCCATATCGCGGCCAGGAGCGCGCTTCCCGCGATGGTTACCAGGTGCACCTGACTGTCGACCTGGGGTTACAGAGCATCGTCGAGGACGAAATCGATGCGGCCATGAAAGAGTATTCTCCACAGAAAGCCACGATCATTCTGATGCGGCCACAGACAGGGGAGATCATGGCGATGGCCAATCGGCCGAATTTTGACTTAAACCTCCGCTCCGAGGCCAAGCCGGAGCAAATGAAAAACCGGGCCATCATCGACATGATGGAACCAGGCTCAACCTTCAAAATCGTAGCCGCTGCCTCTGCTCTCAATGAACGCAAGCTACGCCTGGATTCGCAGCTCTTTTGCGAGAACGGGCTCTGGAACTACGGCGGCTCCGCTCTGCACGACCATCGTGCATTCGGCTATCTGAGCGTCCGCGACATTCTGATCAAATCGAGCAACATCGGAGCCGCGAAACTTGCCATGAGCATCGGGGATCAGAAATTTTACGAATACATCCGGCGTTTTGGATTTGGAGAACGCACTGGGATCGAACTGCCCGGTGAGATCAATGGGGTGATTCGGCCACCGCAAACGTGGAGCAAAATTTCCATTACGCGCATTCCGATGGGACACGAAGTGGGCGTCACGCCATTGCAGATGGCAACGGCTATGGCAACGATCGCCAATAGCGGCAAACTGGTGACGCCGCGCATTATAAAATCTGTCACGGCATCGGACGGCAAAACAGTCAGCTCGGGCTCGCCAGTCGTACTGCGCCAGGTCATTTCCCCTGAAACGGCCAAACAAATTGGTGATGCGTTGCGAGGCGTCGTGAGCGATCAAGGAACCGCCGCCGCTGCTGCTGTGCCCGGGTTTATCATCGCCGGAAAAACCGGCACCGCCCAAAAAGTCAATCCGCACGGCGGATACGATCACGGGAAGTACGTCGTTTCATTTGTCGGCTATCTGCCGGCCGATCACCCTGAGTTTGTGGGGCTGGTCGTGTTGGATGACGCGCACACGAGCAAACCTGAATTGAATTATGGCGGGCTCGTTGCGGGGCCGATTTTTTCCCGCGTTGCCGAAAAGGCCGCCCGCTATCTTGATCTTGAGCCGCATGAGGAGATTCGCAAAGCGATTCCCGTTCAGCGAGTCGAAAAACCAAAGCCGGCAGAACGACTCCGCAAGGTGCCGGCGGAACGAGTCGCCTTAACCGATGGTTCGCGACGTTGAGCGCCTCGCCCCGGTTCGCCGTAGCAAATCCGTCTCCTCTCGGAGATGTTAAAGCCTCATGCAGCTCAAGACCCTTCTCGCTACGACTCCAGTTCGCCAGGTCTTCGGTTCAGTTGATCGCCCGGTGGAAAACATCGCGTATGACTCGCGGCGAGTCCAAAGGCACACCATGTTCGTGGCGCTGCGCGGTGAGAAAACCGACGGGCACCAATTCATCGGTCAAGCCATCGACAAAGGGGCGTCGGTAATCGTCGCAGAGCGCGAAGAAAAAGATCCACGCGTCACTAGTCTGCTTGTTGAAAACACCCGCACTGCGCTCGCGGATTTATCAGCAACATTTTACGGGCACGCAGCACGGAAGTTAAAACTTGCCGCGGTCACAGGCACAAATGGTAAAACCACCACGACGTTTCTAATTAAGCATATCTGCGAAAACGCCGGATTGCGTTGCGGATTAGTCGGAACCGTTCGATACGAGATCGGCGAGCGGATTTTGCCAGCTATTCGCACGACTCCTGAATCACTCGATTTACAGGAGCTACTGGCCCAGATCGCCAACGCCGGGTGCAAAGCGGCAGCGATGGAAGTTTCTTCGCACGCGCTGGCGCAGGAGCGCACACGCGGTATCGAATGGAATGTCGCCGTTTTCACCAATTTGACTCAGGACCATCTTGATTTCCACGGCACAATGGAAAACTACTTCGCAGCCAAGGCCAGGCTGTTCACTGAACTCGCTAGTCAAAAACAAAAGAGCAAACCGGTGGCGATTGTGAACGTCGATGACCGCTACGGCCAACAGCTGCTCGGCAGGCTCGATAAAAATGTGGCTGTTATTACCTATGGATTGGGGTCGCGCGCCGATTTTCGCGCGTCGAATTATCGCGCCGAATTCACCGGAACATCATATCAACTGGACGCACGCGGTAAAAGTTACCTCGTTCGTCTTCCTTTAATCGGCCGCTTCAACGTCATGAATTCCATCGCTGCGCTCGCTGCCGCGGACGTATTGGGAATCAATGTGCGAAGCGCCGTCCTGAGTCTTGCAAAAGCGCCACAAGTCCCCGGGCGCCTGGAACTGGTTCCTGCGAAACGACAATTTCAAGTATTCGTGGATTACGCGCACACGCCTGATGCGCTCGCCAACGTTCTCAAGACCCTGCGCGAACTCCAGCCGCATAGGTTGATCACGGTTTTCGGTTGTGGCGGCGATCGCGACCGGCAAAAGCGGCCTTTAATGGCCGAGATGGCGGACCGCCTCGCCGATTACTCCATCATCACGTCTGATAATCCGCGAAAGGAAGATCCAAGCGCAATTATCTCGGAAGCCGAAAAAGGATTTCGCTCGAATCATTACGAAAAAATTGTCGATCGCACCGAGGCGATCAACCGCGCCGTTGCGCTCGCCGGTCCGCGCGACATTGTGTTGGTGGCGGGCAAAGGGCACGAAAATTATCAGGAATTCGCCGATTACACCATCCCATTCGATGACATCCAGGTTGCGCGCCGCGCAATCGAAGATCATCCCGTGGAACTTTAGTTATGAATCCGCTGAAGGTCTCTCAAATCGCACAGTTCGCCGGGGCGACGCTGTCATCCGGTGACGGGACTGTCCTGATTAATAAGGTCAGCACCGATTCTCGCACGATTAAACCCGGCGAATTGTTCGTTGCATTGCACGGCGAAAATTTCGAAGGCCACGATTTTGTCGAAGCTAGTGCAAAAGCGGGCGCTACAGGCGCGCTCGTTGATCTCAAGTGGGCGGGCAATGTTCCGAACGATTTCGCGCTTCTCCGGGCGACCGACACGCTGCAAGCCTACCAAATGCTGGCAGCGAATTATCGGCGTTCGCTCGCTCTCAAAGTGCTCGCGATCACCGGAAGCAATGGCAAGACAAGCACGAAAGATTTCGCTGCGTCAGTGCTCGCACGAAAATTTCGGGTCACCAAGACTGAAGGCAACTTCAACAACCACGTAGGTCTGCCACGCACAATTCTGGAAGCAACTTCCGGGGATGAAATTGCTGTTTGGGAACTCGGAATGAATCATCCCGGCGAGATCGCGGCGCTGGCGAAGATCGCCGCGCCCGATGCAGCGATCATCACGAACATCGGGGTGGCACACATCGAGTTTATGGGTTCCCGCGAAGCCATCGCCATGGAAAAGGGCGCACTGGCCCAAGCGATTGAGCCGCAGGGAACAGTAATTCTGAATGCCGACGATCCATTCACTCAAGGGATTGCTGCGCGCACCCGCGCAAGAGTTGTGTTGGCAGGAACGACAGGCGGCGCGGTGCGAGCGATAGAAATTCGCCAGAGTGCCGACGGCTCAGAGTTCACAATTGTCGAGGGCGCGCATCGTTGCCGCGCGCAACTTCCCGTTGCGGGTTCGCACATGGTGCAGAATGCGTTGCTGGCTGTCGCGGCCGGCCGAGCATTTGGATTATCGATCGAGGAATGTGCCGCCGGCCTCGCCGCAGCGCCGCTCACGAAAGCGCGTTTACAAATCAAAGAGATCGGTGGCGTTCAATTTTTGGACGACAGCTACAATGCCAATCCCGACTCGATGAAAGCCGCGTTGCGCACCTTAGTCGAGCTCGATGCAGACGGAAAGCGCATCGCGGTGCTGGCAGAAATGCGGGAACTCGGCACCGAATCCGAACGCGGACATCGGGAGGTCGGTGAGACCGCGGCGACGCTCGAGGTGAATCAGCTGATCACAATCGGCGACACTGCGGAATTGATTGCGGAAGGCGCGCGCACCGCCGGCTTGGACAACGTTTTGTCCGCACGATCCACCACTGAAGCTGCCAGGTTGTTGGGCGAAATTGCCGAGCCGGGAGATCTCGTCCTGATCAAGGGCAGTCGCGCCGCACGCACCGAGGAAGTAATCGAGAAATTCGGCAGTCAAAGTTCGGCGTCTGTGACTTTGCCATGATGTACTACCTCCATCATCTGAGTAGCCACTTCATTGGCTTCAATGTTTTCCTTTACGTCACCTTCCGGGCAATTGCTGCGGCGGTCACCGCATTTTTGACGACGCTGATCTTTGGAAATTTCATTATCGCAAAGTTACGGGCACTCAAAGTCGAACAACCGATTCGCGGAGCGGCTGAAGTCCACCGGCTCGCCGAACTGCAAGGGGTGAAGCAAGGCACACCGACCATGGGCGGCGTGCTGGTCATTGCCGCCGTCGTTGTGTCGAGCATCCTGTGGGCGCGTCTCGACAACAAGTTCGTCTGGCTCGCGTTATTCAGCATGGTTTACCTCGGCGGGCTCGGATTCGCAGACGATTATCTGAAAGTCACGAAGAAGAAATCCGAGGGGATCCACGGTCGCGTTAAACTTGCATTCCAAATTCTTCTCGCCGCGGTTATCACCTGGATCTTTCTCACCGATCCATTGTTGGAAGTACAGGCGCGTACGCTCTACGTGCCTTTCTTCAAGACGCCGGTAATTGCGAATATGAGCTGGTTCACGTTCGTGTTTTTTGTGCTGGTTATCGTCGGCACATCCAACGCGGTGAATCTCACTGACGGCCTGGACGGTTTGGCGACCGGTTGCACCATCACCGTGGCATTTGCGTACGCATTGCTCTGTTACGCGGCCGGGAATTTTCGCGTAGCGGAATATTTACAGGTCCCGTTTTATCCATTCGCCGGCGAACTGACCGTGGTCTGCTCAGCGTTGATCGGTGCGGGGCTGGGATTTCTCTGGTTCAATTGTTATCCAGCCAAGGTTTTCATGGGCGACACCGGATCACTCGCCATAGGCGGCATGATTGGGGTGGTGGCTATTTGTTGCAAGCAGGAGCTGCTGCTGGCTGTGGTCGGCGGTGTTTTCGTCATCGAAGCCGTGTCAGTAATTGTGCAGGTGCTGAGCTTCAAACTCACGGGCAAACGGTTCTTCGTTATGTCTCCGCTTCATCATCACTTCGAGTTGACCGGATGGAAGGAAACGACCGTGATCGTTCGCTTCTGGATTCTCTCAATCATTTTCGCCCTGCTGGGCCTGGCCACGCTGAAACTGCGATGAACAACGGGCGCTACAAAGATCAAAACGTCGCCGTCCTCGGAGCGGGGTTAAGCGGAAGCGCCGCGGCGTTGCTGCTCGCGTCCGAGGGAGCACAGGTCACAGTGCTCGACAGCGCCAGCGAAAATACGTTGCTGAAATCCACGCTCGATAATCTGCGGTCACACGGCGTGCGTGTCGTTTGCGGATCTGAAGCGCACCGCGAGTCATCTGTGTACGACTGGATGGTTCTCAGCCCAGGCATCGATCCAGTTTCTTCATTGGCGCGCAATTTTTCCTCACGCGGCATTGAAACGATTAGCGAGCTCGAGCTGGGCTGGCGCTCATGCGAAGTGCCGATCATTGCGATAACAGGCACGAACGGAAAAACCACGACGACAGAATTACTGGCGCAAATGCTGAATGCGTGCGGTCGGCGAACAATCGCTTGCGGCAACATTGGCAAACCACTTTCAGAGGTCGCGCGTGAAAACCAGCCGTTGGACGTGCTGACGGTTGAAGTGAGCTCGTTCCAACTGGAAGCAATCCGCAAATTTCGTCCGTCGATCAGCCTCTGGCTTAACTTCGCTCCCGACCACCTGGACCGGTATCGTTCGGTCGCTGAATATCGCGCGGCCAAGCTACGCATTTTCGAAAATCAAACCGAGCAGGATGTCGCTGTCGTCAATGCCGCGGAAGCGCTTCCGACAATTCGACCATCACGGATTACTTTCAGCGCCTATTCCAATCACGCCGATTTCCGCTTATCCGACGGCGCAATCATCTATCAAAGTCAGCCCGTCCTGCGCCTGGCTGACACGAAGCTGCCAGGGCTGCATAACATCGAAAACGTGATGGCGACGCTCGCTGTCGGTGTCGCGCGCGGATTGTCATTCGACCAGATGGTGCCAGCGATCCGCGACTACGAGCCGCGCCCGCATCGGTGCGAATTTGTGCGCGAACTTGATGGCATCGAATACATCAACGACTCCAAGGCAACCAATCTGGATGCGGTGGAGAAAGCTTTGGCCGCACAGACGAAGCGGGTGGTGCTCATCGCCGGCGGCAAAGACAAAGGTTTCGACTTCGATCCTTTGCGCTCTCGCGTGAAAGACAAAGTGAAATCGGCAGTGTTGATCGGCGAGATGGCTGAGAGCATCAGGCGCTCATGGGATGGCGCGGTTAAATCCGAACTCGCAACCTCTCTCGCAGACGCGGTCGAGCGCGCGCGCGGTCTCGCCAGTGCCGGCGACGTGGTCCTGTTCTCTCCAGGCACATCATCCTTCGACATGTTCAAAAGTTACGCCGATCGCGGCGATCAATTTCGCAAACTCGTGCAAACGCTCCCGCAATGAAACGGATTAAAGTTCCGCGTCTTTTCAAAGCTAGAAAATTATCGGCAGCCACGGCGCGCCGCGCGTCAGCTGCCTCCGCGGGGATGGACTTCGAAGGCATTCCGGAGCCGAACATGAAGTTGTCGCGGGCGTTACTAATCGTTTTGCTTCTACACGTCGTGGCCGTGTCGGGAATCATTGCGTTCAACGCCATCAAGACGCGTGAGCGCGCATTCGTGCCGACGACGCCGAGCGAAGCAGAAAACAGACCCATTGACACCGCCAAAACAGCGAATCACGCGAGTTCCGACAAAACTCGAGTTACTGCGGCGCAAAAAGAAAACGATCGCCCACATGATCCGACCCCTTCTCATTCAGTTGCAAAGAACGAACAGCCGAAGACTCCTTCGTCTTCAGGAAAGACTTACGTTGTAAAGAAGGGCGATAGTCCAGCGGGAATCGCAAAGAAACTGAAAGTCGCTTACAGCGATTTGATCGGCATCAATCACATTGATGACCCACGAAAATTAAAGATCGGCCAAAAGCTTTTGGTCCCCGAAGCGGCAAAGCCGAAGACCACAACCTCTAAAGCGACGGATAAAAAGAAAAAACAAAACGAAATCAGTAGCGAGAAAAGCGAGTCGAAAACGCATCGCGCTCCTAAAGCACTCCCCGTGAAATCTACGGACACGCGTGTTTCATTTCGCGCAAGACTTTGCAGTGCGCCCGCGTCCTCGCGTCGCTTTCGTACCGTGACACCCTATGCGTCGTAAAAGCGCCTACATACTTTTTTTAGCAGTGCTGGGACTACTCGTCATCGGCATCGTGATGCTCTTCAGCACGAGCGCCTATGCACGTGATAGCCATGGAGACGTTTATTTTTTTATTAAACGCCAGGCAGTTTGGATCGGGATTGGACTTGTCGCGTGCATTTTTGCGGCGCTCGTGAATTACCAATTCTGGCAAAAAACGTGGTGGCTTTGGTTCGCACTGGCGCTGACCGCTTTGGCGCTTTGCTACATCCCGCACATCGGGATGCGCATCAACGGGTCGCGCCGGTGGGTCGGCTACGGCCCGATTACCTTTCAACCATCCGAACTTGCGAAGATCGCCACGATCATTTTTCTGGCCGCCTGGTTCGCGCGACGCGACAAACCGGACGGCAACATCTTATCGGGATTTATTATTCCGCTCGCGATTATCAGCGTGCCGGCTGCGCTTGTGCTGGGCGAAGTTGATCTCGGAACTACAGCCTTAATTGGAACAACGGCATTCGTAGTGATGTTCATTGCCGGCACGAATCCTCTGTTGCTTGGGGGCCTTGCGGTAGCGGGCTTGGGCGGATTACTGGTCGTTGCGACCCAAATCTCAGAGCGCATGGGGCGGCTCTCCGCGTTCCTTCATCCGCAAACCTACAAGGACGACGCGGGCTTGCAGCAAATGCAGGCGTTGATTGCCTGGGGCAGCGGCGGGATGGACGGCCTCGGATTAGGCAACGGCCGGCAGAAGATGCTGTATCTGCCGTACGCACATACAGATTTTATTTTTCCAATAATCGGCGAAGAACTTGGTCTGCGGTTCAGTCTTCTGGTGGTTTTTTTGTTCGTTGTGATAATTGTTTGCGGCATCATGATTGCGCTGCACGCTCGTGATCGGTTTGGACTACTGCTCGGATGCGGGATTGTCTCGCTTCTCGCTCTACAGGCAGCGGTCAATATCGGTGTGACGACGTCGCTTTTGCCTAACAAGGGACTCCCACTCCCGTTCATCAGCTATGGAGGTTCGAACCTGGCCGCATGTATGTTTGGCATTGGCGTATTGGTAAATATTTATCGCCAGGGAATTCTCGAGCCGCCGCCGGTGAAACGCACGACGATGAACGCGAAACTAGCACTGCGAATTTAATTACCCCGTAACTCAAATAACCCAAGATGAACGCTATAATCGCCTGTGGAGGAACCGGTGGACATCTTTTCCCCGGCATTGCTGTGGCAGAGGTGCTGCAAAATCGCGGACACTCAGTAATGCTGTTGGTTTCCGAAAAGGACATCGACGCATTGGCGCTGTCCGGCCGGACCAATTTCCAAGTCGAAAAATTACCGACTGTAGGGTTGCCTTCACCGTTTTCGCCGGCGCTTTTTGGATTCACTCGCCGGTTTGTTGAGAGTTTGTCACTTTGCCGGTCTATCTATCGCAAGTTCAACCCACACGCCGTTCTCGGCATGGGGGGGTTCACTTCTACTGCACCAGTGTTGGCCGGGCGATTCCGCGGAATAGCCACGTTTATTCACGAATCGAACGCCGTTCCTGGAAAAGCAAACCGCTGGACCGCGCGTGTGGTGAATGCCGTTATGCTGGGGTTCAAGGAATGTGCGCCGTTTTTTCCAAAAACGCGTACCGAAGTCACCGGCACACCGCTTCGCACCGAACTCGTGCGTCTGGACCGCGCAGATTCGCGGCGGAAACTGGGATTGCGAGAAGATCTGCCCACAGTGCTGGTTATGGGTGGCAGCCAAGGCGCCAGCGGAATCAATCAGGCGCTTATCAAAGCGCTGCCGTTCTTGCAAGGTGTTCCGCTCCAGGTGATCCACTTGTCCGGCGCGCGGGATGAACGCCTCGTTGCAGACAATTATCGCCGCGAAAATGTCCCTGCTTACATCGGTGCCTTTCACCATCGGATGGAGGAAGTGTACAGCGCCGCTGATCTTGTCGTTGCGCGAGCGGGTGCGGCCAGTCTGGCGGAGTTCGCCGGTTTTTCGTTGCCCGGCATCGTCATTCCATTTCCTTACGCCGCAGATGATCACCAAACGCGCAATGCAGAAATCTACGCTCGCGCCGATGCGGCAATTCTTCTGAAGCAGTCGGACCTCTCTGGTGAATTGCTCGCACGCAACATCCGCGAGCTGGTGGAAAATCCGCAACGCCTACAGCAAATGGCCGCGAATTGCGCGCGGCTCGCGCCGAATGATGCAGCTGGTCGGGTGGCCAACACGATTGAAAAATATACCAGTCATGAAGCTCACGCCTGAAGCAACTGCTCCGCGCGCCAATTCTCCGCGCAAGAAGTTTCGGCGTCCTGATGCATTATCCGACCTGTCGCGATTTCTGACCACCGAACACCATCGGATTCACCTTATTGGCGTTGCGGGAAGCGGTATGAGCGGTCTTGCCGCGCTTCTTCTCGAGCTGGGACACGTAGTGAGCGGCTCGGACAAAGTCACAACGACAGAGACTGAGCGACTGCAACGACTAGGCCTGCGCTTCCATGAGCAGCATCTCGCTGAGCATGCCGACGCTGCGGAACTTGTTGTTTTTTCCTCGGCCATTAAGGACGACAATCCCATTCTCTTAACCGCGCGCAGTCGCGGAAAACTGCTTTTCCGTCGGGCGGAAGCCGTCGCTGCAATCATGCAAGCCAAACGCGGGATTGTGATCGCCGGAATGCATGGCAAGACAACGACCTCCGCAATGGCAGCGCATGTGCTACGCGAAGGTGGACTGCATCCGTCCCATTATGTTGGCGCTGAAATTCCGATTCTCGGAACAAACGCGTTTTGGGACCAGCGCGGCGAATATTTCGTTGCGGAAGGCGACGAAAGCGACGGCACGTTGCGCTGCTTTCATCCTGAGCACTCAGTCATTTTAAACATCGAGGAAGAACACCTCGATTTCTATCCCGATCTCGCAGCTATCGAAAAAGTATTTGCTCAACTGATCGATCAAACCACCGGAAGTGTTCTTTACAACATTGACGATCCGAATACCGCGCGATTGTGCGGCAAGCGCAAACGTGCAGTCTCCTACGGATTTTCCGAGCATGCGAATTATCGTGGAGCCGACGTCGAGCTGCGGGATTTTGGTTCATCCTTTTTAGTTTTTCGTCGCGGTGAGAAACTTGGGCAGGCGACGCTCAATGTTCCCGGAGAACACAACGTGCATAACGCACTGGGAGTAATCGCGCTGGCTTCCGAGCTTTCTGTTCCATTCGATAAGATCGTGGCATCGCTTCGGAAATTCGAGCACGCGCGCCGTCGCTTCGAGATTAAATACGCAAGCGATCGATTTCTGCTCGTTGACGATTATGCGCATCATCCCACCGAGATTCGTGCCACCCTTCGCACCGCAAAATCAATAGGAAGGCGGCGTCTCGTGACAATGTTTCAGCCGCACCGTTTTTCGCGAACAAAAGCGTTGTGTCGCGAATTCGGCAGTGCGTTCGATGATGCCAACCGGGTGGTGATCACGGATGTGTATCCTGCCAGCGAGCCGCCCATTCCGGGAATCACAGGTCGGAGCATTGCCGATGAAATCGTGCAACGCTCGCATCGCGGCGTCACTTATCAGCCACACCTTCAATCCGTGCATCGTGACGTCGGAAACATGCTGGAGACCGGCGATCTGGTTTTGAGTCTCGGGGCCGGCAACATTCACGAACAACTGGAGATCCTAGCCGCTGATCTCGTGATCGCCGAAAAACTAAAGGCCATTGTCGGCGAAGAGGGTGAAATCCGCCTTTACGAACCGCTGTCGAATCATACGACGCTGCGCGTTGGCGGTCCCGCGCAGTTTTGGGTCGAGCCGCGCACCCAACAGACCTTTGCCGAACTAATTCGCTTTTGCCGCAGTGAACATCTGCCGCTTTTTGTAATCGGGAGAGGTTCGAATCTCCTCGTTCGCGACGGAGGCATCCGCGGGATAGTCGTTCATCCGCACGGCGGCGATTTTGAAAAAATCGAAGTCAACGGGTGCGAAATTACGGCGGGCGCAGGCGTAAAGCTCAGACAGGTGGCTTATGCCGCGCGCACAGCAAATCTCGGCGGACTCGAATGGATGGAGGGAATTCCGGGCACAGTCGGAGGAGGATTGCGCATGAATGCTGGCGCGATGGGCGCGCAGACTTTCGAGAACGTTACGCGCATTCGTTATCTTGATGCCGAGGGAAATTCGCACCTGAAGAAGCGCGATGAGTTGGAAGTCTTTTACCGTCGTTTCCCCTTGCTTGAGAAAAACTTCGCAATTTCTGCAACATTCTGCGCGCAACCAGCCGAGCGCACACAAATCGATACACGTTTGCGCGAATCGCAGGAGAAACGACGCACGACGCAGCCGGTCGCCAAAAGCGCAGGCTGTATTTTCAAAAATCCCGCCACTATTCCAGCCGGCAAATTAGTAGACGAACTCGGGCTGAAGAACTCGCGCGTCGGAAATGCACGCGTGTCACGGGTACACGGCAACTTTATCGTGAACGATGGCAATGCGACGGCATCGGAAGTTCTTGACTTGATTGATGACATCAAGAGCGTCGCGAGGAAAAAGCGGGGAATCGAGCTGGAGACCGAAGTGGAAATCGTGGGAGAACCGGAATGACAACACGCGAGGAGTTACCAAAGAAAATTGCTGTGCTAATGGGAGGGCCAGGATCGGAGCGAGAGGTTTCGCTTGCGACAGGGCGAGGTGTGGCGAAAGCGCTTCGGTCGTTAGGCGCCGAACTGGTGGAAATCGATGTGCGCGACGAAAACTTCCAACTGCCGGAGGATGTCGAGCTGGCTTTCAATACGATCCACGGAACGTTTGGCGAAGATGGCCACCTTCAGAAAATTCTTGAGGGCCGCGGCATCGCTTATACCGGCGAAGGTGTCGGTGGGAGCGAGATCGCTTTCGATAAAATTCGCACTAAAGAAAAATTTCAGGAACACGGCGTAACGACACCTCCATGGGAAGTGATCCACGCTGGACAGCGTCCGTCGATTTCATTGCCGATTGTTGTTAAGGCGCCACGACAAGGCTCAACCGTGGGCGTTGTAATTGTGAAGAATGAACGCGAGATCGACTCCGCGATCGCCGAAGCAACGAAATATGGTCGCGAATTATTGATAGAAAAATTCGTGTCCGGCCGGGAACTGACGATAGGCATCCTTGGTGACCAGGTTCTGCCCATCCTCGAAATAATCCCCAAGGGCGGCTTTTACGATTTCAATAACAAGTATCCATTTCTTAATCCGCAAGGCGGCGGCGGAGCGGAGCACGTTTGTCCGGCAAAGATCGACGCGGGAAAAACCAAAGAAATTCAGGAGCTGGCGCTCCGTGCGTTTCGCTCAGCGGGACTGCAGGTGTACGCCCGCGTGGACGCAATTCTAGCCGAAGACGAACGGCCGTACATTTTGGAGATCAACACC
>JBJMXF010000113.1:0-2830 GCA_045809725.1 Candidatus Udaeobacter sp. | reverse complement strand
AAGCGAAGCATACGCGCCGCCGAAGCTCAGCAGGCCTGTCTTGAAAAACAGCCATGCAATTTGGAACAAGGGCGAATCGCCGAATGGAATAAGTGCACTAGTTCCAATAACCATCAGCGGCAAAGTTGGTACACTCCTTTTGAGCACCGCAGAACCACGCTCCACGATCAGGTTCAGTAATCCGGCCATCAGAAGAATCAGCAGGAAGTTGATTCCCGCGAAGCGCATTCCTATAAACGCTCCAACCAGCAAAACCGCAAGGAACATGTTTCTGATGGAAGCGCGCCCGAGCTTAATAATCCCCGCGGCGATAATGCCGAGCACAGCCGGCTTGAGCACGTAAAGAGCGTCCGTTACCTGATGAAGCTTGCCATATCGAACATACAGCCAGCTCAGAACGATCATGACAATTGCGCCCGGCACAATGAAAGTGACACCGGCCAATACGCCACCCCATAGTTTGCGTTTCAGGTAACCAACATAGATGGCCAACTGCAGCGCCTCCGGGCCGGGAAGCACGTGACAGAAAGCCATAATTTTGACGAAGCGATCTTTGGAAAGCCATCGCCGCTTCTCCACCATGTGATTGAACATCATCGTGATCTGCGCCACTGGCCCGCCGACGTTGACGAAGCCAAGGAATAGAAAATAGAGAAATACTTCGCGCCACGACGGCATCTGATGATCTGCCTCGAGGTTGTTCTGTTGATCGCTTGCCGTCATTGTCGGTTTATCGTCGCTGCAAGAACGCATGCAGTGCGTCGAAACACTGGAAACCGCGGTGCATAATCTCTTCGTCGGGTAATCCTGCTTTCGCCCATCCCTTGAGTACGCGATCGATTCCGACGCCTTCAACTCGCTGGAACCTCGCATCGTCCAAATCAGCGTCATGAATCATCTCGCCAATTTTTGGGAGTGACTTGTCTGAAAGGCCGAAGCGCTTCACCAGCGTCTCGAACGTGCAAGAATTGCCGTGGTGGGAGAATTCAGCATCCAGCATGTCGAACGGGATGGCGTTCGAAACAGCCTCGGCGTTTGGAGCAAATACAAACCGCGGTTTCCGATCAATAAACCTCGCAATCAGCCATGCTGAGCCAACGCGATCGATCTCGGGGCGAGGACGCGTGAGCCACGTTTTCCCCTGGTATTTTTTTGGGTCCAGGACTTCGAGTTTGGGCGACCGTTTCGGCCCTTCGGCTCGACGAAGTAACATCGCGATATCGTGACCGCGGGCGCTATCAAAAAAATCGACCTCGCGAATTCCCCGAAACTGGCGCGTGAGCCGCTCCAGTTCCGACGCTGCTTCATCAGCGTTAGTCTTGTTTCGGCGTTTGATGAAATTTTGAAGACCCTTCCGCAGGTCTGAATAATCGTTGGCCCTGGCGTCATTGAACATCGCGATCAGATTGTCTCGCGTTAATCCCCCGATTTCCTGCGCCCGAACCAATGTAGAGTCGCCGCCGTAGTCGCGGATCTGCTGTGCCAGCCATTGGAACTGCTCATATTGGACGGGCTCGTCCGGCAGAAGATAAGTCGATGTTTTAATTTGGACGGCGCCCATTTTCTTCAGCCGTCGCCATACCGCCACGCGCTCAGTATTGCTCTTCGTAGGAAAGCTGAACAGGAGCAGGAGCCACGAGGTGGATTTCACCAGTTCATCCTGTCAAAGGAAACATGTATTGCAAATCAGATTTGATTTTACATCTGATCCGCGTTTTTTGAACGAAATAGAAGAGAGCAACAACTAACTTGGAATAGCAACCACAACATCCATGAAAACAAACAACCTGGTCGTCACAGCGCTTATTAGCGCCGGACTCGCGTTTGGTGTAACAGCGCAAGCGAAGGAAAAAGAAGAAGAAGAGGCAATCAGCAGCGCTAATGTGCCGCAAGCGGTACAGCAAGCTGCGCAGAGAGAAGCTAGGGGCGGAACGATCGTCCGCTGGGAAAAAGAGGGCAGCAACTACGAAGCCGTTGTCGAAAAAAATGGGAAGCAGACGGGGATCGAAATCGACGCCAGCGGCAAAGTGGTGAGCCGACACGACGAGAGCAAAGAGCACAAAGAAAAAGGCGAGAAACACTAATAGTGAGTGCATTGCTGCCGGTCGCGTAGACGCCGCCGGCAGCATTCGCCTCTTCCGCCAACGGGCTATGACAACACGCGCTTGCACAGCGATTTTTTTTGCACTGATTTCCGTCTGCTCCGCTGCTGATCTGGACACGGCGCGGATCGACCAGCTCACCGGACTTAAGGGCAAATTGAACGAGAAGGAAGGCGTCTACAAAGTCACGTTTCCCCGCAGCGACGTGAAGATCGTCGTGGACGGATGGACGATGCCGCCATTTATGGGCCTCGGAACGTGGGCGGCATTCGTCCCAATAAAAGGTGGAGCAATGGTGATGGGCGACACGGTCCTGTTTGAAGACGAAGTCAACGCCGCAATGTCCGCTGCGCTCGACAATGGTCTTAACGTCACGGCACTTCACAACCATTTCTTTTTCGATCATCCGAAGGTCTATTTCATGCACATCGAAGGAGAGGGCGGAGTCGATAAGCTGTCCGGTGCTGTGAGAAAAGTTTACGACGCAGTGAAACAGATTCGCGCGGCAAGTCCGAATCCAAAGGATTCCTTCGGCGCAGCGCGCTTGCCGGAGAAAAGTTCCATTACTGCTGCTCCTCTAAACGAGATCTTTGGAGCGCAGGGAGAATCGAAGGACGGAATGATCAAGTTCACGTTCGGCAGACCGGCTACAATGCATGGCGTAAAGATCGGTAAAGACATGGGCGTAAATACGTGGGCAGCGTTCGCCGGCACCGACGACAACGCGA